>NZ_JAWRYI010000480.1:0-273 GCF_046534705.1 Pseudomonas sp. SIMBA_068
CTCCCATGAGCTGATCGGCCATGAGGAAGTCCAGCAATTGATGGGGTTGCTGGCCAAAGCCTCGCCAAAACTGGCCGAAGAGCTGGTGCCGGGGGTGCTGTCGCTGTCGCAGTTGCTCAAAGTGCTGCAGGCGTTGCTCGCCGAGCAAGTGCCGGTGCGCGACATTCGCAGCATCGCGGAAGCCATCGCCAACAATGCCGCCAAGAGTCAAGATACTGCCGCTCTGGTGGCCGCCGTGCGCGTCGGCTTGTCCCGTGCCATCGTGCAAAGCAT
>NZ_JAWRYI010000481.1:0-273 GCF_046534705.1 Pseudomonas sp. SIMBA_068
GCCGACAGCGCGACGGCTAAAACACCGGGCGGTTATACCATCTGGAATACCGGCGCGGCCTGGCAGGTGACTAAAGACGTCAAACTGCGCGCAGGCGTGCTGAACCTTGGCGACAAGGATCTCAGTCGTGACGACTACAGCTATAACGAAGACGGACGTCGTTACTTTATGGCAGTGGATTATCGCTTCTGATGAGAAGATGCCCGGCGAACCGGGCGGACTTTCACTTCAGTAAATACTGCGCATGGAAGCGCAGGTGATCCTCTATAAAAG
>NZ_JAWRYI010000482.1:0-273 GCF_046534705.1 Pseudomonas sp. SIMBA_068
GCTTCGGTGCTGATTCCAGAGAGCAGCACATCGGTGGTGACAATCAGCAGGTTGGCGGTAAAGCCGGAGGCCACACCGGCAATGGCGGCCAGCAGGCCCGCCACCGGATGACGGCCCACCGCCAGAAAGATTAGTGCGCCCAGCGGCGGCATCACTACCAGCGCGGCATCCGAGGAGATATGGCTGAAAAAGGCGATAAACAGCACCATGTAGCTGGCATAACGGCGGCTGACGCGTGACGCCATCTTCACCATCAGCGAATGGAGCAGGCCG
>NZ_JAWRYI010000483.1:0-273 GCF_046534705.1 Pseudomonas sp. SIMBA_068
GATCCGGCGTGGTATCTGGATCAGCGCGGCGTAACGCCCCCGCGCGAGCTCGGGCAGGCCACCGGATATCGGCTGGCCGTGCGTGCCTATCACGACATGCGCTATCGGGCGGCCAATACACTGTATCGATCCCGTTTTCCGAATTACCGCAGCCATCGTCCGCGCAACGGTTTTGTCGAATACGCGGGACTGGCAACCCGCGCGTTGAAACAACCGATATTCGATCGCGAGTCCACGCGCGTGACGCAGGGTCTGCTTGGCCGGCGGCCCTAT
>NZ_JAWRYI010000484.1:0-273 GCF_046534705.1 Pseudomonas sp. SIMBA_068
CGCTGGCGCGGTGGTTGTAGACGATGGTGCGCAGCACCGCATCCTTGAGCCGCCCGGATTGCACCACATAGGCCAGCATCAGGCCGTTCTCGTTGTGCTTGGCGCCGTCCAGGCCGCGCACGTTGTAGCCGCGGTTGCGGCCATCGCGGTCACCGTCGTAGTGCGTGCCATCGATGTCCCAGCCCTTGGCGTGCCACAGGCTGGCGCTCAGCCCGGGCACGCCGTAGGCGGCAAGATCCAGGTCGTAGCGCAACTGCCAGGACTTTTCATTGG
>NZ_JAWRYI010000485.1:0-273 GCF_046534705.1 Pseudomonas sp. SIMBA_068
CAATTAAAATCTATGGTATAGATTATTAGTTAGATTTGACGTTTATTATAAAACCCATTTTCAATGGTGGCTATAAAAACTTGTTCTTTACATCAGTTAGAATAGAACAAATAAGATAAAAATTTATCTTATCAAAATCTGAAAGGAATTATAATCTATCCACATAAAATTGACGTCGGCTCAGATGTGATTAAATTTATCATCAATTTTATATATTACTCAACTACATCTCTAAGATTATTTATATTTAAATTTTAACTTTAGGTTTAATAT
>NZ_JAWRYI010000486.1:0-273 GCF_046534705.1 Pseudomonas sp. SIMBA_068
TGAGCGACGCCCAGGCGCAGATCAGCCAGCAACTCTTCGCTGCCGCGTAAGGCTTGTGTAAAGAGCCTTTGCTGCACGGCAAGGGCCACTAAACTCTGTATTCTGCTCACCGCATGAAGTGGGCAGGGTGCGGAGTTTTTTTATTGTGGTGTTCAGGGTTTCTGGCCCGGGTTATGCAACACACGGAGCAAGGCTCCCGGCTTGTGCATCCCTGGCTACGGCGTGGTACAGCTGCAAGGCCTTGGCGGCAAGGGATGGCAGGGGAGAACGGCT
>NZ_JAWRYI010000487.1:0-273 GCF_046534705.1 Pseudomonas sp. SIMBA_068
GAACAGGCTGTTGAACCAGCCGAGGGTACGCGAGACATCGACGCCCTCGAACAGGTCCTCGCGGCCATGGCCTTCCAGTTGCACCATCACCGCCTCTTGGCCGGTCCAGCGGCCCAGTGCACGCCCGAGCGCCGTCAACAAGATGTCATTGACCTGCGTGCCATAGGCAGCCGGCGCCTGCTTCAGGAGCTGCGTCGTTTGTTGCGGCGTCAGCCGGAAATGGCTCACCGCCTGTTGGCTGGAGTGATTGCGACCGCGCGGGTTGTCGCAGGG
>NZ_JAWRYI010000488.1:0-273 GCF_046534705.1 Pseudomonas sp. SIMBA_068
CCCGAGAACGGCATCCGCGCCCTGGGCAAGCTGCTGATCAACTACCGTGGCAAAGACGGCATGCCTGGCGTGGGTGGCCCTGGCATCGACACGGTGCGCGAAACCATCACCAGGTGGGCACCGGGCAACGAAAACAACACTGAGGCCTACATCGCGGCCGTGGCTCGCCGCCTGGGTGTGAACGCCAATGACGTGATCGACGTCCGGAAGGCGGCAACGCTGGGCGTAATGGTGTCCAGCATCATCGCCCATGAATGCGCAGGGTTCGCTTAT
>NZ_JAWRYI010000489.1:0-273 GCF_046534705.1 Pseudomonas sp. SIMBA_068
GGCAGGCATCGCAGAGATTTTCGCGGGTGTCAGCTATGAGCAACTGGTCGGCTGGCAGTCCCAGCTCTGGCCCGTCAGCGCTGCAGGCGAAAGCACGCCGCGACTCTACACGGAATGGTTTAATTTCCCGGATGGCAAAGCGCGACTCTATCCGCTGAGCTGGCAGCCGCCCGCCGAGCAGGAGGATTCACAGTATAATCTGCTGCTGAATAATGGCCGGATGCTGGAGCATTTCCAGTCGATGAATCAGACCGGGCAGGGTGGCCGCATGAT
>NZ_JAWRYI010000490.1:0-273 GCF_046534705.1 Pseudomonas sp. SIMBA_068
GGGCTTGATATACTGTTTGTGCCGTTTTGGACCGATACTAAAAATAGTTATTTACGGGTTCGCCATTGTGCACAAGCGCGGGCAATCGAAAACGAATGTTATGTGGTTATTGCAGGTTCAGTGGGTAACTTACCGCAAGTAGAAAGCCTAGACGTACAGTACTCGCAATCGGCAGTACTAACGCCATCTGACTTTTCGTTCCCGCACGATGCAACATTAAATGAAGCCACACCTAATACCGAAATGTTATTATTTAGCGACCTTGATATGGAT
>NZ_JAWRYI010000491.1:0-273 GCF_046534705.1 Pseudomonas sp. SIMBA_068
CGTGACGTTGCCGTCAACGGCACGCGTCTGCAAACGCTCAACGACGAGCGAGAAATGCAGGCTGAACGCGTTCAGTACTGACTGGTTGTAACGTTCAATCATCATGTTGCTGGCGGCGCGCGTGCCTTCGAGATTGGCATTCAACCGTCCACCGTCAAACAGCGGCAATTTCAGACCCGGGATGAAGTTGAACTGGCGACTGGTTTTTTTGAATAAGGTATGCAGATGGATGGAGTCCAGACCGAAAAACGCTTTGATATCAAAGCTCGGATA
>NZ_JAWRYI010000492.1:0-273 GCF_046534705.1 Pseudomonas sp. SIMBA_068
GCACCGTATGTTGCCATATTGCACTGACCAGCCCCCGCAGATTAGTACATTCCGATGTAAGCTACGTCCGCTATTGGCACAAAGCGGCCATGTATGAAGGCGAGGTTCGCTATGAGCGAGGTGCCTAATCCACAATTTTCCTTACGGTTGGTGTGAGCATCCCTGTTAATGAAAAGGATGCATCTGTATGCACTATCCATGGGATTTAGTATTAGCCTTAGATGAGAAAAGAAAATCAAAAAACTGGCTGCATTTTTAGTATTGATACCATCT
>NZ_JAWRYI010000064.1:0-442 GCF_046534705.1 Pseudomonas sp. SIMBA_068
AGGCTGATATGTTTGGCGTACTGGCGGAAGAGCCGGAACAGGTTGAGAAATCGTACGCCAGCGTCACGCCGTGGCCTGAGCAGGTGCAGCTGGATGGCGAACGGGAAACGCTGGGGCTTTACCTTACCGGCCACCCGATTAATCAGTACCTGAAAGAAATTGAGCGTTATGTTGGCGGGGTGCGGCTGAAAGATATGCATCCTACCGATCGGGGTAAAATTACCGTGGCGGCCGGTCTGGTGATCGCGGCACGGGTAATGGTCACCAAACGCGGCAACCGAATTGGTATCTGTACTCTGGACGATCGCTCCGGTCGTCTTGAGGTGATGTTATTTACCGATGCGTTAGATAAATACCAGCAGTTGCTGGAGAAAGACCGAATTCTGATCGTCAGCGGACAGGTCAGCTTTGATGACTTCAGTGGTGGCCTTAAAATGACCGC
>NZ_JAWRYI010000493.1:0-273 GCF_046534705.1 Pseudomonas sp. SIMBA_068
TTTCGCCCCAGCTAAAGGAAAATTCACCATTTTCCCCTGTCACGCCACGGCCTGAATTGGTGTAGTAGTTGACGCCAGCAACACCATATCCCTGGCTATCGACCAGTCGGCCTTCGGAGAGAATGATTTCCGAAGGTTGATACTGATAAAACTGTTCCGCGTTAGCCGACACGAAGGAAGCGTTCAGATCCGGTTTTGTTCCCGGCGTGGTGACAGGCACGACCGGTGAGGTATGAGTGGATGGCGCTTTATCGGTCGCAGCATTGTTTTCCA
>NZ_JAWRYI010000494.1:0-272 GCF_046534705.1 Pseudomonas sp. SIMBA_068
ATCAGAAAAAATCGCTCCTAGTCTCACCAACGACCCTGGCGAATACCGCAAAGTTCAGTTCAAATGATGTCGCGGTGCTATTAATGCATCGAGAAACCCTGCGGGGTCAGAGCTCCTTGCACGCATTGCAGTAAATGCTCGACGCTCCAGGGTTTAGGCAGGAATCTCACCGACTTGCCCAACTCAGCCGCCAACTTGGTATTGCCGGACGTCAGCACCACCGGCACAGAGGGCCAGCGATGGGCCACGACTTTGCTCAAGTCATACCCATT
>NZ_JAWRYI010000495.1:0-272 GCF_046534705.1 Pseudomonas sp. SIMBA_068
GCGAAATTTACCACACCGATCCACAGGTGCTGCACTACGGCACGCCGGGCGAAGGGATGCCACTCAAAGCAGGCATGATTTTCACTATCGAACCGATGATTAATGCCGGTAAAGCCGGAACCAGCGTGCTGTCAGATGGCTGGACGGTGGTCACCAAAGATCGCTCGCTCTCGGCGCAATGGGAACATACCGTCGCCGTTACCGATGAGGGTTTTGATCTGCTCACGCCCTGGCCTGAAGGCACCGGCGACTACCCGGCGATTTAATCTCTC
>NZ_JAWRYI010000496.1:0-272 GCF_046534705.1 Pseudomonas sp. SIMBA_068
GTGACAGCCTGAGTACCTATGTGCGCAGCGGGCCGACCGATGGCCACCGCATTGTCGGCACGCTCAAGTCTGGGCAAAAGCTGACTCTGGTCGGCAGCCAAGGCAGCTACAGCCAGGTACGCGGGCAGAATGGTGACCTGGTGTGGATCCTCAGCAGCGACCTGCAGGACGTGCCTGGCCAGGGCGAGCGGCTGCCGCAGCTCGATGCCCAAGTGGCGGACCTGTCCGGGCAGCTCAAGAGCATCGATGACAGTTGGAAGAACCGCGTGCAG
>NZ_JAWRYI010000497.1:0-272 GCF_046534705.1 Pseudomonas sp. SIMBA_068
GGAATTTAAGGGGACAGAGGCGCACACGTATATTCTGGTTGTGCAAAAGTCAGTGCCGAAACCTGGCTTTGTCTATCTATCTATGGATGGGGGGGAAGCGCATCGTCATCTTTTGGATTTCTCCAATGGGCTCCGAATTGAAAATATTGTTGATGAGCGTTATCTTGATCTTTTTGATATAAGGAGAGGGAACTTTTCTGGCAAAGAGTGTAGGAAGGCAGGCGTAGCGTACTATCATACCAGTGGATATTTCTATTCTGATGTAGACGTGG
>NZ_JAWRYI010000498.1:0-272 GCF_046534705.1 Pseudomonas sp. SIMBA_068
GTTTGTTCCAGTGCCGGTAAGATCCGGCTGACTTTGTCGAGTGTTTCCTGATACTCCGCTTCGGGATCGCTGTCTGCAACAAGCCCGCCGCCCGCCGCACAGTAGAGCTGCTGACCTTCAGCGATCAGCGTGCGAATGGTGATGCTGGTATCCATCCGGCCACACAGGCTGAGATAACCGATGCTGCCGCACCAGGCATTGCGCCGCTGCGGCTCCAGTTCATCAATAATCTCCATCGCGCGAATCTTGGGCGCACCGGTAATCGAGCCGCC
>NZ_JAWRYI010000065.1:0-441 GCF_046534705.1 Pseudomonas sp. SIMBA_068
CCTTATAGGGCGTTTAAAACGTTTTATGTTGATCCAAATCCTTTTTCATAGTTGCAATTCATATACCTATTACACCTTTTTTAGCGATTATTGGTCTGTTTGAGTAATAAAATGCCTCTGAGAGCGTTCAGATTCGATTCTGAGCGCTTTTATTTTCGTTCATGTATAAAATACTAGATAGAGTATAAAACGCCTTAAAAGGCATTTAAATTGATTTTTAGAAAATGCTAGACGAGAAGAACAGTCTTGTGTTTTTGGAAGGCAACAAGGTCACTGTAATTTGACTGTCAGGTTTGGGAGTAGAGTACAGAATCTTAACTCAATGAACGGGGCGAAAAAATCAAAAAAAAAAATCTCCCCTTGCGGGAAAATTTTTTAAGGAATCTGCTTTTTCATGATGGGGACACCTTTGTTCTTGAGTCAGATGACAAGTACTCTTGT
>NZ_JAWRYI010000499.1:0-272 GCF_046534705.1 Pseudomonas sp. SIMBA_068
TGGGAAGCCCGCAACGAGCGCAAACGCCTGGAGGCGCAACTGCGCGAGGATGAGCCGGTGATCAAGCCCGCGCCGATGGCTGCCGAGAAGCGTGAGCCGGCCAAGCCGGCGTTGCGTGAGCGCATTTTCAAACGTGAAGAAGCGCCGGCCCCAGTCGTTGAGCCCCGTGAGCCGACGCTTGGTCGTGAGCCTGTTGTGCCACCACGTGAGGCCGCCCGTGAGCCCGTAGTGCCCCGTGAAACCGTGGTCCCGCGCGAGCAGCACGCCGCCCC
>NZ_JAWRYI010000500.1:0-272 GCF_046534705.1 Pseudomonas sp. SIMBA_068
GGGCTGAGTGTGCAAGGGGGCTCTGGTCAGCATTGGCAGATTCAGCATCGTATTCATCTTCCCAATAAATGTTGCAGGCGGCGCCGCAGGGAGCGTAACGGCGCGGTGAGGCGATAGGAGTTGGAGCGATGGATTCGACCCAGCTCGGCATCGACCCGACTGGTGAGTTCCGTTTGGTGGCGGCGTAGTAGCGTTAACTGCTGTACCTGGATTTTCAGCGCATCCAGTTCGGCCTGTTTGCTCAGGATTGCCTCGCGGCAGTCCGGGTGGGG
>NZ_JAWRYI010000501.1:0-272 GCF_046534705.1 Pseudomonas sp. SIMBA_068
CCCTATCACGCGTTGTACGGCGCCGAGCATATCCAGGCGCCGATCCAGCCGGAGCACACCAGCGATCACCCGGTATACCAGGCGTTCCGTCAGCACCAGGAGAGCGTGAATTTTTCCCGTGACGAAGTGCGGCTCACGGTCATTCCAACCTACATGGGCCTGATCAAACAGATCGACGATCAACTCGGCCGGCTGTTCGATTATTTGCAAAGCAACGGCCGCTGGGACGACACCTTGATCGTCTTCACCAGTGACCATGGCGATTTTCTGGG
>NZ_JAWRYI010000502.1:0-272 GCF_046534705.1 Pseudomonas sp. SIMBA_068
GTTACAGCCAAAAAACGCATCAGGGGCATGCCTCTTATTATTACAGTTATCCGTTTTTACAAGCCAAAGGCAACATTACATTTGCGGGTGAAACGTATCAAGTAACCGGAGATGCTTGGTTAGACAGAGAGTGGTCTTCGGCGTTAATCGATCCGAGCCAAAATGGGTGGGACTGGTTTAGCATTCAGGCTGATGATAAAAAGCAGGGTGGTTTGATGGCATTTTGTATTCGTAATGGCCAGCAAAGTTATGATTACTGCAGTGCATCGCAC
>NZ_JAWRYI010000503.1:0-272 GCF_046534705.1 Pseudomonas sp. SIMBA_068
GTAGTTGGCGGCAGTCTGGGCACCATGATTTCTGGCCGTGATGAAAAATGTCTCAAGACAGGCTTCAAGCTCATCGAATTTGAGCTCCGCAATCAAGCAATCAAGGCAGTCAGCCTGGTATAGCCGTCTGGCCGACTGGTATAGCTGTTCGATCACGGACAATTGGGTTCGTAGTGTGGATGGCGCCAAGCTCGCACCGTCCAGTGCAGACCAGACTGTCGACCAATAGCGTGGTAGTCCACGGTCATCGGTCAACAACCAACCAACGAGTC
>NZ_JAWRYI010000504.1:0-272 GCF_046534705.1 Pseudomonas sp. SIMBA_068
GGCGCGCCCTTGTCGTGGACGTAGGTGAGGGTTTCGGTCCAGGCCAGCGCGGCGCGCTCGCGTTCGCTGAACAGTTCGCTGACGCGCCAGCCGGCCAGGCAATCCAGCTTGTCTTGCGCCACCCCACACTCGCGCAGGGTCTGTGAGTGCTTGCCCAGGCAGAACGAGCAGCCGTTGATCTGCGACACGCGCAAAAACACCAGTTCCACCAGGGGCAAGCCCAGGGGGCTTGCGACCAGGGCGGTGTTGGTGGCGAGCAGGCCTTGATAGGC
>NZ_JAWRYI010000505.1:0-272 GCF_046534705.1 Pseudomonas sp. SIMBA_068
GGGCCAAACGCGGTGCTGGCTTTTAAACGCGAAGGCTACCACAAGCGCGACTTCTCGTTTAGCGACACGCTGGAAATTTTGGGCTCGTCGGGGATTCGCCGGGTGCTGCAAAACCATCTACGCTCAGGACTGGGCGAGATGAAAAACTCGCTGTGCAAAAGCGGCTATCTGCGGCTGGTGCAAAAGTATTGTCCCCGGCTTTCGTTAAGCGATCTCCAGCCCTGGCCCGCCGGTGTGCGGGCGCAGGCGGTATCGCCGGACGGCAAGCTGAT
>NZ_JAWRYI010000066.1:0-441 GCF_046534705.1 Pseudomonas sp. SIMBA_068
GAACACCGTGACCAGCGACAGCACCACACACAGCGCAGCCAGGGCGATCAGCACATCCTGGCGGTCCTTGCGGTCGGACCAGCGCCCGACCGGGTATTGCAGCAGCATGGCGCCGAGGATCACCCAAGCCATCATGTTGCCGACCTCGCCCACCTCCAGGCCGATGCGTTGCAGGTACAGCGGCAGCAGGGAATAGATCCCGGCAATGGCCACACCCGAACCGAAGCAGCCCACCAGGCCCGACGGTGCTACACCCAGCAGCTGGCGGGGTTTGAGCGGTTCGACCTGGTCCAGCAGGGGCGATACCCGCGGCAAGATCACGATAGGCAGCACCGACAGCGCAGCCAGTACGCCAGCCAGCATGAAGGGGGCGGTGTCACCCAGTTGGGTGATTTCGCCAAGGCCGGCCTGGGCGATTACCCCGGCGCCGTAGAAGGCGAT
>NZ_JAWRYI010000506.1:0-272 GCF_046534705.1 Pseudomonas sp. SIMBA_068
GGCGCAGCGAAGTGAACGTGAATATGTACGTGCACCGCCCCCGGCTCGAGCTGGAGCTTTCGAGGGCGTTCAAGCGAAACTCCCACACACTAATTTTTGGTGAAAGCGGCAACGGAAAATCATGGCTCTATAAAAAAGTTCTCGAAGACGATGGGATCACGTATGTGACTGTCAATTGCGCAAATGCTGCACGCATTAAGTCACTGACTAATGAGATTTGCAACTGTCTCGTCGCCCCAGGCACCGCAGTAAATCTCGGGTACAACGTTGAG
>NZ_JAWRYI010000507.1:0-272 GCF_046534705.1 Pseudomonas sp. SIMBA_068
CTGCGCGTTGCCCCGCATTTTTACTTTTTTATGGCTATTTTTTTGCCCTCTGTTTGATCAAAACATTCATTACGCTGATGTGGGGGACACAAAAGCGAAAATGCAGAAGAAAGCCATTTGCTAAAATTGAAAGATTACTACTGGGCGCGCAGCAATTTCGTGCGCCCCTCATTTGCGCAATGTAAGGGTGTCATATGATTACTATTGACGGTAATGGCGCGGTTGCTTCGGTGGCGTTTCGCACCAGTGAAGTTATCGCCATCTACCCTATT
>NZ_JAWRYI010000508.1:0-272 GCF_046534705.1 Pseudomonas sp. SIMBA_068
GGTGGCCTGGTGGTTCGTGCAAAGTGGCGACCAGGGTTTCGCGGTGCTCGACGCCCAGCCGAAACTGTATGCGTTGATTCCCATCCTGGGCTTGATCAGTGCCTCGGCACTGGTGAGCTACATCATTGCCAGCCGTTTGTTGGCATTCAGCCTGTTCGGGCTGCTCAGCTACGTGGAGCCGGTATTGCTGCTGGGTGTGGCGTTACTGCTGGGCGAAGGGATCAAGGACGGGCAATGGTTGACCTATATTCCGATCTGGTTGGCGGTGATGG
>NZ_JAWRYI010000509.1:0-272 GCF_046534705.1 Pseudomonas sp. SIMBA_068
CCGGATCGTTTTCTGCCGGCAGACACCTGCAGGTCACCACTGTAGTTTTTTTATTATCCCGGGAGTGTTTGAGCCAGCGCTGCCAGGTGGATGTTTCATTCAGCTGGAAAGCCTCTGACGCCTCCTGCTGGCCCCGCTGACCAGTGAAGTGAACCGGATAAACTTTTTTCTTTGTCATTTACATTCGGCTCAGCAGATTATATTTCGCCTGTCGATCATGAATAGCTACACTGTACGGGCAGATGACTCTGCCCAAAGGCGGTTAAATTCAT
>NZ_JAWRYI010000510.1:0-272 GCF_046534705.1 Pseudomonas sp. SIMBA_068
CTGAGAGGGTTGATGTCTGGCGGTTCTTCATCGATCACCCCCAGTTCAAGGAAGTAGCCGAAAGCAAGGTCGACGGCGTTGTTGACCACAAGCTCGAAATCGCTGTCGGTGGCGCCGAACCGCTGCTCGCTGCCAATGCCTTCCAGGCGTTCGCGGGCGATTGGGCGCTGATCCTTGATATAGGCAGACAGCCCCTTGAGTACTGCGCCCTTTAGGAAGGGCTCGGCGTAGGTGCGAAAGCGTACCTGGCGCAGTGGGTCGAAGCCGTCGAT
>NZ_JAWRYI010000511.1:0-272 GCF_046534705.1 Pseudomonas sp. SIMBA_068
CCGAATATCTTCGCCATGAGCTTGCGTAAAATCAGGCTTTTTAACATCAAACCACTCTAAAGCTACTTTATTTAGTGTTAACTCTTCTTGAGCCCGTTTAAAAGCTAAGGCTTCATCTCTATGCTCTTTTGGATCAGTCCCTAAAGCAACTAGTTCTCTAGCTTGTTGCGCTAACTTTCTGGCATTTACAATAGATACATCTGGGTACTTGCCTAATCCCATGTTGACACGCTTTTTTGTGATTGGATGGTAGTAATTAAAGTTCCAGAGCT
>NZ_JAWRYI010000512.1:0-272 GCF_046534705.1 Pseudomonas sp. SIMBA_068
GGTATAATAAATAAACAAGGCTCCGCTATGCTCACTGATACGCAATGCCGCACTGCCAGGCCGAAACAAAAACTCTATCGACTCAATGATTTCAACGGTCTCTACCTCGAAATGAAACCCAATGGCAAAAAGGCATGGCGCTATCGGTTTAAACTCAACGGTAAATCTAGCATGTTTGCGCTGGGTGAGTACCCGACGGTCAAACTTGCCGAAGCTCACGAGAAATGCGAGCAAGCAGGTCGCGGATGGAGTTAGCCCAACACAAGCTCGTC
>NZ_JAWRYI010000513.1:0-272 GCF_046534705.1 Pseudomonas sp. SIMBA_068
GACTATTGTTCACGTAGATGTAGACCCTACCTCTATTTCTAAAACCATTAAAGCGCATATACCTGTTGTAGGTTGTTTAGACACTGTACTTAAACAACTTCAAGATGGAATAGACAAAAGTACAATTCAAATAGATCGCAGTGCACAAGAAGATTGGTGGCGACAAATTATTAGCTGGCGTGAACAAAAATGTTTGGGTTACAAACAAAGCCCTTCAGAAAAAATCAAGCCTCAAGCTGTTATTGAGGCGCTTTATAAAGCAACTGACGGCG
>NZ_JAWRYI010000514.1:0-272 GCF_046534705.1 Pseudomonas sp. SIMBA_068
ATATAGGCAATATGGACAAAAATAAAGAGATAAGGTAATGCGATCTATACTTGCTATAACACTATCGGCACTGGCTTTAAGTGGCTGTGTTACCGAAAGTAGTTATAACGGCAGTAATAAGCCCGTTGTCAAAAATAAAATCAATAACGCCGGGGCAGCACGCACTCGAATAGCTTTAGCCTTACAGTACCTAAAAACAGGTAACAATTCACAAGCAAAATACAACCTAGAACGCGCTGCTGAATTCGCTCCCAACTTACCTGAAGTTCATT
>NZ_JAWRYI010000515.1:0-272 GCF_046534705.1 Pseudomonas sp. SIMBA_068
TTGGCTTCACCTTTATGATCCCCATCATGGGCGCTTATATTGCCTCGTCGATTGCCGATAAACCGGCTTTCGCTCCGGCGTTTCTGGTTTGCTATCTGGCGAACGACAAAGCGCTGCTCGGCACCCAGTCGGGTGCGGGATTCCTCGGCGCGGTGGTGCTGGGGCTGGCGATTGGCTATTTCGTCTTCTGGTTCCGCAAAGTGCGCCTTGGCAAAGCATTACAACCGCTGCTCGGTTCAATGCTGATCCCGTTCGTTACTCTGCTGGTTTTC
>NZ_JAWRYI010000516.1:0-272 GCF_046534705.1 Pseudomonas sp. SIMBA_068
TTGATTCATTTCGCAAATGTGCTGACATTTTCCCCTCTAATCCGTACCATACACGCCACAGTTTTTTATATCAGATTTCTTATGCTGGGCGTTCCGGCATGACGCATACTCTTCTGATGCCATATAACGAATTGAGTCGCTTTTAAATGTCGCAAAATCAAGAAATTAGTAAGAAAGAACAATACAACCTGAACAAGTAAGGGCAAAAATCACAACTATCTGACTCATAAGTGTTTTACTTATTTTTCAATGTGTTAAACATCATCAGCGAG
>NZ_JAWRYI010000517.1:0-272 GCF_046534705.1 Pseudomonas sp. SIMBA_068
GCTCATCCTGCACCTCTTCAGCAGGTTCAGCCTCTTATCGCCTCTGCCTCCGTAAGTGCCTCTTGTGCGAGCCAGATCATTACACCCTGGCTGAGAATCGCTACTATGCGGGAAAGCAAAATGACCCTACAGGCAACAGCAGCAATGAGTGACAACATCAACCAGGAAATTACCTTCCGTAAACTCAGCGTCTTCATGATGTTTATGAGCAAGGGCAATATCGCCCGTACGGCGGAAGCGCTGGCGCTGAGCAGCGTCAGCGTGCATCGCGC
>NZ_JAWRYI010000518.1:0-272 GCF_046534705.1 Pseudomonas sp. SIMBA_068
CGCTATGACCACCTTGTTATTGCTATTGGCAGTGTAAGTAACGACTTTAATACTCCAGGCATAAAAGAGCATTGCTACTTTTTAGATTCAAACCAGCAAGCTGAGCGTTTTCAACATTCTTTGCTCGATAGCTTTACCCGCCTTCATCAAGACGACAACCAGCAACAATCTCTTGATATTGCTATTGTGGGCGGCGGTGCAACCGGAGTTGAGCTCTCGGCAGAGCTGTATCACTTGTCTGAATTACTAAAGCTTTACGGCCTAACAAACAT
>NZ_JAWRYI010000067.1:0-438 GCF_046534705.1 Pseudomonas sp. SIMBA_068
GCGCCCTGCATCAAAGAAATACCGAGCAGCAGTTTGAACCCCAGCGCGGCTCCGATAAATTCCGCCAGGTCAGTGGCCATCGCGATAATTTCCGCCTGCACCCAGTAAAACCAGACGGCGGGCCGGGGAAAACGATCGCGAATGTGTTCAGCGAGGTTTTTGCCGGTAGCGATACCCAGCTTGGCTGACATCAGCTGAATCAGCATGGCCATGATGTTGGCCCATACCACCACCCACAGCAATTTGTAGCCGTAAGCAGCGCCCGCCTGAATGTTGGTCGCAAAGTTGCCCGGATCGATATAGCCGATAGCGGCGATAAAAGCGGGCCCCAGTAGTGCGAGTTTGACTTTTCTGACTCCGCGAGCGGCGCGCTCGGCGGTACGACTTTCAAACATATCCGGTACCCTGTCTGAACATTTGCCTGCCCCGGCAGCTTAG
>NZ_JAWRYI010000519.1:0-272 GCF_046534705.1 Pseudomonas sp. SIMBA_068
CTAGCGCATATTATGCTGCAGATTACTGCGCTTACCCTGTTGCGTCGGTTGAATCAGAAAAAGTGAATTTACCGCAAACTTTAGCACCTGGCTTAGTAATAGAATAATACCCATTTTTAAGGATTTAACATGCATACCAACGTAAATACATTATTTGAAAACCTATGGGATAACTATTTAGCAGTTACTCCATCGGCAGATAAAATTCATGACCTTTTAGGTTCAACCCAAAAAAACGACATAATTAACGACCATATTGCGTTACGTACGTT
>NZ_JAWRYI010000520.1:0-272 GCF_046534705.1 Pseudomonas sp. SIMBA_068
GCCTCACCTTCGCCACCACCCTGCGCAGCGGCGCTGCTGTGCAAGGGGAAGTGAGTTACCGGCCGAACATGCCGGTGCAGCTCAATGGCAATGATCTGTTGCAGTCATTGCTCAATGCGCCCGGACGCAGCCCGCTGAACGTCGATGGCCTGCGTCCTGCAACAGACGAAACGCCATTCGATGGTTACCGGCGCAAGGAGGTGAGCCAGGCCCAGGTATCGGTCGTGCAGGCGTTCAGCCAAGTCATGGGCGCCCACCAGCTGCTGCTGATG
>NZ_JAWRYI010000521.1:0-272 GCF_046534705.1 Pseudomonas sp. SIMBA_068
CTTTGCTGCAGAAATTTTCCCGATGAATGTTTTCAGCCGCTATTTAATCCGTCATCTCTTTCTCGGTTTTGCCGCCGCCGCAGGGCTATTGCTGCCGCTTTTTACCACCTTCAACCTGATTAACGAACTGGATGATGTCAGCCCGGGCGGTTATCGCTGGACTCAGGCGGTGCTGGTGGTGCTAATGACCTTACCGCGCACACTGGTCGAACTTTCGCCATTTATCGCCTTATTGGGAGGGATTGTCGGCCTGGGGCAGTTATCGAAAAACA
>NZ_JAWRYI010000522.1:0-272 GCF_046534705.1 Pseudomonas sp. SIMBA_068
GGGCCGCGCCTTGCGGCCTCATGTCCACCAGGTGCAGGGCCGCAGGTGCCACGACCTGATAACGGCACACCAGCAGCGCATGGTGAATCGCGTTTTCCAGTTCGCGAATGTTGCCCGGCCAGCTATGGGCCAGCAATTTGCGTTCGGCGTCCGGGCTGAGCGCGGCACGCTCGTAACCCAGGCGCCGGCAATGCTCTTCGATGAAAAATTCTGCCAGTGGCAGAATGTCACCCGGCCGCTCACGCAGCGGCGGCAGGCGGATGGTAGCAACG
>NZ_JAWRYI010000523.1:0-272 GCF_046534705.1 Pseudomonas sp. SIMBA_068
GCAGCCGACGCGGCTGAGCGCTGGTCCAGCGCTGGCGCGCCCAAGGTCTGGCTGAAGAAGGATGCGGTGTCGCGTTGCAGCGAGTGGTGAATATGCCGGCGGTCGAGGCCGTCCGCGTCCTTGCACAGTGCCGGCATGCGCGCGCGCTGTTCATCGTCACAGCGCGCCATGAACACAAAATGCCCGGCGCCGGCCAGCAGGCGGTAATCCGGTGTGATGGGCAGCTTGCGGGCCAAGGCTTCGGCGTTGCGGTCCACAGCCACCAACTGGTC
>NZ_JAWRYI010000524.1:0-271 GCF_046534705.1 Pseudomonas sp. SIMBA_068
GCTCGAATTCGCGCACAGCCAGGTTGCCAGCCTGCACCTGGCCGATCCACTCGGCTACAGTCTGCTCGGCACGCGGTACACCGATCACCGGCAGGGTGTTGATGAACAGGCCAATCTGCTCTTCCACGCCGGGCAGGTCTGCCGGGCGGCCGGCGACCGTGGCGCCGAAGCACACGCTGGCCTGGCCGGTGCAACGCTGCAACAGCAGCAGCCAGGCCGATTGCACCAAGGTGTTGACCGTGACCCGGTTGGCCCGGGCGAAGGCTTCGAT
>NZ_JAWRYI010000525.1:0-271 GCF_046534705.1 Pseudomonas sp. SIMBA_068
GGTCGTGCAGGCGCGCTGGGTCCACCTTGGCCAGTGAGCGCGAGAGGAAATCGGCCTGCTTCTGGTTGTTGCCTTCCAGTACCACCCGGTCTCCGGGGGCGAGCAACAGCTCCAGGGCCGCGACGATACGGTCGGTGGGCAGCACCACGCCGTCGGCGAGGTGGCGGGCCCGGTCGAGGCGGCGCTGCTTCTCGGCGCGCCTCCGCGACCATTGCGGCGGTGGATTCTTCGTTGTTGTCATGGTGACTCCACGGGTTCGCTGTCGTGGGGT
>NZ_JAWRYI010000526.1:0-271 GCF_046534705.1 Pseudomonas sp. SIMBA_068
CCTTCAAGGGCAGTTGGGCGCAGGTTTCGCCCTATCAGAAAGGCGTGGTGCTCAACCGCCTGGCCGACCTGATCGAGGCCAATACCGAGGAGCTGGCACAGCTGGAGACCCTGTGCTCGGGCAAGTCGATCAACCTCTCGCGCGGGTTGGAGATCGCCCAAAGTGTAGTCTTCCTGCGTTACTTCGCGGGTTGGGCAAGCAAGATCACCGGCCAGACCATGACCCCGTCGCTGCCGTCATTCGGCGGCGAGCGCTATACCGCCTTCACCTT
>NZ_JAWRYI010000068.1:0-436 GCF_046534705.1 Pseudomonas sp. SIMBA_068
GGAACGCGAACATTCGAGGGATGTGTTAGGAAAACGCATAACAACGATGGCGATGAAAAAGTTGCTCATAGCGTCGCTGCTGTTTAGCAGCGCCACCGTTTACGGTGCAGACGATTTCGTAGTGAAGGATATTCATTTCGAAGGGCTGCAGCGAGTCGCCGTCGGCGCGGCTCTGCTGAGCATGCCAGTACGGGTTGGCGATACGGTGAATGACGATGATGTCAGAAATACCATTCGCTCGCTGTTCGCTACTGGCAACTTTGAGGATGTTCAGGTCCTGCGAGACGGTACAACGCTGATTGTCCAGGTCAAAGAACGTCCTACCATTGCCAGCATTACCTTCACCGGTAACAAAGCGGTGAAAGAGGATCAGCTCAAACAAAATCTGGAAGCCTCAGGTGTCCGTGTTGGCGAAGCGCTGGACCGTACCACCATC
>NZ_JAWRYI010000527.1:0-271 GCF_046534705.1 Pseudomonas sp. SIMBA_068
GCTCAACACGTTGCTTACCGTCGTCACAATTGCGATAGCTGTAGTAAAACGACACGCCCCGGGCGCTGGTGTGACCGACCATCAGATGCGCGTCTGTGTAGTCGAAGCGATGTGGCTGAGTCATCGCGTCCACTGCGGCTCGCAGATCACGACAGTCGTCATGCTCGTAAGTGACGAGAAAGTGTGTGCGGCCAGTACCGTCGCGCAAAGCCAGCGAGGCCAAACAAGCCGCCGAACGCACATCCGGATCCGCATTCGTTATGTTTCTCAG
>NZ_JAWRYI010000528.1:0-271 GCF_046534705.1 Pseudomonas sp. SIMBA_068
TGTGATTCAGGTATTCGTTAAAACCAATGGCCCCCGTTTTTTGAAACAGGTGCGAGAGGTAATTTGGCGAAATATAAAACGCCTGCGCAATAGATTCGCGGGTAAGCGCGGAGGCATAGCGTTCGTCGATATAATCGCGAATAGCTTCAAATAGTGCCTGGCTGCGTGAGGCGGTCTGGATTTGGCTGCCAAGCAAATCGCGGCAGTGGCTAAGCAGGCTGGCGACGATAAGCCTTGCCGTTTGCTGCTCCTGCGGCTGCATTTGCATTTC
>NZ_JAWRYI010000529.1:0-271 GCF_046534705.1 Pseudomonas sp. SIMBA_068
GTCGAAGCCCAGGCCCACGACCCGCATTCGCTGCTCAACTGGAACCGCCGCCTGCTGGCGGTGCGCAACCAGCAGAAGGCCTTTGGCCGGGGCAGCATTCGCATGCTCACACCGAGCAACCGGCGCATCCTCGCTTACCTGCGCGAGTACGTCGACCAGGACGGCAACAGCGAGGTGATCCTGTGTGTGGCCAACGTGTCCCGTGCCGCACAGGCCGCTGAACTGGAGCTGTCGCAATACGCCGATAAAGTGCCGGTGGAAATGCTCGGTG
>NZ_JAWRYI010000530.1:0-271 GCF_046534705.1 Pseudomonas sp. SIMBA_068
CTGGAACCGCATTCAGGATGACAAAGATCTTGAAGTGTGGAATCGTCTCACCAGCAACTTCTGGCTGCCCGAGAAAGTGCCGCTCTCCAACGATCTGCCCGGCTGGCAGACGCTGGATAAACAGCAGCAGCAGCTGACCATCCGGGTGTTCACCGGCCTGACGCTGCTCGACACTATCCAGAACGTGATCGGCGCGCCGGGGCTGATGGAAGATGCCATTACCCCGCACGAAGAGGCGGTGCTGTCGAATATCAGCTTTATGGAAGCGGTG
>NZ_JAWRYI010000531.1:0-271 GCF_046534705.1 Pseudomonas sp. SIMBA_068
GCAGATCCGTTTTTCGCCTTTTGAACCCGCCACGCCGTTTACGCTGCGCTTCTACTCGGCGGCGCAAAACGCATGTTGGGCGGTAAAACTGGCACACGATGGCGCGTTATCCCTCAATCAATGTGATGAGAGGATGCGATGAAGCGCGGATTTACCTTGCTGGAAGTGATGCTCGCGCTGGCGATTTTTGCGCTGGCTGCCACGGCGGTGTTACAGATTGCCAGCGGCGCGCTGAGTAATCAGCACGTTCTTGAGGAAAAAACGGTAGCGG
>NZ_JAWRYI010000532.1:0-271 GCF_046534705.1 Pseudomonas sp. SIMBA_068
GACGCTGGCCTCTACCGAGGATCGGGCTGCCTGGCTGGCGGGGGAGTCCGTGGCCGCCAGGCGAACCGCGTCATCGAGTGTGACGGCCGTAACCTGGCCGTAGGCCAGTCCGTGGCCAAGGATCAGGCTGGCGAATAGGCCATGCAGGCGCAACCAGCCCCGCCGCGCAAGCAGCGTGGAAAACATTGAAGGCATCTTTCGACTCCATAGTGGAGCGCCACGCGCGTGCGCGGGCGCTCGTCCGGAACCCGGACGTCGTCACCCCTTGCGG
>NZ_JAWRYI010000533.1:0-271 GCF_046534705.1 Pseudomonas sp. SIMBA_068
GGAAACGCCGCTTGGGCACCGATGGCCTGGGGCATGGCGTTGGCCATGGAGCCGTGATTGAACGAGCCGATCAGGCGGCGCTTGCCATTCATTTTCAGGTAGCGGGCGGCCCAGACGGTCGGCGAGCCCACATCGGCGGTGAAGATTGCATCATCGTCCGCCAGTTCGCTGAGCAAGCGTGCGACGTATTGCGGGTGAATCGGGCGGTTGGCTTTTGACGGCTGCGCCAGCTCATCCAGCCCCTGGCGGGCTTTCTCGTAATGCTTCAACG
>NZ_JAWRYI010000069.1:0-435 GCF_046534705.1 Pseudomonas sp. SIMBA_068
CATGCCATCAAAACCGCCCAGCAAAATGGCGTTGCGGTGGTCGGTATCAGCCGGATGGGTCACAGCGGCGCAATCTCTTATTTTGTGCAGCAGGCAGCCCGCGCCGGATTAATTGGTATTTCGATGTGCCAGTCCGATCCAATGGTGGTGCCGTTTGGCGGCGCGGAAATTTACTACGGTACTAACCCACTGGCCTTTGCCGCGCCGGGAGAAGGCGACGAGATCCTTACCTTTGATATGGCGACTACCGTACAGGCATGGAGAAAAGTGCTCGACGCCCGCTCGCGTAATATGTCTATCCCGGATACCTGGGCGGTCGATAAAAACGGTGCACCAACATCCGATCCGTTCGCGGTACATGCTCTGCTCCCCGCCGCCGGGCCAAAAGGGTATGGCCTGATGATGATGATTGACGTCCTCTCAGGCGTCTTATTC
>NZ_JAWRYI010000534.1:0-271 GCF_046534705.1 Pseudomonas sp. SIMBA_068
GGTGGAAGCCAACCCGGTACTTGGGCTGCGCGGCATCCGCCTGGCCCAGGCGCGCCCTGAACTGCTGGACCAACAACTGCGGGCGCTGCTCCAGGTCAGCCCCGTGCAACGCTGCCGGGTGATGCTGCCGATGGTCACCGAAGTCGCCGAGCTGCTGCACATCCGCCAGCGCCTGGACCTGTTCGCTGCCGAACTGGGCCTGAACCAGCGCCCGGAACTGGGGGTCATGATCGAAGTCCCCCCCGCCGCCCTGATGGCCGAGCAACTGGCC
>NZ_JAWRYI010000535.1:0-271 GCF_046534705.1 Pseudomonas sp. SIMBA_068
GCAGTAAAAACTATACACCTATGGAAATGGCGACGCGTGTCATGTATCAAAACAATCCGCGCGAGTTTTTAGCCTGGTATTACAACCGCTTTGCAACGTATCGTAACCATGGCCCTAATGACGTGCATCATTGGTTGAGTGATAAAAACTTAATAACCCAAAATATAGATGGGCTTGATGGCAAAGCCGGTAACAAAAATTACATTGCTATACACGGCAGGCTCGATCAAATGACGCTATTTCATGAGCAAGGCGAAGCTGTTGAACCGCT
>NZ_JAWRYI010000536.1:0-271 GCF_046534705.1 Pseudomonas sp. SIMBA_068
GTCGCTGCTGGGGATCGTCTGGGTAATGAAAGGCAGCGGCAGCGGATCGCCGGCGCTGTTGTGGCAGAATATGCTGCGCAACCCGGTCGCCTATGCACTGGCCTTTATCGCCGCCCTGACCTGGGCGCTCTACAACAATCTCACCCGCCGCTTTGCCCGTGGTTCCAATGGCGTCACGCTGTTTTTTATCATGACCGCCCTGGCGCTGTGGCTGAAATATGGCTTCAGCGATCACACTGTGCCGATGACCTTTACGCTGGTGCCGCTGCTG
>NZ_JAWRYI010000537.1:0-271 GCF_046534705.1 Pseudomonas sp. SIMBA_068
GGCCACAGGCTGCGTGGCATGGGCAATCGGCAGCCCATATTTGATCACCAGCTCATCCTGCGCGATAGGCTGCAGGGCAAATTTATGCCCGCGTCCGACCGCCTGTTGCACCGCCACACGCAGTGGCGGCAGCTCTATCATGGCGCCCGCGTCTAAATCACGTAACGCCACGGCGACATTGTCGCGGGGATCAATTTTAATTGCGTCTTGCATAGCGTTATCTCAGTTGGCTCAGCGCCTCACGCATTCCGTGGGCGATGATATTTTGCAG
>NZ_JAWRYI010000538.1:0-271 GCF_046534705.1 Pseudomonas sp. SIMBA_068
TCAGCCCTGGAACGCCTCGATTTGAGCCGCTGGCGCGTGGCGTACTCGGGTTCCGAGCCGATCCGCCTCGACACCTTGGAGCGCTTTGCCGAGAAGTTCGCGGCGTGCGGTTTCTCTTCAAACCATTTCTTTGCCTCTTACGGCTTGGCCGAGGCGACCTTGTTTGTCGCCGGCGGCACGCGAGGGCAGGGCATCCCGGCCATGCGTGTGGACGAACAGGCCCTGGCCGCCAACCGCGCTGAGCCAGGGCAGGGCAGTGCGATCATGAGTT
>NZ_JAWRYI010000539.1:0-271 GCF_046534705.1 Pseudomonas sp. SIMBA_068
GCAGAACCGTTAACGGCGAGCTGATCTTGTTACCCTTTTCATCTTCAATCCAGCTTTGAGCCAGATAAGGGAGTTTCGGATCGTTATTGCGCAGCGTCACGCTGATTGATTTGTCGCTTTCATTAAATATCAAACGGGTACGATCTGGCGTTACAGATGCCTGGGCAGACAAACTGGCAGCGCTGAGCAGTAACGCCAGCGTCGTAGCACCCAATTTGGCAGAGCAAAGTAAATCAGACATGGATCATTCCTTAATCACGTTATTGGTTAG
>NZ_JAWRYI010000540.1:0-271 GCF_046534705.1 Pseudomonas sp. SIMBA_068
GGGCAATCCGGACGACAACATCAAAGATCCACAGGTTCAGGGCTGGTTACATACGGATGACAACGCGCTCGACCCGCAGGTGCGCAAGGACAACTACAGAAAAGCGCTGCAGCGTATCAGCGAGCAGGCTTACTGGGCGCCTCTGTTCAACTATTCGATGAACTACGCCTACACCTCCGATCTGAATTTCACACCGTACCCGGATGAACTGCCGCGCTTCGTCGAGGCCACCTGGAAGTAATACGCGAGCGGGTCAAAAAGTGGTGCGTGG
>NZ_JAWRYI010000541.1:0-271 GCF_046534705.1 Pseudomonas sp. SIMBA_068
GTGATTAATGGGCTTTTAAAATCTTAATGCACAAAGAGAAGCGAATGAGGAGTAAATGAGTAGCCAAAGTAAGTAGGGTTAACTTATTTTGTAGACGTAGAGCTTGCTCACGTTAGAAGCGACAGCTTCTTGTTTTACATGCTATTTAATTTAAATAAATACAATCCCAGAATGGATATTGCCCGACACTTTTTACTATGCCAGTTCTTAGTGGGTTAGCAACAATATAACGAGCTTGATTAATTAAATCTTTTTCAGAACGAAGCTGATG
>NZ_JAWRYI010000542.1:0-271 GCF_046534705.1 Pseudomonas sp. SIMBA_068
CCCTGGCCACGCGCCCGAGCCTGCCCAACGTCGGCTTGTAAGGCGTTCACGGGCGCCCAGGGTGAAGGGCGCCCGCTTCCAAACAACAGCTCCGGGCAGCCACAAGGCACAGCCCGGGTGCAGTGCTGCAAGCGTCGGACGGCCCCGCCGACGTGACATTCCAGCTGCCCATTCCAATAATCCAAAACAGGCACAGCCCCATGTCAGGCAAAGGCAAATTCAAGAAACAACTCTCTCTGGTGGACCTGACCTTTATCGGTCTGGGTGCGAT
>NZ_JAWRYI010000543.1:0-271 GCF_046534705.1 Pseudomonas sp. SIMBA_068
CATAAAACAGGGGCAACCGGCGGATTTGGTAGCTATGTCGCGTTTATTCCAGAAAAAGAGCTGGGTATAGTGATGCTGGCTAACAAAAACTATCCCAATCCAGCGAGAGTCACCGCCGCCTGGCAGATTCTCAACGCTCTACAGTAAAATTTCATCGGGTCCGAATTTTCGGACCTTTTCTGCGCTTTTCCTTGCTGTCATCTACACTTAGAAAAAAACCAGTAAGGAAACATTTATGCGCCTGCTCCCTCTCGTTGCCGCAGCGACAGCT
>NZ_JAWRYI010000544.1:0-271 GCF_046534705.1 Pseudomonas sp. SIMBA_068
CTTCTACGATAGGCAGCAGGGAATAGGTGGCGAGGGCCGGGGCTTCGTCGGTGAAGGTGTAGATGATCTTCGAGCGGGTGGGCATATTCGGATTAACTCTCTTCTTTGCTAAAGCGTGCGCAGAAACTCGAGGTGCGCCGGGTAAGCGCTTTCGTTCAAAGGTCATCCATGAGCCGAATGTCGAGGTTTCTTCGCGGTGATGTTGGGTGCATCAGTCGAGCGTCAAGCGGGTGGGCTGCGGTAACAACCCGGCTTTGGGCGGCCATTCTCG
>NZ_JAWRYI010000545.1:0-271 GCF_046534705.1 Pseudomonas sp. SIMBA_068
CTTCGCGCCATAGGTCGGCAGCAGCAGCTCGATCGCGGCCGTGTTGAAGCCGATGCCGTGGTTCAGCCGCTTGATCCCGTACGGCTCGTAGATGCCCTTGATCGCGAGCATCGCGGTCAGGATCTGCGTTTCGGTGATCGCGGCCGGGTCGCGCGTGAACAGCGGCTCGACGTAGAACGGCCGCCCCGCCTCGACGACGAAATGCACGCGGTCGCCCGGAATGTCGACGCGCGGCACCTTGTCGACGATGCGGTCGACCTGCGCGATCACG
>NZ_JAWRYI010000070.1:0-435 GCF_046534705.1 Pseudomonas sp. SIMBA_068
TGGTAAAGCCTTTTGTAACTTCGTGATTTCTTGCATCGGGGGCATCAAGTATTTGGTGGCTTAGTATGTAGTTAAAGTAATCTGGGTAGTCTTTTGCTGTTAATACTGAGTCAAGAATGACTTCATCGTTCTCATCAAGGCACATTAAACAATTTATCTCAGAGTATTCTTCATTAAACAGCCATAAGCTGACTCTGTTGGCCGCAGGTATTAATCTTTTTAGTTCACGGCATGTTTGTTTAAGTTTATGTTCTCTTTTAATGCTCGGGTCACTAATTTTTATTGCTAAGTCTTTGAGATTTTCGTTGTTTGGATTGTAAACATTAAGCAAGCTGTTCAAGCTATCTTTATTAAATGGCTTAGTTAAATAACCGTCCATGCCAATACTTAGGTAATGCTCAATATCTTGCTTCATTGTGTTGGCAGTCATGGCAA
>NZ_JAWRYI010000007.1:0-358439 GCF_046534705.1 Pseudomonas sp. SIMBA_068
GCGAAGAGGCCATTGCAGCCGAAGATAATCTTTAGCCTTACCGGCCTCTTCGCAGCACAAGGCTGCTCCTACAGGGGTTAAGCGGGAGACTGTGTGATGGTTCCGAAATCAGACGGTGGCCAGCACCGCCATGGCCTTCTCCAGCGCCATGCGCGCGCGCTGTTCGCCGCTGATTCCTTGCTCCAGCAGCTGCCGTGTGGGGATTTCCAGGCTCAGCGGCACCGTGGGCGGCAGGCCGCGCAGCAGGCTGACCAGGTCGGCATCGCCGTCACCAGGGAAGCGCCGCTCGTTTCGCGCCTGGCGCAGAATCTCGTCCATGTCGGCGGGTACCGGGCCGGCGACGTCGCACAGCTGGGCGTAGCGCATGCGCTGCGGCGCCAGTTGTGCCAGGTCGCCCAGCGAAGACCGGGAGCGATTGAAGTGGAAGGCATCCACCAGCACGCAGCCATTGCTGCGGTCGGCGTTGGCCACCACCCGCATGGCCTGGCTCAGGTCACGCACATCGGTCCAGGGCATGAACTCCAGTTGCGGGTAAATGCCATACCTCGCTGCCAGGTCACACAACGCGGCAAAGCGCTCGGTGAGACGGGCTTCATCCGGGTCGTTGCCGGCTACCAGCAGCTCTGTGCCACCCAGCTCAGCGCCTACCGCCAGAATCGGTTCGAAATCGGCCACGCAGGTTTCGGGCTTCAGGCGCAGTATTTCCAGGTCGAGCACCTTGATACCGGTGTCGCGCAGGCGCGCCTGGGTTTGCCGGCGCAGGTCGGCGTCGGCCACAAGCGGGAAGTGCTGCTCCTGCTCGGTGGCCGGCACCAGGCGCAGGCCAACGTGGCTGTAACCGGCGCGGGCAGCTGCCTCAACCATGTCCGGCGGGGACAGTTCGAGCACCGTCAGGGCGGCGAGGGAGAAAATTCGATCAGTCATTGTTCGTCACCAAAATCAAGTCAGGGTCTGCTTAGGCAATCTGCTCGGGGGCACAGGCCCGGCCGCTTTGCGCCGCCTGGCGGATGGCTTCGATCAGCGCCAGCGTGCGGCCACCGTCGGCAGCGTCGATCAGCGGCGCCTGCTCACCGCGGGCAACCCGTACGAAATGCTGCAACTGCAGGGTCAACGCCTCGCCGTCAGGAATGGTTTCTTCGCTCTGCAGCAGCGGCGTGTGCCAGCCAGACCCCGCCTCGGCGTAGTGCCAGCGCTTGAGCTGGGGAATACTCAGCGCCCCTTGGGTGCCAGCCAGCAGGTAGCAAGGCTGGCCATCCTGGCGCGGGTAGATAGGGCTTTCGCCGGAGTCCAGCTCCCAGCTCCACGGCGCAGCCACCGCGTCCGAGCCGGTCAGGCTGCCCAATGCGCCGTTGGCAAACTGCAGCAGCACCGCCGCGCTGTCTTCGTTGGCAAAACCGCGTACATCGTTACGGGTGAACGCCTGCACCTGCACCACCTCGCCGCACAGATGGCGCAGCAGGTCGAGGTCGTGGATCAGGTTGGTCAGCAAGAAGCCGGCCCCCGGCTCGCGACGCCATGGGGTGTCGAAGTAGCTGTCTGGCTTTTGCAGTTGCCACAATGCGGTGACATTGATCAGCCGGCCGAGCTTGCCGTCGGCAATCACCTGGTGCGCCTTGGCGATCAGTGGATTGTGCCGACGGTGATGGCCGACCAGCACTGGCACACCCCGGCTGCGCGAGGCTTCTACCAATGCACGGACTTCATCCAGGTGCACGCCCACCG
Source organism: Pseudomonas sp. SIMBA_068 (assembly GCF_046534705.1). Taxonomy (NCBI): domain Bacteria; kingdom Pseudomonadati; phylum Pseudomonadota; class Gammaproteobacteria; order Pseudomonadales; family Pseudomonadaceae; genus Pseudomonas; species Pseudomonas sp. SIMBA_068. The sequence goes on from NZ_JAWRYI010000007.1 coordinate 1,723, forward strand.
GCTTCTCGACCAGCACTGGCACGCCGGACTCAATGCAATCCAGCGCGGTAGCCACATGCAGGTTGTTCGGGTTGGCAACGATCACCGCCTCGGGACGCACACGCTCCAGCATCTGCCGGTGGTCGGCAAAACAGGGCACGCCGCACTCGGCGGCAAAGGCCTCGGCCTGCGGGCCCGGGTCGGCCACCGCGCACAATTGGGCTTGCGGCACGATACGCAGGTGCTGATAGTGCTGGCGGCCCATGATGCCGGCGCCAATCAAGGCAATACGAAGGGGTGCATTCAACAGCCTGTCCTCTTGTCGTTGTTGTTGGGCAGATTCTGAAACCGAATTCCAGAATCAACACTCGACAATTTAGAACCAAGTTCAGCTTTTCAGAAGAACCGGTAGAACAGACTGTGCGGTAATCGACCAGTAATGTGCCTTCAGGCAAACAATTCGCTTGCCCGGCTGGCTGCAGACAGCTCTTGCGCCGCCGCCATCAACAGCGGCGCCAGCTCTGCCAGGCGGCTTTGCGCCATCCGTGCGCTAGGCCCGGCGATGCTCAATACGCCAATCACCTCGTCCGTTTGCGGGCGACGCACCACCGCCGCCAGGGCCGAGGTACCGATGGCCGAGGTTTCCTGGACCCAGGCATAACCCTGTTCGCGGGCACGGTGCAGGTAGGCAAGCAGCTCCTCGGTGGAACGTGGCGCGTTCGGGCCGAACTGCGCAGGGTCGGCAATGCCTTGGCGCAACACCATCTGCAGCGCCTGTTCATCGTCCAGGCTGGCCAGCCAGGCATGCCCAGAGGCGGTGTAGAACAGTGGCGCATCGCGGCCCATGTCCGGGTCGTAGCGCAGCCCGGAGCGGGCGCCTTGGGACTTGGCGATCCAGGTCTGGCGGGTACCGTCGATCACGCCAAGGCGCACCAGTTCGCCGCTGTCCTGGGCCAGGCGGTCGAGAATCGGCTGGATGATGTCGGCACCGTTGCTGGACAGGTAACGAAAGCCCAGCGCCACCAGCTTGGCCGATAGCTGGTAGCGGCTGTTATCGCGGTTCTGCCGCACGTAGCCTAGCCGCACCAGCTCGGTGAGCATGCGGTGGGCCGCGCTTTTGGGGATGTCCAGGCGCTCGGCCAGGGTTTGCAAGGGCAGCCCCTGAGGTTCGCCGGTAAGGCTCTCTACAAGACTGAAGGCGCGTTCGATCTGACTACCAGCCATGACACAGTTCCCTGATTTTTTTGCGGATTCTAGAAGATGATTCCATATGAGCGGTAGAGCGCGCAGCCAGCCTCCCGTGAAATGTCCGGTTATCGCCCATTAGTTGCCCTTCCAGGCTGCCAGGCCATTGCGGGCCGAGCAGCTGCGGATAAAAATATGGAACCTTGTTCTAATAACAAAACAGGAACGCCGCAATGCCTTCTGCTGCTCTCGATACCGAATACGATGTACTGGTCATAGGCTCCGGCGCCGCCGGGCTGGCTGCGGCCGTGACAGCTGCCTGGCACGGGCAGAAGGTGATCGTGCTTGAGAAGGAACCCGTGTTTGGCGGCGCCACCGCGTGGTCGGGCGGCTGGGCATGGGTGCCACGCAACCCGCTGGCCCAGCGGGCTGGCATTGTGGAAGACATCGAGCAGCCACGCACCTACCTGCGAAATGAACTGGGGGCGAATTACAACGCCGAGCGTGTGGATGCGTTCCTCGAAGCCTGCCCGCATATGGTGGCGTTCTTCGAAAAACACACAGCGCTGCAGTTTGCCGACGGCAACGGCATCCCGGACATGCATGGCGACACACCCGGTGCGGCCCAGGGCGGGCACCAGGTAATTGCCGCGCCGTACGACGCCCGCCAGGTGGGCGCCTTGCTGCCGCGCCTGCGCAAGACCCTGCGCGAAACCTCATTCATGGGCATGCCGATCATGGCCGGCGCAGACCTGGCCGCCTTCCTCAACATGACCCGCTCGCCCAAGGCCTTGCTGCACGTGTGCAAGCGCTTTGGCCGCCACCTGTATCACCTGGCCCGGTATGGCCGGGCGATGCACCTGGTCAACGGCGTGGCATTGGTGGCGCGCCTGGCCAAGTCGGCACAAGACCTGGGCGTGCACCTGCAGGAGTCGGCGCCGGCCAAACGCCTGCTGGTCGAAGAGGGCCAGGTACGCGGGGTGCTGGTGGGCACACCGCAGGGCGACCGGCAGATCCGGGCCAAGGCCGTGGTACTCGCGGCAGGTGGTTTCCCCAACGACAGCGCCCGGCGCCGGCAGCTTTTCCCGCGTGATGCCAGCGGCCACGACAACCTGGCCCTGCCGCCGCAGGGTTGTTCCGGTGACGGGCTGCGCCTGGGCGAGTCGGCCGGTGGCGTGGTTGCCACCGACCTCAAATCGCCAGTGGCGTGGGCACCGGTTTCGCAGGTGCCGCACCGCGACGGCAGCGTCGGCCACTTCCCGCACATCATCGAGCGCGGCAAGCCCGGCATCATTGGCGTGCTGGCCAACGGCAAGCGCTTTGTCAACGAAGCGCATGGCTATTACGACTATGTGTCAGCCATGGTCGCGGCGGTGCCGTCGGACGTGGAGGTGTGCTCGTGGCTGGTTTGCGACCATCGCTTCTTGCGCCGCTATGGCCTGGGTTACGCCCGCCCGGCACCGCTGCCGGTAGGGCCGCATGTGCGCAGCGGCTACCTCAAGCGCGGCGCCACGCTCGAACAACTCGCCCAGGCGTGTGGCATCGACCCGTCCGGGTTACGCGCCACGGTCGATGACTTTAACAGCCACGCCCGCAACGGCCAGGACCCGGCATTCGGCCGTGGTTCCACACCGTTCAACCGCAAACAGGGGGACCCGCAGCACAAAGGGCCCAACCCTTGTGTAGCGCCCATCGAGCATGGGCCGTTCTATGCGGTGAAGGTGAAGCCTGGCTGCTTTGGCACCTTTGCCGGGCTGCGCACCGATGGCAGTGCCCGCGTGCTGGATGAGGCCGGGCAGCCGATCCCGGGGCTGTATGCTGCAGGTACCGACATGGCCAGCGTGTTTGGTGGCTGGTACCCGTCGGGTGGCATCAACCTGGGTCCGGCGCTGACCTTTGGTTATGTGGCCGGGCGGCACATTGCCGGGGTGCAAGGGTACGAGTGAGGTACGCCGAAAGGTTTGCAGCGTTTATGAGATCGATCGCCGCCCGCGCGGCGCTTCGCGACGCAAGGCCGCTCCCACATTTGTTGCAACGTGGCCATGCCTGTGAGGCCATGGCTATCACCCTTGGCGCACGACTTAAGACAGGTGGTGCGGCAGCCGCGCCAGCCTGGAGGTATTGTCACACCAGCAAGGCGGGCAACCATGACCTGACAGGTTTGGCACGTTGCAACAAATGTGGGAGCGGCCTTGCGTCGCGAAGCGCCGCGCGGGCGGCGCTCGATCTCACAGGCGCTGAAACTGCTGCGGCGGACATAACTGTCAGCCTGATCTGATTTTTTGTCGCCCGATGCTTGCATCAGGTGGCAGGCATTTCTGCGCTCGAAGTTGTCGGCAATCGCCATCACCCGTTCGGCAAGGCCAGGTGCTCTGCGAACCTCAGCCGCGCAGCTGGTACCAAGTGGTCTTGAGCTGCGAATACTTGTCGAACGAATGCAACGACAGGTCGCGCCCGAACCCCGACTGCTTGCCACCGCCGAAGGGCACCGTCACATCCAGCGCGTCGACCGTGTTCACCGACACGGTACCGGCTTTCAACGCCCGCGCTACCCGGTGCACCTGGTTGAAGTCATCGCTCCACATCGAAGCCGCCAGGCCATAGATACTGTCGTTGGCCAGGCGCACCGCTTCTTCTTCCGTGTCGAAGGCGCTGACTGCCAGCACCGGCCCGAACACTTCCTCCCGCGCCAGGCTCATGCGGCCATGGACACCGGCAAAAATGGTCGGCTCGATGTAGTTGTCCGACCCTTCGATGGTCAGGCGCCGACCGCCACACACCAACCGTGCGCCCTCTTGCCCGGCGCGCACAATGGCGGCTTCGATGCGGCCGGTTTGTTCGGCATCGACAATGGCACCAGCACGGCTCGCCGGGTCCAGCGGGTTGCCCGGCAACCACTGGCGGGCTTTGGCTTGCAGGCGCTCGACAAATTCGTCATGGATGGAGCGCTGCACGTACAGCCGCGAGTTGGCCGAACACACTTCGCCCTGGTTGAAGAAAATACCGAATGCGGCCTTTTCCGCCGCCAGGTCCAGGTCCTGGCAGTTTTCGAACACCAGGTTGGGGCTCTTGCCGCCGCACTCCAGCCACACCTGCTTGAGGTTGGACTGCGCCGAGTACTGCATGAAGTACTTGCCCACCTGGGTGGAGCCGGTGAACACCAGGCAGTCCACATCCGGGTGCAGGCCCAGCGCCTGCCCAGCCTGCTCGCCCAAGCCAGGCACCACGTTCAGCACGCCTTCCGGCACACCGGCTTCCAGCGCCAGCTGGGCCAGGCGCAGGGCCGAGAACGGTGATTGTTCGGCAGGTTTGAGCACCACGCTGTTACCGGCAGCCAGCGCCGGGGCGAGCTTCCAGGCGGCCATGTCGAGCGGGAAGTTCCATGGCACCACGGCAGCGACCACGCCGAGGGCTTCGCGGGTGATGGTGGCCAGCGCATTGGCAGCAGTGGGCGCCACCTGGTCATACAGCTTGTCCAGCGCCTCGCCGTACCAGGCGAACACATGGGCCGAGCCCGGCACGTCGATGTTGTAGGCGTCCATCACCGGCTTGCCCATGTTCAGCGAGTCAAGCAACGCCAGTTCTTCGCGATGGGCCATGATCAGCTCGGCCAGGCGCAGCAGCACCTTCTTGCGCTCGCCTGGGGCCATGCGCGGCCAGGGGCCTTGTTCGAAGGCCCGACGTGCGCTGGCCACGGCAAGGTCGACCTCGGCCTGGCCGCAGGCGGCGACCTGGGCCAGTACGGTGTTGGTTGCGGGGTTGATGGCGGCGAACGTGGCGCCATCCTGTGCGTTGACGGGTTTGCCGTTGATCAGCGCCTGGGATGGCAGGTACAGGTCCCAGGCGCGTTGTTGCCAGAATTCGAGGGTGTACATTTGTACTCCAGGCGACCGCGGTGGCGATCATTTTTGCGGAAGTAACAGGTACCACACAGTCCGCAAGCGCGCCTCGCCTCCTCTGTGGGAGCGGGCGTGCCCGCGAATCAGGCGACACGGAGGATGGCACCGGCTTCGCCGGTGTTCGCGGGCATGCCCGCTCCCACAGGGGAAACCGGTTGCCCTTGGCAACGGCTTAGAGCTTGCCAACCAACCGAGCGGTGCGGTCCACGGCAATGCGGGTTTTCTCCACCAGCTCATCCAGCTCGCTGTGGTTGGCGATCAAGGCCGGTGCCATGATCATCCGGCCCAGGGTCGAGCGAATGATCACCCCTTCCTCGAAACCAAAGGTGCGGCATTGCCAGGCCAGGTCGTTCTCGTTGGCGAAGCGTTTGCGCGTCGGCTTGTGCTCGGCGAACTGCAACGCTGCCACCAAGCCGGCCCCCTGCACCTGGCCGATCAACGGGTGGTCGGCGAACACCTCGCGCAGGATGCGCTGCAGGTACGGCCCGGTGTCATCCTTCACCTGGGTGACGATGCCTTCGTCGCGCAGCGCCTTCAGGTTGGCAATCGCCACCGCCGCCGCCACCGGGTGGCCGGAATAGGTCAGGCCGTGGGCAAACACCCCGCCACGTTCCACCAGCGCCTCGGCAATACGCTTGCTCAGCACCAAGCCACCCATGGGCACATAGCCGCTGGTCAGGCCCTTGGCGATCGACAGGGTGTCGGGCTCGAAACCGAAGTATTCATGGGCAAACCACTCGCCGGTGCGGCCAAAGCCACCAATCACCTCATCGGCGCACAACAGCACGTCATGCTGGCGGCAGATGCGCTGGATTTCCGGCCAGTAGCTTTCCGGCGGGAAAATCATGCCGCCTGCGCCCTGGAACGGCTCGGCGATAAAGCCGGCAACATTCTCGGCGCCCAGTTCCAGGATCTTTTCCTCCAGCTGCAAGGCGCAGCGGCGGCCGAACTCGGCCGGGGTCAGCTCGCCCCCCTCGGCGTACCAGTACGGCTCATCGATGTGCGCAACATCCGGGATCAGCCCGCCCATTTCGTGCATGAACTTCATGCCGCCCAGCGCCGTGGCCGCCAGAGTCGAGCCGTGGTAACCGTTCCAGCGGCCAATCATGACCTTCTTGTTCGGCTGGCCGACCACTTGCCAGTAGCGGCGTACGGTACGGATCAACACTTCGTTGGCTTCAGAGCCGGAGTTGGTGTAGATCGCATGGCTGTAGTGGCCGGGCAGCAGGCTGAACAGCAGCTCGGACAGTTCGATCACCGCCGGGTGGGTGGTGTGGAAAAACATGTTGTAGTAGGCCAGCTGGTCCATCTGCGTGGCGGCAGCGACAGTCAGGTCGCGGCGCCCGTAGCCGAGCTGGGTGCACCACAGGCCAGACATGCCATCCAGGTAGCGCTTGCCCTCGCTGTCCCACAGGTGCAGGCGTTCGCCACCGACGATCACCCGCGGGCCTTCGGCATTCAGCGCCTTCTGGTCGAGGAAGGCATGGATATGGTGCGCGGCATCGGCTGCCTGGTAGTCGCGGGTCTGGCGTTGCGGGGCGAAAGGCGCATTCATTGTTGGTTTTCCTTTGCGGTGGGGTTGCAGGGTGGCTGTCGCTCAGCGCAGCTTGCCCATGTAGCTTTCCAGCGGGTCCTTGCCCAGCACGCCCTGGGCATTGGCCAGCGCGTCGATGAACAGGGAAAACAGCTCGGACTGGGTGCCGATGTCGAGCTTGGCGTAGACGTTCTTGCGGTGCGACTTGATGGTGTCTTCCGACACGCCCAGGCGCTCGGCCAGCGACTTGGTCGAGTGGCCACGCAGGATCAACTGGGCGATACGGCACTCACGCTCGGTCAGCAGCGAGCTGCCAAAGTTGTTCAGCGCCGCGTGGATGCGTTGTTCGAGGATGTTCTCGAAGCGCCCGGCGCGGCTGTCCAGCCCGGCGAAGTGCTTGCTCAGCACCGCCAGCACCCAGGGCGTGATGCGCCCGTACAGCTCGCGGCTGTGTGCATCCAGCTTCTCGGTGAACGCCAGCGACACCGCCAGGCTCTGCCCAGGCGCAACCTGCAGGATGTAGTTGAGCTCATCCTCCAGGTGCGAGTGCCGGTAGAACGACTGGTAGTACTCGCTGACCTCGAAATGGTCGGGTGCCACTTCGAACAACCCATAGCACCCCGACGCTACCTGCTCCACACAGGCACCGTAGAACGGGTCGAGCAGGTAGAAGCCGGACAAGTAGCGGCTGACATTGCCCTCAGGCTGCCAGGGCGCCTTGTCGTCCTGCTCGAACAGCGCACAAGGCATGCCGTCGTGCGGGTACAGGTACACCGTGGTCGCCTGGATCGGCCGGATAACGCCAAGTGCGGCAAACAGGTTGGCGGCAAAGCCCGGTCGGCCGATTGCCTCGGTGACCTTGGCCAGGTGCTCGAACCACTGTTCTGAAAGCAATTGATTAGTCACTGTGGGCCTGCCGTTTCTATTCAGTGGCACCGCCGCCAGTGCGGTGCGTTGTTGACCAAGATACTCCCACGCCACTGCAGGCGCCGAAATCACCCTTTGGGGTGAGCCGGGCGAGGCTGTACCCGCTCACCCCAAAGGGTGATTCCGGGTACCTGCAGGGTGTGGGAGCATCAACCCGCCCCAGCGCTGCGAGCCTTCCGCTCGACCTCCTTGCACTTCACCCACCGGTAACGAGCCTGCTCGCGTACTGCGGTGTCTTGCATCCCCTTCCAGGAGTTAGCAATGCATACAACAACAAGTACAGCCCATAGCCCCTCACATGACACCGCCGCGCATCCCTGCGCCAACACCGGCCGCTTCCGCAAGTCCATGGGGCTGACTGCCCTGGTCCTGTTCGGCCTGGCCTACATGGTGCCCCTGGCCGTATTCACCACCTACGGGCTGGTCACCCAGATGACCAAAGGGCACCTGCCCACCGCCTACCTGCTCACCCTCGCCGCCATGCTGCTGACTGCCTACAGCTACGGCCGCATGGTCCAGGCCCACCCCTACTCCGGCTCGGTCTACACCTATACGCGCAAGGCCTTCGGCAGCCACATCGGCTTTATTACCGGCTGGACACTGCTGCTCGACTACATCTTCCTGCCGCTGCTCAGCTACCTGCTGATCGGCATCTACATGTCGGAATACTTCCCGGCCATCCACGCCTGGGTGTGGGTGGCAGGCTCCATTGCCCTGGTCACCTTCCTCAACCTGATCGGCATCGAGTCCATCACCCGGGTCAACTGGATCCTGGTGGTGGTGCAGCTGGTGTTCATCGTCGTCTTCGTCGCCCTGTCCGTGCTCAAGCTCAGCGGGCAGGCGGAGCCAGTGTCGCTGCTGGCCCCCTTCCACCACGAAGGTTTCAGCGTGCCGCTGATCATGACCGGCGCTGCCATGCTGTGCCTGTCCTTCCTGGGGTTTGATGCCGTCTCGACCATGGCCGAAGAAACGACCAACCCGACCTACCGCATTCCGGTGGCGATCCTGGCGGTTTCACTGATCGGCGGCTTGCTGTTCTTGGTGGTGTCGTACTGCGCGCAAATGGTGTTCCCCGACTGGGGCAGCTTCGCCGACCCGGATTCGGCCTCGGTGGATGTGATGCGCCGTGTCGGCGGCGAACTGCTGGTAGCAGCCTTCACTGCCACCTATGTGGCCGGCTGCTTCGCCTCGGCCATGGTGTCCCAGGCCAGCGTGTCGCGCGTGCTGTTCGCCATGGGCCGCGACGGCGCGTTGCCGCGGGCGTTCGGCCAACTGGTGACGAAAAAACGCGTGCCAGCCACTGCCATCCTGGTGGTCAGCCTGCTGTCGCTGATCGCCCTGGTGATCACCCTCGACACCGTGGCCAACATGATCAGCTTCGGCGCGCTGTTCGCCTTTTCGGCGGTGAACCTGGCGGTGGTCAAGCACTACCTTGTCGACCAGAAACTGCGCGGTGGCCGCAACTACCTGCTGTACGGCGCCATCCCCGGCCTGGGCTTTCTCAGCACGCTGTGGCTGTGGAGCAGCCTGACCAGCCTGTCGTTCACCATCGGCCTGTGCTGGATGGGCATGGGCCTGGTGGTGCTGATGGGGCTGACCCGAGCGTTCCGGGTGAAGCTGCCGGAATTGCAGATGGCGGAGTGACGCTACACGCTGGGTGATAACTGGTCGTTATCACCCGATCCGCATTAATCATTATTCAGCCCCCCGTTCGCCACCTACAGTCCCGGTGCAACGACTGTCATTGCCAACGGGAAACGAAATGTCCATCGAACATCGCCTGAACCATATCGCCGGCCAACTCAGCGGCAACGGTGACGTGCTGCTGAACAGCGTCGACGCCCACACCGGCGAGCCGCTGCCTTACGCCTTCCACCAGGCGACCGGCGACGAAGTAGAGGCTGCCGTGCAGGCCGCCGACGCCGCCTACCCCGCCTACCGCACCACCAGCCCGGCCCAGCGTGCCGCTTTCCTCGACGCCATTGCCAACGAGCTGGACGCACTGGGTGACGACTTCATCCAGCATGTGATGCGCGAAACCGCGCTGCCCGAAGCCCGCATCCGTGGCGAACGCAGCCGTACCAGCAACCAGCTGCGCCTGTTTGCCGAGGTGGTACGCCGAGGCGATTTCTACGCCGCACGCATCGACCGTGCCCAGCCCCAGCGTACCCCGCTGCCGCGCCCGGACCTGCGCCAGTACCGCATCGGCGTGGGCCCGGTGGCCGTGTTCGGTGCCAGTAACTTCCCGCTGGCCTTCTCCACCGCTGGCGGTGACACCGCCTCGGCGCTGGCCGCTGGCTGCCCGGTGGTGTTCAAGGCCCACAGCGGGCACATGCTTACTGCCGCCCATGTGGCTGGTGCCATTGACCGCGCGGTGGCCAGCAGCGGTATGCCGGCAGGTGTTTTCAACCTGATCTACGGTGCCGGCGTGGGCGAAGCGCTGGTCAAGCACCCGGCCATCCAGGCGGTCGGTTTCACCGGCTCGCTGCGCGGTGGCCGCGCCCTGTGCGACATGGCGGCGGCACGCCCGCAGCCGATCCCGGTGTTTGCCGAAATGAGCAGCATCAACCCGGTGATCGTCCTGCCTCAGGCGCTGCAAGCCCGTGGCGAGCAGGTAGCCAGCGAACTGGCCGCCTCGGTGGTGATGGGTTGCGGGCAGTTCTGCACCAATCCGGGCCTGGTGGTAGGCATCCAGTCGCCGCAATTCGCGCTTTTCCTGCAAACGTTGGTAGCCCGCATGGCCGACCAGGGCCCCCAGACCATGCTCAACGCCGGCACCCTGCGCAGCTACCAGAACGGTGTCCAGCACCTGCTGGCACACCCGGGTATCCAGCACCTGGCCGGGCAGCCACAAACCGGCAACCAGGCCCAGCCGCAGCTGTTCAAGGCAGACGTAAGCCTGTTACTGAACGGCGACCCGCTGTTGCAGGAGGAAGTGTTCGGCCCGACCACCGTAGTGGTGGAGGTGGCCGATGCCGAGCAACTGGCCGAAGCGCTGCGCCACCTGCAGGGCCAGCTGACCGCCACCCTGATTGCCGAGCCTGATGACCTGGAGGCCTTTGCCTCGCTGGTGCCGTTGCTGGAGCGCAAGGCCGGGCGCCTGCTGCTCAACGGCTACCCGACCGGTGTAGAGGTTTCCGATGCAATGGTGCATGGCGGACCTTACCCGGCCACCTCCGACGCACGCGGCACCTCGGTCGGTACCTTGGCCATCGACCGCTTCCTGCGCCCGGTTTGCTTCCAGAACTACCCCGATGCACTGCTGCCGGATGCGTTGAAAAACGGTAACCCGCTGAGGATTGCGCGGTTGCTCGATGGCGTAAGCAGCCGCGACGCGGTGTGATAGGGAGCCTGCTGAGCAGGCACGGTGCAACTTAGCCGTGCCAGGCGTGCAGGCTGCCGCATACCCTCGAAAGCTCACACGGCCAATGGGGGAGCCGGCCTGCGCGAAGAGGCCGTTACAGGCGCAGGCCATTGATGAAATTTCATTGTCAGAATTCACTATGCTCCACTGACAATGGAACTCAATTCATCAACAAGGCCAGCCATGTACTCCTCCGAACGCCTTAAAGGCATCGACGTATTCGTTGCCGTCGCTGATCTGGGCAGCTTCACGGCAGCCGCAGAGCGGCTCAACCTCACCAGCTCGGCCATCAGCAAGAGCGTGGCCCGGCTGGAGGCCCGCCTGGGCACACGGCTGTTCAACCGCACCACACGCACCTTGTCGCTCAGCGAGGCTGGCGTCATCTTCTACCGTACCTGCACCTCGGTCCTGGCCGACCTGGAAGAGGTCGAGCACGCACTGGTCGCCAGCGACAACGAACCCCATGGCAAAATCCGGATAGAACTGCCAGCCTCCTACGGCCGCCTGCATGTGCTGCCCTTGATTCTGGACTTCATCCGCCTGCACCCATTGCTGCAACCGCACGTGTCTTTCTCCGACCGTTTTGTCGACCCGGTGCACGAAGGTATCGACATCGTGGTGCGAATCGGTGGCCCGGATGCTTGGCCGGCCGCACTTGGCCACCAGTACTTCGGTGCCCAGCGCCTGATGTTCTGTGCCGCACCCGCCTACTTGGAAAAGCACGGCGTGCCACAAGACGAACGCGACCTGGAATACCACCACTGCGTCGGCTATGGCCATACCGATGGCATGGTCAGCCCCTGGCTGTTCAAGGGCCGCCAACCTGGCGAAATGGAACGACGCAGCGTACAACCCCGCATCGCGGTGGGGGACGGTGAAGGGGAAGTTGCAGCAGTGCTGGCCGGTCATGGTATCGGCCAGCTACCAACCTGGCTGACCCAGCAACACCTCGATCAAGGGCGGCTGGTCGAAGTGTTGCCCGCGCTGGCCACCGACGGCCTGCCAATGAATCTGGTGTGGCTCAAAAGCCGCGAGGGGCTACCCAAGGTCCGCGCCCTGCTCGACTACCTGCTGCCTCGGCTGGCGCCTCATGGTACCCGGGCCAGCGACGCGCGCTGACGCGCAAGGCCGCCGACCAGCGGCACAAGCCCCAGCGCCACCACGGCCACGCCTGCGGCTACGTAGCCCAGGTATTCGATACCCAGGCCAGGGATGGTCAAGCCACCGAGGACGGCGCCCAGGCCAATGCCCGCATTGGCCGCCGACACATTGGTGCTACCGGCCAAAGCCTGGGCATGCGTCACAGACCCCATCACCCGTACCTGGCTGATGGGGTATAGCGCGGTGTTGGCCACACCCCACACCCCCAGTGCCAGGCAGAACACCAGGCCTGCATGGGCCAGCGGCACGATCGCCGCCATGCCGATGGCCAGCAACAGCAGAAACAGCGCCGTCGCCCTGAGCGGTGAACGGTCCACGACCCGTCCACCGATCCAGTTGCCGAGCAGGCCCACTGCGCCAAAGCCCATCAGCCACCAACCGGTATGCGCGGGTGGTACACCCGCGACCCGCTGCAGCAGCTCGGCCAGGTAGCTGTAGCCTGTGAACATCGCGGTGAACACCACCACCGACAGCAGGACATTGGCAAGGAAATAGCGCTCCTTGAAAATGCGTGCCTGCTGCATGAAGTCGACTTTTGCCGCGCGGGCAACGTGCGGCATCCACACCCACATGGCCAGCGCCATCAGCAATGACAGCGCGGCCAGCATCCAGAATGCGCCACGCCAACCCACGGCATTGGACGCCACGGTGCCCAGCGGAATACCCAGCAACATCGCCGCCGAGATGCCCAGGTACACCTTGGAAATGGCTTGCCCTGCTTTATCAGGCCCGGCCAACTGGCCGGCCGTTTCACTGGCCGTGCCCCAGAACACCGGCAACGCCAGTGCCGGGACGACCCGGGCAATGGCCAGCACCCAGAAACTGGTCGAGGCCGCAGCCAATGCATTGGCTGCGGCAAATACCAGCAGAATGGTGATGAATAAACGCTTGCGGTCCAGGTGCGCCAATGCCGCTGTCAAGAACGGGCCGGCAAGCATCACAGTAAAGGCAAACAGCGTGACCAACTGCCCCGCCATCGAGATGGAAACCCCAAGGTCCTGGCTGAGCGCGGGCAACAAGCCGACAATCAGGAACTCGGTGGTCACGATCAAGAAGGCCGAAAAGGCAAGGACCGCGACGCTGATTGCAGCAATACGGCCAGTGGGAGTAGCCCCAAGGCGGGGTTCAAAAGCAGACATCGAAACAGGCTCCAGAAAAGATCCTGCTAGTCTATTGATAAATTAAATTCCTATTTTTGGTTATTTTTCACGAATTGAATGAATCAAAATCATCAATATCACTTGAGTGTATACAACTTACTGGGTTCCTGATTACATTATCCCTCGCCTACGACCTCGGTAATCGCCAAGGCGTATTGCAACGGGCTTAAGCCATGTTATCTGCAACCGGTAAGAAAACCCTCCTCGTCAAAAACGCTGCACTTCTGGTCACCATGGACGGCGAACGCCGCGAGATCAAGAACGGCGGCTTGTACATCGAAGACAACCTGATCAAACAAGTCGGCCCCACCGATACCCTGCCACAACAGGCCGACGTCATCCTCGACATGGCCGGCAAAGTGGTCATCCCAGGCCTGGTCAACACCCACCACCACATGTACCAGAGCCTCACCCGCGTGGTGCCGGCAGCCCAGGACGGCGAGCTGTTCAACTGGCTGACCAACCTGTACCCGATCTGGGCACGCCTCACCCCCGAAATGATCGCGGTGTCGACCCAGACCGCCATGGCCGAACTGATCCTGTCGGGCTGCACCACCTCCAGCGACCACCTGTACATCTACCCCAACGGCTGCAAGCTCGACGACAGCATCCACGCCGCCGCCGAGATCGGCATGCGCTTCCACGCCGCGCGCGGCAGCATGAGCGTCGGCCAGAGCCAGGGCGGCCTGCCGCCTGATTCAGTGGTGGAAAAGGAAGCTGACATCCTCAAGGAGTCCCAGCGCCTGATCGAGGACTACCACGATGCCAGCCACGGCTCGATGCGCCGCATCGTGGTAGCGCCGTGCTCGCCCTTCTCGGTCAGCCGCGACCTGATGCGTGAAGCCGCCGTGCTGGCTCGCCAGTACGGGGTGTCGCTGCACACCCACCTGGCCGAGAACGTCAACGACATCGCCTACAGCCGCGAGAAGTTTGGCATGACCCCTGCCGAGTACGCCGAGGACCTCGGCTGGGTCGGCCGCGACGTATGGCATGCCCACTGCGTGCAGCTCGACCAGCACGGCATCGAGCTGTTCGCCCGCACCGGCACCGGCGTCGCCCACTGCCCATGCTCGAACATGCGCCTGGCCTCGGGCATTGCCCCGATACGCAAGATGCGCGACCACGGCGTACCGGTGGGCCTTGGGGTCGACGGCTCTGCCTCAAACGACGGCGCCAGCATGATCGGTGAAGTGCGCCAGGCCCTGCTGCTGCAGCGGGTAGGCTTCGGCCCCGACGCCATGACCGCCCGCGAAGCACTGGAAATCGCCACCCTCGGCGGCGCCAAGGTGCTCAACCGCAATGACATCGGCGCCCTTGCCCCGGGCATGGTCGCCGACTTCGTCGCCTTCGACCTCGGCCACGTCGCCTATGCCGGTGGCCACCACGACCCGCTGGCGGCACTGGTGTTCTGCACCCCGACCCAGGTGCACACCAGCGTGATCAACGGCCGCGTCGTGGTGAAGGACGGCCAGTTGGCCACCGTCGACCTGCCACGCGTGCTGGAGCGCCACAACCAGTTGGCACACCAGCTGGTCAGCGGCAACTGATGTACCCGGGCTGCTGCGGCCAAGGCCGGTTGCAGTAGCCCACACCTCCCATTCAAAACTCAACGAATGCGACTGAGACCGTGCTGTTAGACGCATAAATAACAAAGCGAGCTACTCACCATGACCTCTCCCGCTTCACCTCGTCCGGAAGACGAATCGCTGGCCACCGAGCACCTCGGCGTGCGCATCGAGCCCATGCCACAGCTTGCGGCGCAGGCGCTGGCGCTTGATGGCGTTGTCAAGCCACGCGATACCTTGCAGAGTTGCATTGCCTGTACCGCCCATGTCACCGGCCAGATTTAGCGCGGGCTATGTGGGAGCTGGCTTGCCGGCGATGGGGTGCGAAGCAGCCCCAGGTTTCAGGTGCGCAGGACCTGCTCCCCGGCATTGCTCGGCAAGCGAATGGCATCCGCCAACGCCACGCAGGCAATCAACGCAACGCCAATCAACGCCCAGTGGAAGTCGCTGACTGTCATCTCGCCTTCGCCGCCCCGCACCATCATCGCCACGCGCAACAGCAGTGCCACCACCGCCACACCCAACGCCATCGCCAGCTGGAAGCACATGCTGAACAGCGTCGAAGCCTCGCCCATCTGCTGCTTGGGCACTTCGGCAAAACCGACAGCGTTGTACGTGGTGAACTGCATCGAGCGCGAAAGCCCGCCCACGAACAACACCACGGCCATCCAGTACCACGGCATGCCTTGCTGCAAGCCCAGGCAGGCCAGAATGCAACCAACCCCGATCAGCCCGTTGACCAGCAACACGCGGCGGAAACCATAGCGGCGCAGCAACCCGGTGGTAAACGGCTTCATCGCCAGGTTGCCGGCGAAGATCGCCAGTACCAGCAGCCCGGCATCCACTGGCGACAAGCCGAAACCAATCTGCAGCAGCAACGGGATCAGGAACGGCAAGGCGCTGATCGACAGGCGGAACAAGGTCCCCCCCACGATGCTGACCCTGAACGTGGGAATAGACAGGGTATCCAGTGGCAATAGCGGCGAAGCATGACGCCGGCAATGGCGAATTGCCAACCAAGTCAGCAAGCCGCCCAGCGACACCAGTCCCAGCCCGGCGCCCAAGCTGCCACCCGCCAGCGAGCCAAGCATTTCCAGGCCGACTAGCCACGCTGCACAGGACGATGCCAGGAAAACGAACCCCAGCGTGTCGAAACGGCGTTTTTCATCTGACCGCGCATTCGGAATCAGTACCCAGGCAGCCGCAATGGCCAGCAACCCGAGGGGGATGTTCAGGTAGAAGATCCAGGGCCACGACCAATGCGTGACGATAAGGCCGCCGAGTGGCGGGCCCAATACGGGCGCCACCAGGCCGGGCCAGGTGATCACTGCGAGCATTTTCACCAGGTCCTTCTTCTCGGTCGTGCGCAGCACCACCAGCCGGCCCACAGGTACCATCAGGGCACCGCCAATGCCCTGAAGCACCCGGGCGGCGACGAAGGTTTCCAGGGTCGGGGCCATGCCGCACAGCAACGACGCCACGGTGAACAGGCCGATGGCCCCGGCAAATACCTGTCGCGGTCCGAAGCGGTCGGCCACCCAGCCACTGAGCGGAATGAACACCGCAACTGCCAACAAGTAGGCACTGATGCCGATGTTCAGGCTGACAGCGCTTTCACCGAAGTCACTGGCCATTTGCGGCAAGGCCGTGGCAATCACGGTGGCGTCGAGGTTTTCCATGAAGAAGGTGATAGCGACCAGCAAGGCGATGCACGTGGCTTGGCGGGGGGTGTTGGTTGTTGCCAGGCTGGCCAAGGTTACAAATCCTTCTGGTGGGTCATGGGGCTCTGTCGCGTCGGGACGCTACCGGGACCTGAGCAAACCGCTCATCCTGCGGGAGCGGGTTAACCCGCGAACACCGGCACAGCCGGTGCCATGCAACGCGAACGTTCAGATCATCTTCATGGCCGCACGCAATGCCAGCAGGTAGGTCTCGACGCCAAACCCGCAGATCTGCCCGCGCACCACTTCGGCAAATACCGAATGATGTCGGAACGGCTCCCTAGCATGGATGTTGGACATATGTACTTCAACCACCGGCGCTTCGAGAATGGCCAATGCGTCACGAATACCATAGCTGTAATGGGTCCATGCCCCGGCATTGATCAGCACCGCATCCACCCGGCCCTCAACGGCCTGGTGGATACGTTCGCACAGGGCACCTTCGAAGTTGGTCTGGAAGCTCTCGACCCTCGCCCCCAGCTCTTCTCCCAGCGCCTGCAAGGCCTGATCAATGTCGGCCAGGGTCGCGGAGCCGTATTGGCGCGGGTCGCGCTTGCCGAACATGTTGTGGTTGATGCCGTGCAGCATCAGGACATTGGCGGCCATGGCTCACTCCAGCGGGATCGTCAGGCGATCGATCACAGCACGGGTTTCGGGCCGTATCCCTCGCCACCAGGCAAACGCCTCTGCGGCCTGTTCGACCAGCATGCCCACGCCATCAGCAACCCGTGCCACACCGGCCTCCCGCGCCAGGTGCAGGAACGGCGTGAGGCCTTTGCCATACGCAAGCTCATAGGCCAGCCGCGTCTCGCCCAGTACCGCGCCAGGTAACGGCGGCAGTTCCCCGACCAGGCTGGCGGAAGTGGCGTTGACCACGATGTCGAAGGTTTGCCCTTGCAGCGCTTCGTATCGGCTGATACGCAACCTCGGGTGATCCAGTTCGTTTCGCAAAGCAAGGGCTTTGCTCATGTCGCGGTTGGCAATCACCAGCTCGCTGGGCCCCGCCTGCAGAAAGGGCAAAAGTGACCCACGTACTGCACCACCGGCACCGAGCAGCAACACGCGGCGGTTGCGCAGCGGTTCACCGTGGTTGTCTTCGATGTCGCGCAGCAACCCGATACCATCGAAGTTTTCGGCCACGATGCAGCCATCTTCGAACTTGAGTGCGTTGGCAGCACGGGCCAATTGCGCACGCTCACTGCGCCGGTCAGCCAACTCGAAGGCGCGCAGCTTGAACGGCGCAGTGATGTTCATGCCCAGCCCGCCATCACCGCGAAACTGCAGCACCTGGGCCTCGAAGCCTTCCAACGAGCCCTCGATGGCTCCATATTCCAGGTGCTGGCCGCTAGCCTGGGCGAACAGGCCATGAATCAGCGGTGACTTGGTATGGTTGATCGGCCGGCCGATCACTGCGTAACAGTCGCTCATCGTGCATCTCCGTGGGTAAACAGCACACCGTCTGCCTGCATGGCGGTGATTTCTTCAGGGCTGAAGCCAAGCGCCGCGGCCACTTCGGCATTGTGCTGGCCGAGGTCCGGGGCCACTTGGTGGATCGTGGTGTCACAGTCGGAAAAGCGAAACGGCAGGTTGGGCAGGCGCAAGGTGCCATAGCGCGGGTGCTGCTGCTCGATGACCATATTGCGCACCTGGATTTGCGGGTCGGCCAGCACCTCGTCGATGCGCTGGACCTTGGCACTGGGGATATCGATGGCGTCGAGCAGGGCGAGGATGTCAGCCACCGAACGCGCGCCCACCCAATCACGGACCACTGCCAGAATCGCCTCGCGGTGGGCATTGCGGCCGTTGAGGCTGTGGTAACGGCTGTCGTTGCCAAAACCTGCAGGGCCGCCGTTGGCTTCGAGCATGGCTGCAAAACGCTGCCAGGCATCATCGACCTGGGCAGCAATCACCAGGTCGCCATCCGCGGCGCGGAATACGCCATACAAGGTGGACGTGGGCATGTCATGGCCGGTCTGCTCGGGCAGCACGGTGCCGTCGGACAGCGTGTAACACTGCACGGCGTATTCATGCATCGACACCAGCGTGTCGTACAGGGCCATGTCGATGTGCTGGCCGCGACCACTGCTCACCCGCCCCAGCAACGCCGCGTTGATAGCCGCGACAGCGTGGATGCCGGTGTACATGTCGCCCAGCGAAATGCGCAGCAGTGGCGGCGCTTCACCCGGCACGCCGACCATCTGCATGATCCCGCTCTTGGCTTCGGCAATAAGCCCGAAGCCGGCGCGATGGGCATCCGGGCCGGTGTGGCCGTAGGCGGAAATCGAGCAATACACCAGGCGCGGATTACGCGCCGACAGCTCGGCATGGCCCAACCCCAGCTTGTCCAGCGCGCCCGGCCGGTAGTTCTCGATGAACACATCGGCCGAGTCGGCAAGGCGCTGCATGAAGGCTTTGCCGCGCGGGTCCTTCATGTTCACGCTGACGCCCTGCTTGCCCATGTTCAATTGCAGGAAGTAGCCACTCTGCTGATCGTCCAGGGTAAACGCGTGCTGGCGGCCGGCATCGCCGCTACCCGGTCGTTCGACCTTGATCACTTCGGCGCCCAGCGCCGCCAGGCAACGCCCGACATAAGGGCCGGCAAGGAAGTGGCTGTAATCGATGACGCGGATACCCGCCAATGGCAATGCCTGGCTCATGCCTGCACCCTCCGCGGCACCATCAACCGGTGCTCGCCACGCTGCACGACCTGCCCATGCTGGTTGATCAGTTCCGATGGCAGCACCACGATGCCCCAGCCTGGGCGGCTGTTGCTCGGGCGCATCGCACCCACGCGCATGCGCACGTGCAGCACATCGTTGACCTTGATGGGTAACACGAAGTCCCAGGTCCAACCCAGCGACATGCCCGGCAGGAAGCGGTAGGCGCACTGGGTCTTCAAGCCATCTGCAATCGAAAGGCCGAACAGGCCATGGGCGACCAGGCAGCCGAAGTGGCTGGCATTGGCGTAGGCCTCGTCCACATGCACCGGGGTGTGGTCACCGGTCAGGTCGGCGTAGGCCAGGATACGCTCGCGGGTCACGGTGTAGGTCGGGCTGATGCACTCATCGCCTTCGCGGGCATCGTCCCAGTACTTTTCAATCACGCTCATGCCTGTACCTCCGCGCGTGGGTCAATCGCCAATGCCTGCGCGACACAGGCCCTGGGCAGCGCCTGGATGAATTCCACTGCCAGACCATCAGGCAGGCGCAACCAGTTGCGGCCCTGGGGCATTTCGCTGACACCGAAGCGCTGCGCCGCAGCCAGCGCCGCCTCCAGGTCTTCGCACATGATGCCCAGGTGCGCCATGCGCCCTTCCGGGCCGTCGAAATCGGGCTGATGGATGAATTGCAGGCCTCCCATCGTCCAGTACTGAACGGGCTGCTCGATGCTGCCCTGCACTTCGCGCAGGGTCATGCCACACACTTCACTGAAAAAGCGGATGTGCCACTGGATGTCACGCACCCAGAAGGCGACGTGTTCGAGGTAGGCTTTTGGCTGGCTCATGCGTTGTCCCTTTTCTGGTGATCGGCCATCGCGCGCTCGATGCCCTTGATACAGGCCACCAAGGTGGCGTTGACGGGTGTAGCGACGCCATGACGCTGGCCCCAGCGCACGACGGAGCCGTTGATGAAGTCGATTTCGGTGACCGAGCCTTTTTCCAGGCTTTGCAGCATCGAGGTACGGAAACTCGATGGCAGACCTTCGGCAGCCAGATGCCAGGCGGCATCGGGACTGTTCAGGCTCAAACGGATACCGGCGCTGCGGGCCACGGCGATGGCCTCGGCCACGGCGGCCTTGGCCGTTTGCTCCAGCAAAGGCTCGTTGTAGAGCTGGCCATAACTGAGCATGGTGATACCGCTGAGCGCGCCGGTAGCGACATTGACCAGCAGCTTGTCCCACATGGTGCCGAGGATGTTGTCGCTGACCGTGGTGGCCAGCCCGGCAGCGTTGAAGGCTTCGGCGATGGCCTGCACGCGGGGTGTCAGTTGCCCGTCCAGCTCGCCGATGTATGTGTGTTTGCCCGCCACGCCAGCACGGATCGACCCCGGTGCCAGCAGCACACCGCCCACATAGGTCTTGCCAGCCAGTACTCGCTGCGGCCCGACCACCTCGGCCAGAATGTCCTCGTGCCCCAGGCCGTTCTGCAGCGACAGCACCAGCGTTTGCGGGCCGAGCAGCGCCGTGGCACCGGCAATCGCTTCGGCGGTGTGGAACGACTTCACCAGCACCACGACCAGGTCAGTCACGCCCACGTCGTTGGCATCGGTGGTGGCATTGACACGCACTTGCCGCTCGCCGTGTTCGTCCTGCACCTGTAAACCGTGCAGGTTGATGGCTTCGACGTGCTCGAGGCTACGGTTGAGCAGCCAGGTTTGGTGCCCTGCCTCGCTCAATGCCGCGCCAATCGCGCAGCCCAGGGCGCCGGCACCCAGAATGCAGATTTTCAAATCGCAGACCTCCAGTGGTTTGCGATTACCTTATGCAGGGCAGCTCATTGGGGCTATACAATGACCTTAATACGCCCATTGAGATTTACAATAATGAGTGCCGCCGACGTACTGCCTGAACCTAAGCTGCTGCAACTGTTCGACCTGCTTTATCACTGCCGCAGCGTCACCCGCGCCGCAGAACAGTTAGGCCAGAGCCAGCCAACCGTCAGCATCTGGCTAGCCCGCCTGCGTCAGCAACTGAACGACCCGTTATTCGTACGCACCCCAGGTGGTATGGCCCCAACTCCGCGCGCCGACCAGTTGATCGGGCCTTGTCGCGAGGTGCTTGAATCACTGCGTCGGCTGACGGCTTGGGAACCACAGTTCACCCCTGCCACTGCGCAGAGGCGCTTTCGCCTGTGTGTCAGCGATGCCAGCCATATCACCTTGCTACCCAGTATTCTCAACCACCTGCGCAACCATGCCCCAGGCATTCGCCTGGAGGCAGCGCGCATCGACGGCAATAGCGAAAGTGCCCTGGAGTCGGGCGAGGCCGACCTGGCCATTGGCTTTGTGCCCTGGCTGGGTGGCGGGATGTACCAGCAGGTATTGTTCGAGCAGGACTGGGTGTGCCTGAGCAACCGCCAGCACCCGCGCCTGGCACACGGCATGGACGTGGCCCGTTACCACGCCGAGGGCCATGTACAGATCAGCGCGGGGACCGGCCAGAAGTTGCTGGAGGCCGGCCTGGCCCGGGCCGGTATCGAACGCCGGATCGTGCTGGAGCTACCAGGGTTTCTGGGGCTGGGGATGATCGTCGGCAGCACCGACCTGGTCGCCACTCTGCCAAGGCATATCGGCCACACCCTTGCCGACATGCATGACCTGCAGGTACACGATTGCCCATTTGCGGTAGAGGGTTTCACTGTAAAACAGCACTGGCATGCGCGCTACCACCAGGACAGCGGCAACCGCTGGCTCAGGGAAGTGATCCACGGCCTGTTCGGTCGACCGGCCTGGCATATTCGTGTGGTTACAGCGCCATGACCATCTCATGCCAAGCCATGCCGCCATGATCCGACGGCGACGGTTTCACGTACTGATACCCCATCTTCTGGTACAGCGCCACATGCTGCTGCTTGCACATCAGGTGAATGGTCTGCTTGCCCGAGGCCTTCATGCGGGCGATAAATTCGTCCATCAAGCGCTTGGCGTAACCTTTGCCCTGGTGCACCGGGTCCACCACCACCGACATGATCACCACGTTCGGTGCTGCCGGGTCATGGCCGATCAGTTCCTTGAAGTCTTCATCAGACATGACGACTTCGTGGGCGCAACCGCTATTGATGAAGCCAACGATCTCACCTGCGTTTTCCAGGATCAGGAAGCCTTGCGGATACTGCGCGATGCGGGTGCGGATCTTCTCCAGCGTGGCCGCTTCATCCCCTTCATAGGCGCCGATTTCAATGGCGTAGCAGCGCTCGGCGTCTGCAACAGTGGGGGTGCGGAACTGCGGGGTATTCATGGCTGACTCCTTGGAAACGTGAAAGCGTCAGGCATGGTAAACCAGTAGCGTTGTGCTTGCCGCCTACCTGGGATGGCACGCATCATGGGCGCATTGCCTACTCGCTCACGGAAACGCCTATGACCGCTGCCCTACTCCCTCTCACAGCGCCAGGACGCTGCAAACGCCTGAAAGCGGCCAGCAGCAGCGACCATGACAACGTCGACGAACTGGTGATGGCGGCGCGACCTTTCGAGAGCCGTGAGCGTTATGGCCACTTCCTGCAGGTACAGCACCGCTTTCACGGCAGCCTGCTGGCGCTGTATCAGGACGAGCAGCTGAACCGGTGGCTGCCAGGGCTGGTTGAGCTGTCGCGTTTTGCCGCAGTCGAGGAAGACCTGCTCGATCTGGGTCTGCCGCTGCCAACGTCACCCCAACCGGTCAGTGCCAGCCCGGCCCAGGCCCTGGGGTGGCTGTATTGCAGTGAAGGCTCCAACCTGGGTGCAGCGTTCCTGTTCAAGCAGACCCAGCGCCTGGGCCTGAATGGCAATGAGGGTGCCCGCCACCTGGCGCCGCACCCCGATGGTCGTGCACTGCACTGGCGCGAGTTCGTGGCCAGGCTTGATGGCCTGGTGCTGGACGAGGAGGAAGAAGCAGAAGTTGTGACGGGGGCGATTGCTGCGTTCGACAGTTATCGGGCACACCTGCGAGAAGTGTTCGCAGGCCGATGAGCATAGGGTATGTACAGGGGTAATCAGGCGTCAAAAGTTCTACAAGTTGTTGCTGCAGCGAACTTTTTCCCGTTTACCGGTCTATCTGGGAGGCACAGAAAGGTAGCGGCACGCGAGACAAGGTTCGCCCCACACCTGCTGGCCAGATGGCTCAATTGTTATCAGAGGTTGGCTTCGCTCATGAAAATACATGTCGCAAGGTTGGTGCTGCTCGGCCTGTTCTCGTTCGCGGCGGTGGGCACGGCATCGGCAACACAAATGAAAGCACCGGTGGCGCCGGCACCGGCCGTTCAGTCACCGTTGCAGCCTGCCGGCAGCCCGTGGTCGAGGGTGGCCAGCGTGGCAGATACACAGCCCGCCACGCTGCTGGCGCACGACGACGACCGCTGGCATGACCACAGAAGCGACTGGCGCCGTGAGCAGTGGCGGCGCGAGCAAGCCCGGCGGGACTGGGAGCGCCGGCGTGACTGGGAACGGCGCCGCGATTGGGAGCGCCGCCATGAGCGGGCCATGCACCAGCGCCACCATGACGACTACCGATATTACCGCCGTTGACCATCACGCCTGATGCGGGTCGCACGCTCTGTGGGACAGCGGTCTGGTGCTGCTTGATCTGGCCTCATCGCCGGCAAGCCAGCACCCACAGGTACAGCGTCAGCTTAGCGCTGCATCAGGGGTATCCCCCGCCGCCTCTGCTTCCATCTTCAAGCGGTCTGCCTTGCAGATGTACTTGGGCTTGCGCGGCGCCAGTTTGGCATTGGCTTTTTTGGCATGCGCGTCCAATAGCTGCTTGATCTTCTTACGACGGTTCATAGTCCACAGGGCCTGTCAGTGCGGTTTTGCTGACCACATCATACCTGTGCGGCCTGCGCATTGCGCCAGTAAACATGGCGCTGGGGTACCCGCCGGCCCCTATTCCTCGCCACCTTGACGTTATTTTCACACGCCGCAGATTAGCGTCACGCCCTTTCAGGTCACGGGCACATCCGCTGGCCTCCAAGGTACGACGAGGCATACGTGTCACACACTACATCCCCCGCCGCGCACACGCGCGTGGACTGGGCCGGCCTGGGCTGGCTGCTGCTGTTCTTCTGGTACTTCTCCGGCGTCACCCAGGCGTTGCTGTTGTTCAGCGGCACTACCGGCTTTGCCGGTTTTCGCGATGCGTTCTTCCTCAGTAGCCTGTGGCTGGCCCCGGTGCTGCTGCTGCCCCGCTTCACCCGCGCCACGGCGGCCGTCATCGGCCTGGTGCTTTGGGCTGCATCGCTGGTGGGCTTGAGCTACTTCGGCATTTATCGCCAGGAGTTCTCGCAAAGCGTCATCTTCGTGATGTTCGAGTCCAACACCGCTGAAGCCGGTGAGTACTTCAGCCAGTACTTCAGCGTGTGGCTGGGCTTGGCGCTGCTGCTGTACACGCTGGTGGCGCTGCTGCTGTGGAAGCGCCTGCGCCCGGTAAGCCTGCCCCTGCGCAGCCGCCTGCCGGTGGTGGCCCTGTTGCTGGTCGCCAACCTGGTGTACCCGTTCTACAAACAGATGGTGACGCAGGAGCGCAACTTCGCCGATGCCGCCGAAAAAGTGCAGCAGCGCATGGAGCCCGCAGTGCCCTGGCAACTGCTGGTCGGCTACCGTCAGTACCTTCAGCAACTGGACAACATGCAGAAGTTACTGGCGCAGAACGCCGCGTTGCCGCCCCTGCAAAACCTGAGTGACAGCAGCGGTACGGCGCCACGCACGCTGGTGCTGGTGCTGGGCGAGTCCACGACCCGCGAGCACATGCACCTGTATGGCTACAACCGCGACACCACGCCCAACCTCGACGCGCTGGCCGCCAGCGACAAGGGGCTGACGGTGTTCCGCGACGTGGTATCGCCGCGCCCGTACACCATCGAAGTGATGCAGCAGATCCTCACCTTTGGCAACGAGCAGAACCCGGACCGTTTCCTAACCGACCCGTCACTGATCAACCTGATGAAACAGGCAGGCTACAAGACCTTCTGGATCACCAACCAGCAGACCATGACCAAGCGCAACACCATGCTGACCACGTTCTCGCAGCAGACCGACGCGCCGGTATACCTGAACAACCAGCGCAACCAGAACGCCAGCCAGTACGATGACGTGGTGCTGGCGCCGTTCGAGAAGGCCCTGCAAGACCCTGCGCCGAACAAGTTCATCATCGTGCACCTGCTGGGCACGCACATGGACTATCGCTTTCGCTACCCGAACGACTACGCGCACTTCACCGACAGCCAGGGCGTACCGAAAGAGCTGACGCCAGACCAGGTAGAAACCTACAACTTCTACGACAACGCGGTGCGCTACAACGACTACGTGGTATCGAGCCTGATCAAGCGTTACTCGGCCGGCAGCCCCAATGGCTTCCTGCTGTACCTGTCCGACCATGGCGAAGACGTGTACAGCTCCGGCAACCACGACCGCCTGGGGCGCAACGAAGGCGCGCCGACCCGGCCGATGTACACCATCCCGTTCCTGCTGTGGACCTCGCCCAGCTGGCAGGCCGAGCACCCACGTGATTTGCAGGCCATGGCCAACCGCCCTTACAGCAGCTCGCACCTGATCCATACCCTGTCCGACCTGGCCGGGCTGAGCTATGACCGCTTCGAGCCGGCCAAGAGCCTGGTGAGCCCGCAATTCGTGGTGGCACCGCGCTGGATTGGCGACCCGTACCGCAAGGATGGCTTGCGCGAGTTCGACCACCTGCCGTTGGACAAGCCCGAGCGGGTGCAGGAAACAGCCAGTAATCGCCAGTAGATCGCCACGTGTAGGAGCAGCCTTGTGCTGCGAACAGGCCAGTATTGGAGGCATACGGATGTGTGGCCTGTACCGGCCGCTTCGCAGCACAAGGCTGCTCCTACCAGAATCGCGATAGGCCGTAGGCCGCATAAATTAAATTTAAATTGATTTTAAATTAGCCAACGCTTCCTCGACCTCAGCGACCTGCAACGCATCACCCAAGGCAGCCAGACACCGAACGAAAAGCTGCGCGTGCTGGTGGAACTGGTGGTGCACAAGGCCACCCAGGCTCGGGACAACTGGCATTTGCGGGTACTGGCCGCAGAAATCCTCGCCCCCAGCCCTCACGGCCAGGCGCATCTGCAGGCCGCCGCGCCACTGCGCCTGTCACTGCTCAAGGGGTTGTTCAGCGAGGTCAGCACCATCCCCGTCGACGAACCGGCCCTGACCCGCTGCATCCTGTGCGTCACGGCGCCGTGGGCAATGCTGCTGATCGGCCCGCGCGGCGGCTCCGGGGCGCTGCACGAGATTCTGCAGATGCCCAGCGAGGCCGTTGCAGCGCAGCTTTACCGCTTTGCCCTTGCAGGCCTGCAAGACGCTGGCCAGCAGCATGCCCAGGCCAACGCCACCCCCAGCTGAGGTAAGCACCGTGCAACCTGTATCCACTGATACCCCCCCCGCCGCAACGGACGCGCAAACCTCCATTCCACTGCTGCTGGCAGCGCTGATGCTGGTGATGTTCCTGGCCGCCCTCGACCAGACCATCGTCTCGACCGCACTGCCAACCATCGTCAGCGACCTCGGTGGGCTGCGCTGGCTGTCGTGGGTGGTCACCGCCTACCTGCTGGCCTCCACGGTAGTGGTACCGCTGTATGGCAAGTTCGGTGACCAGTTCGGCCGCAAGCGTGTGCTGCAGGTGGCCATCGTCCTGTTCCTGCTGGGCTCGGCCTTGTGTGGCGCAGCACAGGACATGGCCCAGCTGATCGCCTTCCGCACCCTGCAAGGGCTGGGTGGCGGCGGCTTGATGGTGGTAGCGATGGCCGCCATCGGTGATGTCATCCCGCCTGCCGAACGTGGCCGCTACCAGGGCCTGTTCGGTGGCGTGTTCGGCCTGGCCACCGTGGTAGGGCCGCTGATCGGCGGTTTTCTGGTCGAGCAGCTGTCGTGGCACTGGATCTTCTACATCAACCTGCCCCTGGGCCTGCTGGCGCTGCTGGTGATCGGCAGCGTGTTCCGCCCGCACGTGGCTTTGGTACGGCATACGGTGGACTACATCGGCGCGTTTTTCCTTACCGTGGCATTGGCTGCCTTGGTGCTCATCACCAGCCTCGGCGGCAGCCTGCTGGCGTGGCAGTCGCTGGACATGTTGTGCCTTTCGCTGTTCGCCTTGATCGGCCTGGTCGGCTTCGTCCTGGAACAACGCCGCGCCGTCGAGCCAATCATGCCGCTGCACCTGTTCCGTCACCGGACCTTCGTGCTTGCCGGGCTGATCGGTTTCATCGTCGGGGTGTCGCTGTTCGGCGCCGTCACCTTCCTGCCGTTGTACATGCAGGTAGTGAAGAACGCCACGCCCACCAGCGCCGGGCTGCAGATGCTGCCGCTGATGGGTGGCCTGCTGGTAGTGTCGGCGATTACCGGGCGACTGATCAGCCGCTGGGGGCGTTACCGAGTGTTCCCGATCCTCGGCACCCTGCTGCAAGTCATTGCCCTGGGCTTGCTCAGCCGGCTGGAGCTGGACACCCCCATGGCGCTGATGAACCTGTACATGGGCTTGCTGGGTGCCGGCCTGGGGATGGTCATGCAGGTGCTGATCCTGGCTGTGCAGAACAGCGTCGAGTTACGCCACATGGGCGTGGCGACTTCCGGGGCCACGTTGTTCCGCTCGATTGGCGGCGCCATCGGGGTGTCGCTGTTCGGCGCTTTGTTCTCTCAGAGCTTGCTGGGCGGCCTGGACAGTGACTTCGCCGCCAGTGCCGGGGGTGCCGCGAGCCTTTCGCCGGCCGCCGTGCATGCCCTGCCCACTGCCCTGCAGCACAGTTACCTGCAGGCGTTTTCCGGGGCAATGCATGGTGTGTTCCTGCTGGCCGGGGTGATCACCAGCGTGGCTTTCGCACTGTCCTGGCTGCTGCGCGAGGTGCCGCTGCGCAAGGCCACGCAGGCGTGAACACAGGTCGACAGGCCTTCAGGCAGATGGCGAGCAGCGACCCCGAGCGGCACTGCCCCGCACTGCCTCGGCCAGTTTGCGCAGGTTGGCCTGGTGCGCATTTACCAAGCTGGTAATGCTGTTGTCAGCCGCAGTCTGCACCGAGGTGCGGCAGGTCAGCTCAGCCTGCCCCACCAGCTTCAGGCGCCACACGGCTTCCAGCGAGGCATAGCGCCCCGGCACCGTATCGAAGCGCTGTACGTCCACCCGCACTGCCGCCTTGGCGTCACCCGCCGGCCCACCCAGCTGGTCCTGCAAGGCGCTGCGAAACTCATCCACCAGGTTGGCACCCCACCATTCCGTCTCCAGAATGGCCAGGCCACTCTGCCCTTGCCGCACCACCAGTTGCGGGCGGTCCACCTGGGGCGGCACGACCACCCGGGTCACCCGGATGTGCTGCCCGCTGTCACGCATCGGCTCGTTCGGCACCAGCGTGTGGTAGTTGTTCGGCGTACTGCTGCAGCCCCCGAGCCACACCAGCAGGCTGGCCACACACACATTGCGCAGTCGTTGCATCGGCTGTCTCCTCAGGGTTCAAGCTCTGCGGCCCCGGCCGCTTTCGGCCGCCCGCGAATCAGCGACTCGGGGTGCCGGCCCAGGTAGTCGGCAAGGTCGCGCAGCGACCGCGACATGCGCTCCAGTTCGTCCAGTGTTTCGCCCATCCGCTCGCGCTGCGGGGAGTCCTCGGAAATGGCCGCATTGGCCGTGCGCAGGGTCTTGTGCACTTCATCCAGCGCCACTTTCACATCCGGCAGCGTCTGGCCATTGAACTGTTTCAGGCTGGCGCGCAGCTCACGCAGGCTACCGTCCAGGTTGCTGGCGATGCTTTCCAGAGGCAACTTGGCAATGCGCTCGACCACCCGTTGCAGCTGCTCCTGCAACTGCTCCAGGCTGCCCGGCAATGTGGGGATGGTGATGGGGTTGGCGGCCATGTCGAAGGCCACCTTGGGGGTATCCGGGTAAAAGTCCAGGGATATGAACATCTGCCCGGTGATCAGGTTGCCGCTACGCGCCTGGGCCCGCAGCCCATGCTCGACAAAGGTGCCGATCAGCCGCCGCGCCCCATCCACATCGCCCTCGGTGTGCTTGAACACCGCCAGCATCTTGCGGTGCACCGGCCCCAGCCGCTGCGGGTAGACCACCGCATCGACCACCACCGGGAAGGACTGCCGCTCGGCATCGTAGTCAAGCTTGATCGAGGTGACCCGGCCAAACTCCACGCCCTTGAACTCCACCGGCGCACCCACCGACAGGCCGCGCATGGCCTGGTCGAAGCGCAGCTGCAGGTATTGCGCCTGGCCATTGGGCGGGGCCAAGGCGGAGTCTCGGTCGGCAAACAGCTGGAAGCGGGCCTGATCGGCAGCAGGCTCGGCCTGCGGGGCAAAATCGGGCGAACCAAAGGCCAACCCGCCCACCAGGATCGATGACAGCGATTCGGTATCGACCTTCAGGCCGTTGGCGCCAATCTGCATGTCGACGCCACTGGCATTCCAGAAGCGGCTATCAGCGGTGACGAAACTGTCGTAGGGGGCCTGCACGAACACGCCAATCTCCACCCCCTTGCCATCGTCTTGCAGGGCAAAGGACACCACCTCACCGACCGGGATCTTGCGGTAGTAGATCGACGAGCCGACATCCAGCGAACCCAGGTCACTGGCGGTGAGGAAGAAGCGCTTGCCCTTTTCGTCGAAGGTAATAGGTGGCGGCAGTTCCAGGCCGACAAAGGTCTTTTCCGGTACTTTCGATTCGCCGGAATCGGCCCCGATGAAACTGCCTGACAGCAACGTATCCACCCCAGAAATCCCGCCCATGCCGATGCGCGGGCGCACTACCCAGAAGCGCGCGCCCTGAGCGGCAAACGCGCGGGCATCATCGGTCAACTGCACCTTGGCGACCACACTTTTCTTGTCATCAGCCAGGTCCACCGTAGTGACTTCGCCAATCACCACGCTGCGGTACTTGACCTGGGTCTTACCCGCCACCAGCCCTTCCCCGGAGTGGAAGGAAATGGCAATGACCGGGCCCTGCTGCATCCAGTTGCGCACCACCAGCGAAGCGCCAATCAGGATTGCCAGGATCGGCACGATCCACACCAGCGACACACTCCAGCGCCGGGTGCGTACCTCAACCTGCCCCGCGCCTTCGCGCTCGTCAGTCTGCTGCCCCATCAGTGCGGCCTCCCCTCGTTGGCATGGCTATCCCAGATCAGGCGTGGATCGAAGCTCATCGCAGAAAGCATGGTCAGCACCACCACCAGGCCGAAGAACAGGATGCCCACCCGCGGCTCGATGGTGCCCAGCCCGCGCAGTTGCACCAGCGCCGCCACCAGCGCCACCACCATGACATCGAGCATCGACCAATACCCGATCAGCTCGACAAGGCGGTACAGCTGCGAGCGCTGCCGGCAGGCCCAGGTGGAACGGTGCTGGACGGTGAACAGCAGCAGGCCGAGCGAGAAGAACTTGATCGCTGGCACCCCCACGCTGGCAATGAAGATGATCAGCGCGATGTCCCAGGCGCCGGCCTCCCAGAACTCCAGCACACCACCGCCAATGGTGCTTTCGCTGCCACTGCCAAGCATTTCGGTGTGCATCACCGGCAGCAGGTTGGCAGGAATGTAGAACACCAGCGCCGCCAGCAGAAACGCCCAACCCCGAGCGATGGCGTTGGCCTTGCGCCGGTGAATGGCGGCGCCGCAGCGTGTGCAGATGTCTGCACTGCTGCTCAGGTCACAGGCCTGACCGCAGCCATGGCACAGGCACAGCCCCAGCTGGTCGGCGTTGGCCGGGTAATTCATACCTGCACCCACAGGTCGCGAATATCCTTACCGGCGATATGGATAATCAGCATGCTCAGCGCGGCCAGGGCCAGCAGGCCGATACCGGGGATAACATCGAGCAGCCCGGCCAGCTTGATCACCGCCACCATCGCCCCCAGCAGGCACACCTCCAGCATGCTCCACGGCCGCAGGCTTTCCAGGCCGCGCATGCACAGGGCAAAACCGGGGGCACGCTGGCCGGCCAGGGCAAAACTCAACACCCAGCACAACAGGGCAATCTGCAGCACCGGCGCAAAGATGATCGACAGCGCCATGACCAGGGCGATGAAAGTGATGCTGCCGTGGCTGAGGATCTGCACCGCATCCCATAACGTTGCCGAATGGGTGAGGCCCTGCATACCGATGGTCATCACCGGGTAGGCATTGGCGAACACCAGCAGGATGCCGCCGGTTACACTCAAGGCCAGCCGCTGCTCGATGGTCAAAGACGTATGCCGGTACAGCACCCCGCCACAGCGCTGGCAAAGGGCGCGCTGGTGCTTGAGCAAAGGCGCACGCTGGTACACCGTGTCGCAGTACTCACAGATGATCAGATCCTGGGGCTGGGTCATGGCGTGTCCACGGTTAGCCCGACGTGAGGGTCACATGCAATGGCGAACTCTGTTATCCGGTGTAGACCATGCAGACAAATACGCCATCCCTAACCGATGACGGACTATCCTGTGAAACGGGCTTTCTGCCCGGTGGAGGTGTGCCATGCGTACGTTCACGTGGAGTTACCTGCTGGTGCTGCTGTGTGCCGCATCCGCAGCCCAGGCGCAGTCGGTAGTGCCGCTCAAGGGCCAGAGCAGCCAGCAGATGCAACTGGACATCAACGATTGCAATACCGTCGCTACCAACGCCGCGAACAGCACCGCGACGTCCAGCGAAGCCCATGTCGGTGGCCGGGTGCGTGGGGCAGCAGCAGGCGCCGCCGCCGGTGCCGTGGGCGCGCAAGTGCGCGGCAACCAGCACGAGGAGCTGTATGACCGGACCAGTGACGATGCCAAACAGCAATACCGGCAGAACCGTGCCAGCGAAACGGCCGCCGCCGGTGCAGCGGTAGGCGGCATGCGCCAGCGTCAGGACCGGCGCCAGGATCGGCGCAGCGAAGGCGAGGCCAAAACCCAGGCCCATGCCAGTGCCTACAGCGGTTGCCTGCAAGGGCGCGGCTATCAGATCAATCCTTGATCAGCGGGCACGCCATGCCCCTAGATGTACAGCATGGCGTGCCGCTTTCAGAATTTCGCCAGTTCTTCCCGGCAAAACTCCACAAACAACTGTGCAGGCTTGGTCAGTTGCACCCGCTTCAACCACGCCGCCGCCAGCCCCGACAGCGCCACCGGCTCGGCGATATCCAGCAGGGCCAGGCGCTGGCCGTCGTAGGTGTATTCCGAATGCGGTCGGGTCACCAGCAGCGAAAAACCGAAACCCTGCCCGACCATGCCCCGCACCATCTCGATCGACGGCGAGCTGAAGACGATGTTCGGCGTCAAACCCATCTCGTTGAACAGGCTGACGAAGTAGGTGCGGCTGGGAGCCACGTCCAGCAGGATCATCGGCTCCGGGCACAGGTCACGCAGCGATACCTGGGCCTGGCCGGCAAAGCGGTGGTTTTCTGGCAGCAGCACGTAAGGTTTTTGCGGCGGCATCAGCGGCTCAGCTTCGATGGTGCCGTCCAGGTCATGATCGTAGAGAAACGCCAGGTCGAACGTTCCGGCCGTCAAGCCCTGGATCAGCTCCTGCTGCTCGCCGTCGCGCAGGCGGATATCCACGCCTGGGTAACGCTGGCGGAAGGCGGCGATCAGGCGCGGCAGATACAACGGTGCCACGGTTTCGAAACAGCCGATGTCGATCTGCCCGGCGACGGTGTCGTTGTCAGCCAGGGCGTTCTGCTCGAACTCGTGGGCCATCTGCAGCAGCGATCGGGTCTTGGCGTAGAAACGCTTGCCGCTGGGCGTCAGCGACACACCCTGAGCATGGTGGCGAATGAACAGCTGCACGCCGAAACTTTCTTCCAGGCTCTTGATGGCCGTGGAAATGGACGGCTGGGCGATGTACAGCTGGCGAGAAGCCTCGGCAACGCTACCGGCCTCCACGGTGGTGACGAAGTACTTGAGTTGTCGCAGGGTATAGGCAGCCACGGGCACCTCTTTGACGCCGGTCTGGGCGCGCAGGGATCATGCCTGACACTTTAACCCCGCTCGCTGGCGGACGGGGGCCGGGTGATGAAGGATTTACCTATGGCTTGAGCAGTTTTTTTGTAGAGCGATGGCCCGAGCCCGGCAACAGCTGCTGGCCAAATACTCCCGAACGTCTTTACTGATACCCAACGGCCTCAGCATTACGGTGTACGCCTATGAAGATCGTGGTCACCAGCATTCTCGTCGACGACCAGGCCAAGGCCCTGGCCTTCTACCACTACGTACTCGGTTTCGAGCCCAGGCACGACATCCCCATGGGCCGGCACCGCTGGCTGACGCTGACCTCCCCCAACGATCCCAACGGCGTCGAGCTGTTGCTGGAACCCGACGCGCACCCAGCGTCCAAGGTGTACAAAGCCGCGCTCAAGCAGGATGGCATCCCCGCCACCTCGTTTGGCGTGCGCGATATACAGGCCGAATACACCCGCCTTTGCGCGGCGGGCGTGCAGTTCACCCAGCCGCCCACCGACATTGGCCCCGTCACCGTGGCCGTGTTCGATGACACCTGTGGCAACCTGATCCAGATCGCCCAGAAACACAGACAGCCCCACGCGCACCAATAAGGAAAACAGATGCGCCACGAATTCAGCGAAGTACTCAACGACCTGGTCGATTACTTTCTGCTTGGCGATATCCAGTTGCTCGAACGTTTCAAGCAGGAGCATGAGCTACCGGACGACCTCGCCTACGCCTTCACCCATGGTGACAGCGGCGACAAGGCGGTACGCGAAGGCGTCGTGCTGCCGCTGGCCGGGGTCGACAACCTGCCCTACCGCATTCTGTTCACCCTCGATGGCCATACCCCGGCCCTGCGCGAAGCTGGCAGCCGCCTGAAGCACCGGCGTAATGGTTATGTTTTGCGGGTCGAGCACGGTGCGCTGATGCTGTACACCTGGCGCATCCTGCAGCACTTCACGCCCAAGACCCTGGGTGACCTGATTGCCCGCTACCAGGTGCCGGGGCGGCCGATCATCGAGCTGGACAATGGCTGGTATGACGTGGAGGTACTGGCGGGGGCGCTGGTGCGCGACGGGTTGTACGAGCCAGCGTTCGAGTTCGTGCTGAAGAAGCGCTGGAGCCGGGGTGAGGCCGCGCAGGTGGATACCGGGTATGCCTTTGGCCTGCGCGGCTACTTCGATTGATTAATGGGCTGTACCGGCCTCTTCGCGGGCTCGCCCGCTCCCACAGGTACAACACAAGCCGTGAAATCTGTGTTGTATCTGTGGGAGCGGGCGAGCCCGCGAAGAGGCCAGCACAGCTGCCCCATCAGTTGATATCCCGGTCCTTGGTCTCGGGCAGGAACAGGATCCCCAGCACCGCCGTCATTACCGCGATCACAATCGGGTACCACAAGCCGTAATAGATATCCCCAGTCGCCGCCACCATGGCAAACGCCACCGTCGGCAGGAAGCCGCCGAACCAGCCATTACCGATGTGGTAAGGCAGCGACATCGAGGTGTAGCGGATACGCGCCGGGAATAGTTCGACCAGCCAGGCAGCAATCGGGCCGTAGACCATGGTCACGTAGATCACCAAAATGGTCAGCAGCAACAGCACCATCGGGTAGTGAATCTTCGCCGGGTCGGCCTTTTCCGGGTAGCCGGCTTCTTTCAACGCACCACTCAAGGTGGCGGTAAACGCCTCACTCTGCATCTTGAAGTCCGCTGCGGCCATGCTGCTGCCTTCAAAGCTCGGCAGCACCCGCTCACCAATGCGAATCTGCGCCACGCTGCCAGGTTCGGCCGCCTGGTTGGTGTAGGGAATGGCGCGCTTGGCAAGCAGGCTCTTGGCGATGTCGCAGGAGCTGGTGAATTTGGCCTTGCCCACCGGGTCGAACTGGAACGCGCACTGGCCAGGGTCAGCCACTACCACGACCGGGTTCTGCTCCTGGGCGACGAACACGTCCGGGTTGCCGTACTCGGTCAGCGCCTTGAAGATCGGGAAATAGGTCAGCGCAGCGATGATGCAGCCGGCCATGATGATCTTCTTGCGGCCAATGCGGTCGGACAGGCTACCGAAGATGATGAAGAACGGCGTGCCGATCAGCAACGAGCCGGCAATCAGCAGGTTGGCCGTCTGCGGCTCGATCTTGAGCATCTGCAACAGGAAGAACAGTGCATAGAACTGCCCGGTGTACCAGACCACGGCCTGCCCGGCGGTGCCGCCCAGCAGCGACATGATCACCACCTTGAGGTTTTCCCAGCGGGCGAACGACTCGGTCAGCGGTGCCTTGGATGCCTTGCCCTCGGCCTTCATCTTCAGGAACACCGGCGACTCGTTGAGCTGCATGCGGATGTACACCGAAATCGCCAGCAGCAGGATCGACAGCAGGAACGGCACGCGCCAGCCCCAGGCCTCGAACACCTCAGTACCCATGACCGTGCGGCAGCTCATGATCACCAGCAGCGACAGGAACAGCCCCAACGTGGCGGTGGTCTGAATCCAGGCGGTGAAAAAGCCGCGACGGCCCTTGGGCGCATGCTCGGCCACATAGGTGGCCGCGCCGCCGTACTCCCCCCCCAGGGCCAGGCCCTGCAGCAACCGCAAGGTGATCAGGATGACCGGCGCGGCCACGCCGATCGCGCTGTAGCTCGGGAGCAGGCCCACCAGTGCGGTAGACAGGCCCATGATCACAATAGTGATAAGGAACGTATGCTTGCGCCCGATCATGTCACCCAGGCGGCCGAACACGATTGCCCCGAACGGCCGTACGGCAAAACCGGCAGCAAAGGCCAGCAAGGCGAAGATGAACGAGGTGGTTTCATTGACACCGGCAAAGAAGTGCTTGGCGATGATCGCGGCGAGGGAGCCGTACAGGTAGAAGTCGTACCATTCGAACACCGTGCCCAGGGATGAGGCGAAGATGACCTTGCGCTCCTCCTTGGTGATACCGCGTTGGGGCGCGCTACTGCCCGTGGATGCGCTGTCGAGAACCGCCATGGGTTGCCTCCGTCATGTCGTCATACAGGCCGGAGTACCTCACAACCACTTCACCGTCGCACCCAGGCCCTGGGGCTTGCTTTGGTTGCGCGAAGCACGACGAGGCGGGCCGCCTCGGATCGCAGCAAGGTAAATGAAGCATAATCGGGATTGCCGGGATATCCACCCGCCTGGCCATACACAAGAGGGCGGCATGAACGATACGGCATCACCGGGTGGGCTGCCAATGACAGTGCTGCGGCAATGAAACCAATGAAGAACAGTGGGGCGTAGAGGGTGCGCATGCAGAAGCTGTAGCGGCACATCACGGACTTTTGTGGGAGCGCCAGCCGTCAAGACCGACTATGTCCGCAAAGGCATCACCGCAAACTGCCCGGATGCGCGTCCGAACGGCCAAAGCCCAAGCGGTCGTAGGCGATTACCCGGTGCCCGGTGGCTTGCGCCAACTGCGCTGGGAAGTCGCGCCACAACGCCACACACCCCCAGCGAATCATGCAGCAGGACAATGGGCGCCCCCTGTGCCTGCAACGGCGTCCAATCCTGGGCGAACAACTTGCCTTGCGCGGTGTCGATCCAGTGCTCGCGCATGTGCAGGTCGCTCATACCGCCTCCGCTACCGGCCCCTTCAACTCGACCTGGTTGCCATCCGGGTCGTAGCAGTAAAGCGACGGACCCTCGCCTTCAGCGCCATAACGCTTTTCTGCCGGCTCCACTTTTACCCCGGCGGCTTCCAGGTAGGCGATCAAGGCGGCCTCGTCGAACGGCTCGATACGCAGACAGAAATGGTGCAGGTTGCGCCCTTCCACCCCCGGCGCCGCCCCGCCTGGCCGCCCCAGCGGGCCGTCCAGGGTCACCAGGTCGATCATCGCCGTGCCCGTGGCCAGGTGCACCATGCCCAGGTCTTCGCGCACGCGGCTGACATGGCAACCGAGCAGCTCGGTGTAGAAGGCAACACTGCGCGGCAGGTCGCTGACCCGCAGAACAAGATGATCTATGTGCTTGATAGCGAACGGTCGCATACCGGGCTCCTTGTGCCGTGAGTGCGAATAGTTTCGCCACCATAGCCCAGCTTCGCCCGGAGTGAACAGAACCAGCTACTCGTTTACCAAGCGTTGCAGCACGCCCCCTTCATGGTGCGCCAGGATCCGCAGCAGCTGGTCGACCAGCGCCCGGTCCGGGGCATCCAGGTGGAAGTGGTGCCCGCCGGGGTGCCAGGAAACCTTGGCATGGCTGGGCAAGGCTGCCTGACGCCGGGTAAAAGCCTCGCCGGTGAATGCCCCTTGACGGCCGAACAGCAGGTACAGCGGGCAGCGGATCTGGTTGAGCAGGTCGCATGCGTCGCGCTCGGTCAGCGGCATGGGTTCGGGCAACACCAGCCGCGGGTCGTGGCGCCAGCAATAGCCATCGCCCAGTTGCAGCAGGTCGCGCAACGCCAGCAGCCGTGCGGCACCTTCCGACAGTTCGGTGTCAAGGCGCTCGCGCCGTTGCGCCAGGGCGGTGTCAAGGTCGTCGAAGCGGCCGACGTCCGGCTCGGCAAAGCCCGGCAGCTGGCTGCGCTGGACCATACGTTTGAGCCGGTAGGCCCGCGCCAGGTGCTGCACGCGGTCATCCTCGGCCACCGTGAACGGGGCACCCATGCCGTCGAGGAAGGTCATGCTGGCAATGCCACTGGTCATGGCCGCCAGTAGCGACGCCACACCGGTGCCCATGCCATGGGCCAGCACATGGAATTGCGCCAGGCCCAGGCTGTCGGTCACCGCCAGCATGTCTTCGGCATGCTCCCACAGGTAATAGCCACTGTCGCGGCGGCGATGGTCCGAACGGCCATGGCCGACCAGGTCGGGGGCCACCACAAAGCAACCGTCCAGCATCGGTGCCAGGCGTTCGAACGAGGCAGCGTTATCCAGCCAGCCATGCAAGGCCAGTACGGGAATACCGTCTTCGGCGCCCCAGGTGCGGACCGCTATTTCAATACCATCGAGGTCGAGCAGGTGATCTTTCGGACTGCACAGCGAACGCATTGCAATTCTCCTTGGCTGAAGCCTGCAACATGACCTGCCTCACCCTCTCGCAGATGCTCCCTCGCTGCCAGCCCCCCACCGACCCGCGCATACGCAGGACCGACCGCGGCCAACAACTATCTACCGCACCCCGACGCCTTGATCAGCGTGGACTATCTCCTTCCACAAAAGAGATGGTGACCATGACAACCCCGACACCGTTACATCAAAGCCAGATAACCCGATCGTTACCGAAATGGAGCAAGGCGCTCCAACCCACGCATACACGCAAAGTGGTGCAGAGCCTGTACAAGGAGTACCTCGATGAAGATGGCGCCCCTTACTCGTGGTATGCCACTGCCGATGGGCCAATGCGTGAGCAGTTGCACAACGCGTTGCAAACCCGTAACAAACGGCTGGCGCAAGTCAAAAAGGCGCTAGGCGAGTTCAAGGACATCATCGCGTTCTGCGGCCCTCTGTTGACCGAGCGGTTGAAGCTGAATGTGCCTGTAGACAGGGCGCAGTATGTGTTCCAGCCCTTTGAGTCAGAGGCCAACATCTGGGTCGGCGTTCCCGATGTGGAAACGCCTTTGGTACCGGACGTGGAAGCGGACGTGCTGGCCACCCGCCCCGTAGGCCAGCCGCAAACACGCAGCTTGCTGGAGGCTGCCCTGCACAACTTCGAAGGGCTGGACGAAGTCGGCCCCTACAGCAGGCTCACCAACGCCGCTGCCAGCGACACGCCCCTGGCAGGCCTGACGATGGCGGACTTCGTCAGGCATTGTCGGGCGCTGGACCTTGGCAAACGCTATCAAGACCATTTGCTTGCAACCCATGAAGGCGCCAATCGCGCTGAAATCCAGCGCCTGTCGATTGCAGCGAACCGTGAGGCCTTGAGGGTCCAGGCATTGATCGCCAAACTCAAAGGCCTGCTGAGCCAGGCCGGGCTCGATGCACTTGGGCAACTGTGCGACGGCAACCCTCACCCCACCTATGAAAACGAGGCGTTGCATTGTTGGCACTTCAACCTGTTCGATATACCCGTCCACGAAATACTGTTCATCGGGCCAGACAACCCTTATCGCAAGAACCCCTGCATTGTGTATGTCCCTGGCGACAACGAGCACCCGGTAAGGGAGTTCGCTTCTCGTCAGGAGGCGGGCAAGCACCTGCGCAGCCGGCTATTGCAAAGCGAGTTTCGCCGCGCCTTGGTGCATTTCGCCTACAAGGACAGGCAAAAAGAACTCGCCGTAAAACTGGAAATCGCGCTGTTCGAAGAGGATGAAGCGGGCACACGCAAACCCCGCATCATGCCAGTGATCCCTTTTACGCTCTCGCCCATCAGGACCGACCCTTGGACGTCCCTGTACAACGCACACCTTGCGCGCATGAAGGCCGACGCAAAAACCATCGCTGTGCCTACCGCCGAAGTCGACGCCAACGCCCGCAACGAGCGTCTGAAATACTGGTTCGACCTGGGGATGAACGTGCTGAATGTCGCCGCGTTCTTCGTGCCGGGTTTGAACACGGTCATGCTAGGCGTTTTTGCTTACGACCTGATGAGCTCTGTTTTCACCGGGTTCGAGGCCTGGGAGGCAGGTGATACCCGGCAGGCACTGGCGCAGTTGGAATCGCTGGCCATCAACGCGGGCGTGATCGCCGGCTTTGCAGTGGGCACCAGGATCGTCCAGGCGTCCGGCTTTGTCGATGCACTGAAAAGTGTATGGCATGAAGACAAGGAGGTGCTCTGGCACCCCGACATGAAACCCTATGCGAGCACGGCGGCTATTCCTGAGGGGGCTCCACCCGATTTGCTCGGCCATGTACACGTCGATGGGAAGACCTACCTGAAGCTGGATGGGACCCTGTACGAGGTGTTTCAGGGCGCTGATCAGCAATGGCGCGTGCGCCACCCCGATGACGCGCAGGCCTATGCCCCACGCTTGCTGCATCATGGTAACGGCCGCTGGCAACTGGCCCATGAACAGCCTCTGGAATGGGACCGCGAACAGCTTGCGCGCCGCCTCGGCAGCCATAGCGCAGGCCTGGACGACAGCGAACTGGACCATGCCATGCGCACTACCGGTACCGATCCAGACGTGCTGCGCCGCACCCAGGCAGCGGGCCTGCGTCCACCCGCTTTGTTGATCGACACGCTGCAGCGGTTGCAACTGGACAATCAGGCACAACAGATCATCAACTGCGTACTCCATGGGTTGCCGCTGGCTGCGTACAAGAACTTCGCCTTGCCTGAGTTGCTGCGCCTGCCGGGGTGGCCCGAGGGGAACGTGCTCAAGGTTTACCAAGGGCCAGAACCGTGGGGCGAATCTGTGCGCTACGGCCCCCCGCACACGCTGGGCCAAGTGGAAATCGAAATTACCCGTACCGACCTGGACAATGGCCAATTGAGCCAGACCGTGCTGGATCAGATGGATGAACAAGCCATCGGGCATTTGCTCGGTGACACACCAGCCGAGCACCGATCGTCCGCACTGAACAACAAGCTTGCGCAACACCTGGAACAGCATCGCGAGGCGCTGTTCGAGAGCCTGCAACAAAGACACCGTCCCACACGCCCAGCAACCGCACAAACCCTCGCCCGGCAGTTTCCCGGGCTGCCGGACAGCGCGCTTGAAGCATTGCTTGGCAACATCAGCAACGCCGAACGGCAACGCCTGACAAACGGGCGGGTGCCGCTTCGCATTGCCGAGGAAGCGCGCCTTCTGCAAGCTCGAGTGCGGCTTGACCGCGCCATCCTCGGTATTTTCAGGCCCAGCCTGGCCAACGACGACAGCCTGCGCCTGCAACAGGCGCTGCAAGCCGAACACCCGCAGGCTGACCCTGCCCAGTTGCTGGAACTCGCCCTCGGCGATCGCCAGCACTGCGCCTCACTGCTCGGCCAGCAACCCATCAACCCCAGGTTCCGCTCCCCTTTGCGGTTGGCCAACGGCCAGCTGGGCTATCCCCTGAGCGGCCGAGGCCTGCAAGGACGAGCCTTGCCGGCTGCACGTCGACTCCGGACGCTCTACCCCGAACTCAGCACCGAGCAAATCAGTGGGCTACAAGCCGAACTGGCTCGAGGAGGCGACCTGGGTAGTGCGATCAACCAGCTGGAGGTCGAGCAGCGTACCCTCAACCGAGATCTCAACCGCTGGGTAAGCACCGCCCGCACCCTTGAAGAGCGCTTTGATCGCCAGCAATGCACCGAGCGGCTGATGAGTGCTTCCCGCCGTGAAGGCGGCGCGCAAGCCGAAACACTGGTACTGGACCGTATGCAGCTCGAAGCGCTACCCGCTTTCACTGCACGCATGCCGCATATTCGCAATCTCAGGCTCGAGGGGCTGCAGATGCGGCGCCTGGAGGGCAGCTTCCTGACGAACTTCCCTAACCTGGAAACCCTGGACATCGTCGGCAACCCGGACATCGATGCCGAAACATTGTTCGAGGCGCTCAGGTCAGCACCGCGACTACGCGAGCTGGGCCTGACAGACAATGGCCTGACCACCCTTTCACCCACCGCCCAACAGGCCATCGGAGCAATGCCCGGCTTGCGACTCCTGTGGCTCAGCCGCAACCGGCTGCAACTCGACACCACCAGTTTGGGCTTCCTGACGCGCTTGCCCCTGGATGCCCTCGGCCTGGCCCACAATCAAATCACCCTCGACGAAAGCCTTGCCGCCCAGTTTCAGGACATGATCCACCCCGTACTACTGCACTTATCAGGCAACCCACTGCACCTGGCACCCGACCTACGCTTCATGGCCCGTCTTGTCCACCTGGAGCTTGAGCGTTGCGAACTGCAGCAGTGGCCCGACAGCCTGACCGTCCTGATGAGCCAGCCCCAGTACCAACTGCGCTATCTGAACCTGTCGTCCAACCGCATTCGTACCCTGCCAGACTTGCCTGGTGTGCTGCGTACCCCGTTTGCCCGCGATGTCGCCGCACACTTGCCGGAGCGCCGCTGGTTGTTCAACTACAACACCCTGGAAGCCCAGACACGTGCACGCTTGGGCAGCAGCGGCGTCAACGTCTTCGAACACGCAGAAGACGTGCCACTGTGGCAAGGCGTTTTCCGTGGCGAGGCGAGCAATGCCGAGGAGCAGCTGTGGAGCGACC
Source organism: Pseudomonas sp. SIMBA_068 (assembly GCF_046534705.1). Classification (NCBI taxonomy): domain Bacteria; kingdom Pseudomonadati; phylum Pseudomonadota; class Gammaproteobacteria; order Pseudomonadales; family Pseudomonadaceae; genus Pseudomonas; species Pseudomonas sp. SIMBA_068. The sequence goes on from NZ_JAWRYI010000007.1 coordinate 43,918, forward strand.
TGTTCGACCAAGGTGAAAACGCAGCGCTGCTGGGCGTACTCGAACGTCTTGCCCAGTCGGCAGAAGCGCAGCGTGATGGCGAGGCCCTGAGGGCGCGCGTCTGGAAGCTGCTGGATGACGCTGCCCACGACACCGTGCTGCGTGAGCGCCTCGCCACCGTGGCCGGCGACTTCCCACCAACCTGTGGCGACGCGGGTGCCGACGCTTTCAGTGCCTTGGAGATAGAAGTGTTGGCCCACGAATCTGCAGCCGTCGCCGGCAGTCGGCCGGCTGATCTACTGAGCCTGTATGGCAAGCTGTATCGACGCAGTCAGGTCAATCAACTGGCCGATCGCATCAGCTGGAGAAGGTCCTTGCGCAAACAGGCGCTGATCGACGGGGCCTTCGATGAAAACCTCCCCCCCTACGATGAGCTCGACGACCCCTCAGCCTTTCCGGACAGCGAACTTCAAACGGGGCTGGTGGACGATGTGGAGGTACGTTTGGCCTTGCGCCAGTCGTTGGCCAACGCGCTGGACTACCCTGAGCCGAGCCGAGGCATGCTGTACCGCAATACGGCCAGAATCAACGACACAATCATCGAAAGGGTGAAAACTGCGGTCCTTTCCCTGGACAGGGATGCCATCGCTCGGGAGCAGTGGTTGACCCAGCAGCCGGGCTGGATCGAGTACTTGAAACGAGAGCATGCGGCCCAGTTCAGCCTGATCACCGACTTTTGGCGGCCAGGCCTTGACTACCTCTATTACTGCCTGGATGAAACCGCCGAACCGGTGACATCCCTGGACAGCTCGGTGCGACGAGCCTTGGCCAGGGTCATGCCTGAAAGGCCGGTGGATGCTGACGGCAGGTTACGTCGCGTGGTGCTCAACGAGCAGCAGTATCGCCAGGGCGTGGACGCGCTGACTGCCGAGCAGCAGCAGGTTGAAACCGGTCTGCTGACCAGCCTCACCCGCCAGACGCAAACAATCGGCCGCTGACCCCATTCACTGCCCGCGCAGGTCTTCGAAGAAGGCCTGCCTGCCATCCACCTGGCTCGACGCCCTTGGGGCAGCGGCCGCATCACCATTGGCGGGCTCGACATGCCAGTAGCAGTGCTGCACCGCACGGGTCACCGCCACGTAGGCCAGGCGCTGCACTTCTTCCTTCTGCGCCGTATCGAACGGTTGGGCATCCCCGGCCTTGCCCAGACCGGCCTGGCGGTACACCTGGTTCTTGTAGGGCGAGCTGGTCAGGTACTGGCAGTCGCCCAGCATGAACACCGCATCGGCCTGCAAGCCTTTGGCACTGTGGTAGGTCAACTGACGCAGCCGGCGCTGCTCGGCCGGCAACGCCGCCTCGGCATGCAGCACGCTTTGCAGGTGGTCGTTCATCAAGGCCCTGTCGCTGCCCTTGCGGTACAGCATCATGACCGTCTCACCCCGTTGGTAGTGCTCGATCAGCGTTTCACCCAAGGCTGCCTCGTCACGGTCGAACACCTTGACCGCAGAGCCCGGCAATTCGGCTGCCGGGCCACTGGCGCGGGCTTTCTTGCCGGCAATCGCCGGGGTGCCTTTGACCAGGTGCTCGGCCGCGTCGATCACCTGCTGCTGGCAACGGTAGTTGTCGACCAGCATCACCCGCGTGTTGGCCGGCGACGGGAAGGCTTTGGTGAATTCCATGAAGTACTTGGGCGAACTGCCCCGCCAGCCATAGATCGACTGCCAGTCGTCACCCACGCACAGCAGCGACGAATGCTGGGCATGGCGCCCGGTGTGCATGGTCGGGCCACGTCGGCGGATTTCAGCAAGGCTGGCGCGCAGCCAGCTGACGATCTGCGGCGACACGTCCTGGAACTCGTCGATCATCAGGTGCGCCAGAGGCCGCAACAACGGGTCGGGCAGCAGTTGCAGGTTTTCCGGGTTGTTCTCGCTGAACAGGGCGAACATGCGGTTGTAGCTCATCACCGGCGGCGACTGGTCCAGCAAGTGTGCTTCCAGGGCCTTCCAGTACAGGGCCAGGGCCTCGAAAAACAAGGCATCGCTGTCGCCGGACGGGAAGCTCATCGCCGCCACCGCGTTGTTCACGTCCAGGCCAAGGTTCTCGATGAAGTTGGCCGCGCCGACAAAGGCGTCCAGCAACGGCGCCGGTGCCAGTTCGCCCTTGACCTTGTACTCGAACCCCGGGCCGGCCACGGCATCGCCAGCCAACGAGGCCGCCAGGCGCCGGGCCATGGCATAGTTGTCGAGCCAGATCAGCGGCCGGTCGCAGAAGGCCTGCAACAGGGTTCGTTTTACCGCCCACTCGGCACGCACCGCCAATTTGGCGCCGGGGCGCTGGTACTGCGCGCTTTCAGCCGGGTCGAAGCCAAGCACCACCAACGGCCCCTGGCCAGCCAGGCGGCCATGCACATGGAAGCGGCTGCCACGGATGTCGACAGTTTCGCGGCAAGGCTCGATGCCCTTGATCGGCCAGGCGCCGGCGGCGAACCACAGGTCCTCGATTACGTCGCACAGTTCTTCGTCGCGCTGGGCGGCCAACTGGGTCACCTGTGCGCGCTTCTGCACGTCAGGGTTGTTCGGGTCCAGTGGTTTCAGTTGCAAGGCTTCGCTGCGCAACAAGCCGACCAGCTCGGCAAAACGCGGGCTCTCACCCAGCACGCTGCTATAGCACTGGTTCAGTTGCTGGCGCTGGGCATCGTTCAGGCGCAGGTCGAACGGGTTGCTGTCGGCCTCGGCCTCACGCCCTGCAGGCATCTCGTTGCCCAACGTCTCGAAGGCGCGCACCTGGCCGAAGCCCGGCAGGCTGCGTACCAGCGGCAGGATGCGCGAATGGAAGGTACGCACCAGCTCGCGAGCCTGCACCGGTTGCAGGCTGATCTGCCACAGGGCGAATACCTGCACCAGGCGCTTGATGAAGTCTTTGCGCGACTCGCGGGTGAACGTGACCACGGTCATCGCGTCCAGCTCGTAACCCAGATAATGGCGCAGCAGCAGGATGCGCAACACCAGCGACGTGGACTTGCCTGCCCCGGCGCCGGCCACCACACAGGTGGACGGGGTGTCACTGAAGATCAGCTTCCACTGCGCGGCGCTGGGTTGCGCCTCGGCGGGCAGGCGCTGGGCGACGTCGGCTTTGAAGCGCTTTTTCAGCTCGGCTGTCAACGGCAGGCGCCAGTCGTCGAACAGGTTGTCGTCCTGACCGGGCACGGCAGCGATGTCAGGCCGGGTATCGCGGATCACCAGCACCTGGCGCCCGGCTTCGTAACCCTCCACCCGCCCGCGGTCGAACCCTTCACGAACGCCATCGGCGTGGCCACTTCGCTGGCCGGTGGCGTGGCCGAGGAACCAGGAGTCACGGTGCTGGGCTTGCAGACGGGTCAGGCCACGCCCCAGCAGGCGGGCGACCAGGCGCCGAAACCAGGGCAATTGCGCGGGAGGGGTAAGGTCGGCGGGGGCCTGGGGTTGCTCGTGGGCCACGGTCACTCCGTTGAAAAACAAAAACAGCTGGCATGTTCGCCGCATCGACGGAAAATCGCCAGCGAATGCTTGCAGATCAGTGGATTAGGCGATGAAGCGAATAAAGCATGCCAGCAATTGATATCGAACAATATGATTGTTTTAAGCCGATATTTACGCTTATTTTCGATGTTTCTTTAGCGCATCATGGCGTCATTCCACTGATTCAAGGAGCACGACCATGCTGCAACTGCGACCCTTTGAAGGCCTCGGCCACGCCAACCACGGCTGGCTCGATGCCCACCACCATTTCTCATTCGCCGAATACTACGACCCGGCGCGCATGCACTGGGGCAACCTGCGGGTATGGAACGACGACCTGATCGCAGCTGGCAACGGCTTCCCGCCGCACCCGCACCGCGACATGGAAATCATCACCTATGTGCGTGAAGGCGCGATCAGCCACCAGGACAGCCTGGGTAACAAAGGCCGTACCGAAGCCGGTGACGTGCAGGTGATGAGCGCCGGTACCGGTATCGTGCACAGCGAGTACAACCTGGAAGACGTCGATACGCGTATTTTCCAGATCTGGATCGTGCCGGAGCGCACGGGTGAAGCACCGCAGTGGGGCAGCCGGCCGTTTCCCAAAGGCGAACGTGGCGAAGGCTTCGTGACCCTGGCCAGCGGCCGTGCCGGTGATGAAGACAGCCTGCAGATTCGCACCGATGCCCGCCTGGTGGCCGCCACCTTGCGTGCAGGTGAAACCGCCGAGTACCGCTTCGATGCCGCCCGCAGGGGTTACCTGGTGCCGGCCAAGGGGCTGGTGGACGTCAACGGGCTGCGGGCCAAGGCACGGGACGGTGTGGCGATCGAGCAGGAAGACGTGCTGCGGGTGACCGCCATCGAGGACAGCGAGATCGTGCTGGTGGATGTGGCCTGATGGATCGGGCCGGTGCAGGCTGCCTTGCAATACCTGTACTGGCCTCATCGCCGGCAAGCCAGCTCCCACAGGGACCGCACAGGTTTCGGGCCCACGCCATATTTGTGGGAGCCGCCTTGTGTCACGAGAGCGGCGCGCAACGCACCCGACTGTCGACAAGCACCTCCCAATCCCGCTGAACATTGGCGCCATCGGCCACCCTGCACTAGCGTTGTGCTACCAGCCAGCCCCAACGTTCATGCGGAGCCCTCACCCATCATGCCGGACCTGCGCCCGAACCCGACGCTGCGCCTGGAGCACCGTGCTGACCAGCCGATTCACCACGCCTTCCTCGAGCAGGCCGGCCGCTGCCCGGATGCCACCGCCATCCTTGCCCGGCACACCAGCTGCAGCTATGCCCAACTGGCGCAGATAAGCCAGGGCATTGCCGCGTATCTGGTAGAAAACGCTGCCAGTGGCGCCGATCGTGTGGTCATCGTCGCCAGCCGCAGCGCCGCCCTGGTGTACGCCATGCTCGGCTGCCTGCGTGCCGGCCTGGCCTTTACCGTGGCCGACGCTGCATACCCTCCCGCGCGCATCGGGCAGATCATCAGTACACTGGCGCCTACGGTCGTCCTGCGCTGTGGTGATGCATCCCTCGACGCCTCCGGCCCCATTGTGGTTACGGTGCCGGAAGCCCCCGCCGAGGCACTGCAAGCCTTTCCCTGGCAACAGGTCGCGCTGCCCAGCGTCAACCCCGAGCAACCGGCGTACATCACCTTCACCTCGGGCAGCACCGGTGAACCCAAGGGTATCGTTACTCACCACGCGCCCCTGGTGCACTTCATCGACTGGCATGTGCGCCAGCATGGCTTTACCCAGGCTGATACTTTCTCCCTGCTTTCCGGTCTGGGCCACGACCCGGTGTACCGCGACGTGTTCACGCCTCTTTCGATTGGCGCGACCATCGCCTGCCCCGCCCAGCCGACCCTGATCGACCCGTCACAGCTGGCAGGCTGGATTCAACAGCACGGCGTGAGCGTAATCCACCTCACCCCGCCGCTGGGCAAGCTGATCGAGACCGGCGCACACATTAATGGCCAGCTACTCGATCAACTGCGCTATCTGTTCTGGGGAGGCGATGCGCTCAGCCCGGCGCTGTACCAGCAGATCCGCGCCATTGCGCCCCATGCCGTCAATGTGAACTTCTACGGCACCACCGAAACGCCACAAGCCATGGCCTTCCATACCCTCGACCCTGATTCGGACAGTGCCCGGGTGCCCTTGGGCAAAGGCATCGCCAATGCGCAGTTGCTGGTGGTCGACTCGACCAACCAGCTGGTCAGCGCGGGCGAAACCGGTGAAATCCTGATCCGCAGCCCCTATCTGTCCCAGGGTTACTGGGGCGACCCGGCGCTGACCGAGGCCAAGTTCATCGTCAACCCGTTCACCGGGGACGCAGGCGACCGCTGTTACCGCACCGGTGACCTGGGCACCTACCTGGCCGATGGCAGCGCCAGTTTCCTGGGGCGCGGTGACAGCCAGGTGAAAATCCGTGGCCACCGCATCGAGCTGGCGGAAATCGAGAACGCCATCACCCGTCACCCCCACATCGGCCAATGCGTGGTCGTGGCCAACCACGACAGCGCGTCGATCCGGCTGGTGGCCTATTGCGTTGGTCAAAAGCCCACCAGCGCCGATGAACTGCGCCAGGCGCTCGCCGGCCAGCTGCCGGACTACATGGTGCCAGCGCTGTTCATGTTCCTCGAGGCCCTGCCGCTCACCCCTAACGGCAAAGTGGACAAACGCGCCTTGCCTGCGCCATTTGACGACAGCGCCAGCCTTCCCTTGTCCCCCTTGGCGGAAAAACTGAGCACGGCCTGGGCGCGCATCCTCCAGGTGCCGCGCCTGGACGCCAGGTTGAGCTTTGTCGAACTGGGCGGCGACTCGCTGTCGTTCGTGCAAGCCTCGCGGGTGCTGGAGGAGCTGATCGGCCACCTGCCACAGCGCTGGGAAACGCTGCCGGTGTGCCAGCTGGCCGAGCTGAATGCGCCGCCGAAAAGCGCGTGGCGGGTGATGGAGATGCCGGTGTTCGTGCGGATGCTGGCCATCGTCCTGATCGTGGTCGGCCACCTCAGCGAGTTCGACCATTGGTTGATCGTTGGCGAAACGTCGGTGCTGTTCCTGGTCTCCGGCATCAGCCTGGCGCGGTTCCAGCTCAAAGCCATCGAAGAGCGTGGCGATGCGCGCACGCTGCTCAGGTCGCTGGCGGCCATCGTGGTGCCCACCCTGTTGTACACCGCGCTGATCCAGCTGGTGTTCGACCGGTTGCACTGGCAATCGCTGCTGCTGGTGTCCAACTGGTTCCCGGCCAGCGAGGTCAGCCTGTTCAATTACTGGTACATCGAAGTGCTGGTACAGATGATCCTGATCATCGGTGTGGTGCTGTCCATCAGGCGCGTGCGCCAGGCCGTCCTCGCCGACCCGTTCCGCTGCCTGATCATTGCGGCCTGTGCGCTGGTGGCCCTGGATGTGCTGCTCAGCCGCTTCGTGTTCGACGCCAGTGCGCTGCTCAACCGGGTACCGCAGCACTTTCTGGCGGTCATGGTGCTGGGCATGGCCGTGCACCATGCCGATACCACCGCGCGCAAGTGGGTGGCCAGCGCGGTGGCCGTGCTGGTGGTCGGCGAGCTGGACCTGATGGCGGTTGCCGGCGTTGGCTGGGAGGCTTTCTTGCGTTATATCGATATCGCCCTGCCGGCGATGCTGGCCCTTATCTGGTTCCGCTCGGTGCCAGTGCCCGCCCTGGTAGCACGGGGAGGTGCGGTCATTGCATCGTCAACCTTGTTCATCTACCTGACGCATTTCCAGTTCCAGTCGCTGGCGAACCATGTTTTCAGGCACCCGCTGTTCGAGGTCGCCCTGGCACTGGCGGGAGGGGTACTGGTGGGTTACTGCTGGAACACCCTGTTGCGTCTGCTGTTTACGCGATGGAACAAGCAAAACCAGGCGCGTGGAGCCGATGCGGCCGAGCGTGCTACCTCTGCTTGAGCTGACTTGCTGGCAATGGCGCTGTGATTGCAAACCCTGAAACACTCTGCCTAAAATGCGAACCATTAACATTTGTAAACATTTTCAGGCGGCATGGATGAGCATCCCGGATATAGCTTTTACTTCTCAAGTCAGCCAGCTATACCGCGCCCAGAGCAAATGGTTGCATAACTGGCTGAAACCGCGGGTGAACTGCAGCCACTTGGCAGCAGACATCGTCCAGGATGTGTTCGTGCGTGTGATGTCTGCAGCCGACGCCGCCGCAAGGCTGGACGCCGTGCGCGAACCCAAAGGCTACCTGGCAACCATTGCTCGCCGCCTGATGATCGATCACCTGCGCCGGGTGCACCTGGAAAGGGCCTGGCTTCAGGTGCTCGCCGAGCAACCCGAAGCACTGGATATCTCACCTGAGCAACGTGTGGCCTTGCTGCAAACCTTGTTCGAACTCGACGCCATGCTAGCTTCGCTCGGGCCCAAGGTACGTGAAGCATTTTTGCTTTCGCAGATCGACGGCATGCCCTACAAGCACATCGCCATCCAGTTGGGTGTTTCCGAAGTCAGCGTGCGCCGCTACATTGCCAAGGCCGCCGAGCACTGCATGATCTACAGCCTTGACCATGGCCACTGAGCATGAACCTGAATGCCGAGCAACTGGCCGCGTTACGCCAGGCCGCGCACTGGTTCAGCCAGCTCAACAGCGGTGAGGTGCAGGCCAGTGATTACTCGGCCTGGCAGCTGTGGCTGAATGCGACGCCCGTCAATGCCTGGGCCTGGCAGCAGGCAGAGCGCCTGCAAACGCGCATGGCAGCCAGCGAAAACCCAGCGTCTGCACGCGTACTGGCGCTGGCAGCCCACGGCCGGAACGCCAGCCGTCGGCGGGTGGTCAAGGCTGGCTTGATACTGCTGGGGGGCGGCGCGCTGGGCCTGGGGGGATACCGGGAGGTCAAGCAGTCTCCACTGCTGGCAGACGTGCGCACCGGCGTGGGCGAACAGCGTTCGCTGATGCTGAGCAATGGCACTGCGCTGATCCTCAATACCGCCTCTGCAGTCGATGTGGATGACACCCTCGGCCCTGCACGCTTGCTGCTGCGCCAAGGTGAAGTCATGGTCACGGTACCAGCGCGCCAGCATTGCACGGTCAGCACCCGAAACGGCACGGTCGAGGCAGGCGAAAGCCGCTTCGCCCTGCGTTTGTTCGATGACGGCAGCAGCCTGGAGGTATTTGCCCGGGAGGCGCGTGTAACCCTGAGCTCGGGCCAGGCCCTGCTGGTAAACAGCGGGGAGCGTTGTCGGTTCAATGACCAAGGCTTCGCCGCGCTGGAAACCGTCCCCGTGGCCGCAGATGCGTGGGGCCGGGGGTTGCTGATCGTGAATGACCAGCGCCTCGACGCGTTCATCAGCAACCTTTCACGCTACCGCCCGGGCTGGCTGCGCTGCACACCAGCCGTGGCAGGCCTGCGCATCAGCGGCACCTACCGGCTCGACGATACCGACCAGATACTGCGCGCGCTGACCACCTCACTGCCGGTGCAGGTACAGGTGCGTACGCGTTTTTGGGTCACCATCACGGCGGCGTAAAAAAATGCTGAGCGCCTGATCACTTTGCCAGGGCTTATCCGACTCATAGGTATCCCGACTTTTACCTATCAGAGAAACGCGACGATGACCTGCCGCTTCAACACCAGGCCTTTCACTGCGCCAGGCCTGCGCACCTGCCTGCTGCTGACTGCACTGCTCGCGGGGCCTGGCGCTGCCAGCGCCGCGCAAGCCCATGACTACCACCTACCGCAGGGCGACCTTGGCGAAACGCTTACCCGGTTCGCTGCCGAGTCTGGCATCGTGTTGTCTTTCGACACCCACTGGACGCGCGGTAAACGTTCGCCTGCCCTCGAGGGGCGCTATGACGTCGACCAAGCCTTGCAGATTCTGCTCAGTGGCACCGGGTTGCAGGCCACTCGGGAAAGCGATGGGCGCTACTCGCTGCTGTCAAGCACCCCACGGGGCGATGCGCTGGAGTTGGCCCCCAGCCGTGTCGATGCGCTGGGGCTGGGTAACGTCACCGAGGGTACCGGCGCCTACACCACCGGCGGTTCTACCAGCGCAACCAAGCTGCCGCTGACCCTGCGCGAAACGCCGCAGTCGGTCAGCGTGATCACCCGCCAGGTGATCGACGACCATGGCTCGCAAGACATCGGCGACGTGCTGCGCAACACCCCCGGGGTTTCGGTCCAGGCTTACGACAGCGAACGCATGGAGTACTCCGCACGCGGGTTTGCCATTACCAACTACCAGTACGATGGCATCAACACCATCTACGACGGCGTCTACGATGAGGGCGTGACCCACGTCGACATGGCCGCCTACGACCGCATCGAAGTCATCAAGGGTGCGACCGGCCTGATGACCGGCTCTGGCGACCCCTCGGCGACGGTCAACCTGGTGCGCAAGAAGCCCACCCACGACTTCAAGGCGTCGATCACCGCCAGCGCAGGGTCCTGGGACAACTACCGTACCGAAGGTGATATTTCGGGTTCGCTCAACGACAGCGGTAGCGTACGCGGCCGCCTGGTGGGTGCCTACCAGGACCGCAAGTCGTACCTGGACCACTACAAGCAGAAAAAGGATGTCTACTACGGCATTCTTGAAGCCGACCTGACGCCAGACACCCTGCTCACCTTCGGCATCGACAACCAGGCCACCACCCCGCGCGGCTCGTCCTGGACAGGTAACCCGACTTACTTTTCCGACGGTAGCCGCACCGATTTCTCGCGAGCGCACAACCCGGCGGCAGACTGGAGCCGTCGCGACTTCGAGTCAACCACCTACTTCAGCTCGCTGGAGCAGGCACTGGCCAACAACTGGAAGGTCAAGCTCAGCCTCAACCACATGATCAGCGACCATGACACGCGCCTGGCGTCTGCCAGCGGCGGCAACCCAAACCCGGCAACCGGCGAGGGCATGTTCCTGTACTGGGGGCGTTGGGAAGGTCACCGCGTGCAAAACACCGCCGACGTGAATATTTCCGGCCCGTTCACCCTGTTCGGCCGCGAGAACGACCTGGTGGCAGGCTTCATGACCTCGCATTCGAAGCAGACCGGCGATACCTACGACGGCAGCGCGTTCGCCATGGTGCCCGGCTCCATCTTCGACTGGAATGGCAAATTGCCGGAACAGAACTTCCCGAAAAACGGCGACTACACCACCACGCAAAGCCAGAACGGCGCCTACGTGGCCACCCGTTTGAGGCCGACCGACAAGCTTTCGCTCATCCTCGGCACCCGGGTCAGTACCTTCAAGTACAACGATGATCAGGACTATTACCCAACGTCTTCGTTGAGCGACACCCACGCAAGCTACAAGGAACACGGGGTGGTCACCCCTTATGCGGGCGTGGTCTATGACCTGGACGACACCTACTCGGTGTATGCCAGCTACACGTCGATCTATCAGCCGCAGGTTTACAAGGACATCAACGGCGCCACCCTCGCCCCCGTCGAAGGTGACGGCTATGAAGCCGGGCTGAAGGCTGCCTGGTTCGACGGCAGGCTGAACGGCACCCTGGCGTTCTTCCGCATCGAGCAAGACAACGTCGCCTCCAACATCGGCACCAACCCGGTGACCAACGAAGGCATCTACAAGGCCATCGACGGCGCCACCACCAAGGGCGTCGAACTGGAGCTGGCCGGCGAACTGGCACCCGGCTGGAACGTCACCGCCGGCTACACATACGCCCGTACCCGCGACGCCGACGACCAACGGATTTTCGGCTTCCCTCTGGCAACCACCAAGCCTGAGCACGTAGTGCGGCTGTTCAACACCTACCGCCTGCCTGGCGCATTCGACCAGGTGACCGTGGGCGGTGGGCTGCGCTGGCAGAGCGGCTTCTACGGCAACATCTACAGCCCGATCGCCAACGACTATACCCGCATCAAACAAGGCGGCTACACCCTGGTGGACCTGATGGCCCGCTATCAGTACAGCGAGCACTTGAGCTTCACGGTCAATGCCAACAACGTGTTCGACAAGGTCTACCTGACCGGGCTTGGCAACTTCGATACCACGTACTACGGCGAGCCACGCAACATGATGGTGACGACGCGCTGGGACTTCTAGAGCTACTGCCTTGTGCTGCCGGCGATGGGCCGCAAAGCGGCCCTGATTGCTTAACCGGCCGGTGTCAGAGCTACCCTGCCTGCACGATGATCTGGCTTTGCAGGTCGCGGATCATTGCCTCCAGCGCCGGTTTCATGGCCGTGAAGTCCTCCGGCGAGCAGACTACATCCGGGTGGCTGAACTTGAAACGCCGCTCCACCAACACTGCGTTGCCCTCTTGGGAATAGCGCGCACTGTAGTCGACATTGCCGTCATGCAGCTTCACAGGTTTCGGGATTGCCAGCACGTTGACCTGGGCGGGGAACTCGAAGCGCGAGGTCTCCACCGTGTCGTTGCCAATGCACACGAAGCTCTGGCTGCGTTCCTTCTCCAGGGTGAAGCTGTAGACGTTCTGCGAGATACCGCCCGCCAGGCTGGTAAGGGTCGCCACACCCACCGGCCCCGGCAGGTTGACCAGGTTTTCCGTGTGCCCATCCACATTGCTGACAAAGTCGCCGTTGGCGGTGGGCGGCTCGATCTTGATCGAACCACTGCCACGCTGCCCATAGGCGGCCAGCACCCTTTCGACCAGCATTTCCCGGTCTTCCGGTTTCATCAACTTCAAGCCGAAGCGGCTCATCTCGCTGGCCCAGCCCTTCACCGTCGAAACATTGGTGAAGTCGGCACCGCCATCGGCCTTGACCTTGAACAGCAAGTCACTGGAAACCTGGTTCAGTTGCATGGCCGGGGTTTTGCCAAACTCACCAGTGGCAGTCAGCAGCACTCGCTTGTTCAGCACGGTCAAGGGCAGGTAACCGGCAGCAACCGATGGGTCAGTCGAGTCCAGGTACAAGTCCAGGCCCGGCACATAGGTGATCACATGGTTCAGCACACCCAAGGTCGGCACTTTGGGGAACACATAGGCAGTGCCCTGGTTCACCAGCGCCGGGGTGCTTTTGATGCCTGCCGCGCCCAGCAGCGCCTCCAGCAGCGCAACATGGTCCTTGCAGTCCCCGTAGCGGTTGTCCAGTACGGTTTGCGCGGCATGCGGTACCACCCCGCCAGCGCCGACGTACACCGCCACATAGCGGATGTTCTCGCGTACCCAGTCACTGAGGGTCAGCGCCTTTTCCCGCGCGGTGGGCAAGCCGGCCGTCAGGCGCTTCGCCAGTTCACTGATATGCGGAGTGACCTCGACCGTGGCCCTGGCCTGGTAGGCCTGGGCGAAGTCCTTGAAGCCGGAGAACGTCGAAACCGCCAGGTAGTGGCCGTAGTCCAGGTACGACACTGCACCTGTCTCGATCCGCGCCCGCGCCGCCGGTACATAGTCCCAGCGATACACCGTGCGCCCTTCCCCGCTGGCGGGTGACGACGCCTTGAAACCACGGGCATCGGCCTGCAGCGGCATGCCCTGGGGCAGGTCGTAGGTCAGCGAAAACTGCCCGACCGGGTAGAACTGCGGCACGGTGATGTCTTCGAACTGCCCAGGGAAAAGCGGCGTAGCGCGGTTACGTTGATAACGCAGCACCAGCCGGTCCCCCACCGCAACCTCGGGGAAGATGACCACCTTGTTGACCGAGTCCTGGAACATCGGCGCCTGCGCAGAAGCCTGCTCCTGCTGCTCCTTGATGTGCGCGGCATCCACCTGCACTTTGCGACCGTCGGGCTTTTGCGTGTAGGCCTCGACCACTTCCAGTGTCTCCAGCGAACGGTTGTAGCTTAACGGGTGCTGGGCATTGGTCTTGATGGCGCGTTCTTCGTTGATCAGCATGACGCTGTCGACATCAAGACGGAAGCTGCCGTCCTTCTGCACGACGAACGTCTGCGCGACCTTTTCCAGGGTGATTGAACGGTCGATACCATCGGTAAAGGCGTGGGCAAGGCCCGCCCAGAGCATTGTGACAGGCAGCAGAACAGCTGCCAGGTTTGGCTTTTTAAGCATGGAGATCCTTCTCGATCAGCGGAATGCAATCAACAATGATACGCATTGGCACTGCATGATGGCAAAGTGACAATATTGCCTAGCGTTGCCCCGCCAGTTCGGCCAGCACTTCAGCCGAGGTCGTGACCTGGCGGAAGTGATGCTGCCACAGTTCGATACCCAGCTTGGCCGACCGGTCCAGCGAAGACCCTACCGTCATGTCCGTCACCAGGGTGGGCGTCAGCCCCGCATCGAACAGGGCAAAGCCAGCGGCCAGCACACAGGTTTCGGTCTGCAGCCCACACACCAGCACCCGCTCCACACCCAGTTGCCTGATGTACTCGATGGCTTCGGCGCTCTGCCCGTAGCCATGCTTGATGAACACCTGGTCGGCCTCGACCAGGCTTTCGTCCTCGGCCGCCGGGTGCCAGCCGAGCTGCCGCTCGAACGGCGTGACCTGTTCGTCGTGCAACTCGACCGAGGCAATGGTAGGAATGTTCGCTGACAACCGCCGCAAGCCATCGACCAGCCACTCGGGCGGGCTGAAGGTGGACTGGACATCGACGATGAGCAAAACCTGGCGCATAGCGTTCTCCCGCCATTGGCAAAATGGCGCGGAGTATACCGCGTGGCGCGGGGGCTTGATCACCAGTCGTAGGTCATCTCTACCGACGCAACCCGCTCCTGTCCGTAATAGCAGCCAAACGCATAGTTGCAGTCGGATACGTACTCGCGATCGAAGATGTTTTGCACATTCACGCTGGCCTGCAGGCCGCGCAGGCTTGGGTCGAGCTTGGCAAGGTCGTAGCTGACGGTGGCGTCATACACGGCATAAGCCGGTACTTCGAAGGTATTGGCCGAGTTACCCTGTTTGCGGCCGGTGTAACGTGCGCCGGCGCCAAACGTCAGGCCATTGAGAGTGGCCTGGGTGAAGTGGTAATCCACCCACAATGTGGCAGACACCGGGGCCTGCGCCTCGTTGCGGTTGCCCTGGTCGCCATAGGTGCTCTTGGTATAGAACGAGTCGATGTAGGTGGCAGCGGCCAGTACATCGACATTCTCGATGCTGGATTTGAGTTCTAGCTCCACCCCACGCGAGCGCACCTCGCCATTTTGCGCCTGGTACTGCGGGTACTCGGTATCACCCGTCAGCATGTTCTTCTGTTTCACCTGGAACACCGAAGCCGTGAACAAGGTGCCGTCGACTGGCTGGTACTTCAGCCCCACCTCGTATTGCTCGCCTTCGCTTGGCTCGAACGCCTTGCCGCCGCGCTCGGGCGCTGCCGTGCCCACGGTGGGCAAGAACGACTGGGAATAGCTGACATACGGCGCCAGGCCAAACTCGGTGACATAGGTCAGGCCGATGCGCCCGGTGAACTTGGTGTCGCGCTGGGAGGCAATGCTGTGCGCCAGCAGGTCCTTGTTGTCGACTTCCGCCCAGTCCTGGCGTCCGCCTACCGTCAGGATCCAGTTGTCCAGCTTGATCTGGTCCTGCACGTACAGCCCCGTCTGGCGCAGGGTGTTGTCCCAACGGGTATCCAGCACCGGCGTTACATTGCTGGTGGGGTAGTTGTTCTTGCCATACAGGTCGACCGGCAACACGTTGTAGGCGTTGTAACCATCGTACTTGCGCGAGAAGTGACGGTAGTCCGCGCCGGCCAGCAAAGTGTGCCGCAGTGCGCCCGTGTCAAAGGTGTACTCCAGGTTGTTATCGATGGTGTAGGCGATGTTGTGCTGGCGCCAGTCAAGCTTGACCCGGTTGGCGCGGGTGTAGTCGACCACATCGCCATCCGTCACAAAGCTGCGCAGGTAGAAGCCCTTGTAGCGGTCGCGCACATCGGTGTATCGCGCCGTTGAGCGCCAGGCCAGGTCTTCGTTGAAACGGTGGCTGAAGTCATAGCCAAAAATATACTGGTTGCGCTTGTAATCGTTGTACCGCGAGTCCCCTGAAAAGAAGTCCCGGTCGATATGCTGGCCTGTCGGGCCACGCTTGAGCGAGCCGATCATCGGCAACGTCTGATAATCGGGCAGGCCATCATCACGCTGGATTTGTGCGAGCAGCGTCAGGGACGTGTCTTCGTTTGGCGCCCAGGTCAGGCTCGGCGCCAGCAACAAGCGCTCGCTGTGCGAGTGAGCGACCATCTCGTTGCCTTTGTCGGCGACGCCGACCAGGCGATAGGTAAACGCCTTCTGCTCGTCCAGCGGGCCGCTGGTATCGAAGGCACCGTTGACCCTGTTGTAGCTGCCAGCGCCAAGTTTCACCTGGCTACGCTGCTCGCGGGTGGGGCGCTTGGAGACCATGTTGATCAGCCCGCCCGGCTGGTTTTGCCCGTACAGCACCGAAGAAGGGCCTTTGAGCACTTCGATACGCTCCAGCGTGTAGGGGTCGATCTGAGGTGCGCCCCCAAGGCTACCGGCATAGGGCAGGTACGCGCCATCCAGGTAGAGCGGGGTCGGGGCAAACCCGCGGCTGGTGATTTCGTCGGCAATGCTGTTGCGATCGGTAAAGCCGCCGGTAGCCAGGCCCGGGGTGTAGCGCAGCGCCTGGGTCAGGTTGCGCGCGCCCTGGGCTTGCACTTGGTCGGCGGTGACCACGTTGATGGCCTGGGGGATCTCCAGGATGGGCGTGTCAGTCTTGGTGCCGGTGGCACTGCGGCTGGCAACGTAGCCATTCACCGGCCCATAGGCGGACTCCACGGCCGCGCCGGTCACGCTGGTGGTATCAAGCTGCAGGGTCGAATCGTCACCGACCATGGGCAGCAGCGAGTAGCTGCCATTGGCCTGCTTCAATACCTGCAACCGGTTACCCGCCAGCAACTGGCGCAGGCCGGCATCGGGGCTGTAGCGGCCATGCAGGCCGGGCGACTTCAGCGCCTGCACCGAAGACGGTTCAAAGGACACCGTTACCCCCGCTGCCGAAGCAAATTGGGTAAGCGCCGTGGCCAGCGGGCCGGCGGCGATATCAAACGAAGCTTCAGCCTGGCTTTGCGCAACCGCAGGGCTGGCGACCATCACCGTTGCCAATGGCGCGGCCAGCGCCACACTGAACAATGCGCGATGCACTGCACGCGCCAGTCTGGTTTTGGTCGAGTTGATCAAGAGGATGCGGTTGCAATCGTTGACAGCGAGCATGCGGTTTCCTTTCGCCCTGCGGCAGTTTTTTCATTGCGCTTGGTGCGCGTCTACCTACAAGTCGAACGAGAACGACAATCGATAACCCCCCAGGCAAAAAAAATCGCCAGCCTTCAGGCCATGACACTCAATCAAGCATTTTGGGGCCGCGTTGCGGCCCATCGCCGGCATCACGCTTCAGGCAGCCTCGACGCGCGTCCAGTAGCGGCTGAAGCGACGAATGCGCACAGGCAGCGTGGTGGTCAGGTTTTGCAGGACGATATCGATGTCGCCCAAGTGAAAGGCCCCGGACAGTCGCAACCCGCCCACGGCCTCATCGCAGCCCAGGTACCCGGGCCGATACCGCTGCAGCTCGCTCACCACATCGGCGAGGCGCCAGTCATCCACGATCAACATCTCGCGGGACCAGGCGTCTGCCATCACCGCTAGCGGTGTCACGTTGCCCATCTTTTCGGTGCTGAATTGCAACTGTTGCCCGGCCTCTACCCGCACAGCCGCCATGCTCTGTGCACTGCGCACTTGCACCGCATGCTGCAGCACGCACACCCGCGTAACGTCGGCGTCGCAGCGCACGATAAAACGCGTACCCAGTGCGCGGACACTCCCCTGGCCGGTATGCACGATGAACGGGCGGGATAATGCATCCGATGCGGTCTGCACCAGGATCTCCCCTTTCAGCAACTCAAGTGCGCGCCACTGGCCGTCGTAGCGAATATCAACAGCAGTGTCGGTGTTCAATTGCAACTGGCTGCCATCGTCCAGCCGCAACGAACGCTGCTCGCCAACGCCTGTACGCACGTCGGCCATCAACCGCGCAACGCCGCCATCACGCAACACCACACCGCCTGTCGCGCCCGTGACCAACAACAGCGACAACACCTTGAGCACCTCACGCCGCTTGGCCCTGGCACTGCTTAACGTCGGCCGTGCAATACCGGGTGTGACCTGCGCCAGCTTGCCCTGCAAGCGTGCCAGGCGCTCCCAGGCCTGCAGGTGTCGCGGGTCACTCAACAACCAGCGCTGATGCGCCGCTCGCGTGCTGTCATCCGCTTGGCAGCGCAGCTCGACATACCAGCGTGCGGCAGCCTCCAGGGTATTGCGGTCCAACGGTTCAGCCCCCGCCATCGTTCACGCCTCGGCCAGCATCAGGCAATGGGTCAGCGCCCGCACTGCATGCTTTTTGACGGTAGTGAGCGAAACATCCAGGCGCCGCGCGATTTCCACATAGCTCAGGCCATCGAGCTGGGCCATCAGGAAGATCTCGCGGGGGCGCGTGCCCAGGCCATCGAGTAGCCGATCGATTTCCAGCAGGGTCTCGATAATCAGCAGGCGCGCCTCGGGCGAAACCTCTACAGGCTCGGGCCGTGCCGCCAGGGTTTCCAGGTAGGCCTGCTCCACGGCACGGCGCCGGAACATGTCGATCATCAGGCTACGGGCGACACTGCTCAGGTACGCCCGCGGCTGTTGCAGCTCCGCGGCCTTGCGCAGGGTCAGCACCCGTATGAACGTGTCTTGGGCCAGGTCGGCCGCATGCTCCATGCACCCGAGCTTGCTGCGCAGCCAGCCGCACAGCCAGGAATGATGGTCCTCGTAGAGCGTGTGCACGGCTTTTTGCAGGGAAGGGTCAGCACAGGACATGGTAGAACCGATCAGGGCGTCTTTAGTAATGACTCTCATTTAACCCGAGTCTGACCGGATTTCGCAAGCCACTGACATCAGCTACGGCCATCCACTGCTTGACGACGTCAGCTTTCCATCGACCAGCGTGGTCGCCCGCGTAAACGCTGTAAGTGGTTGCTTACCGACAAGGGCTAGGACGCCGAGGCGCTAGCCGGGCAACCCATCATCCCCATGCGCTCGATGAAGCGCATCGTACAGATGCCTAGCAGTTCTGCTAGGTAGACAGCGTGGGACAACTGGGCAAGGATAATAGTCAAGTACAGGGAGCTTTCAGGGAGCCCAACCCATGCCGACGAACCCGGATACCGTACTTTCCTTCTACCGTAATGACGCACCGGATCGTCTGACAGCGTGTAGGCCATCGAAGCAGGCGAACATTCAACGCTTTTACCAGAAAAGCCGCCTGGCCACCGAGGTACAAGGCTTGCTGACGCGTTCGATCTTCCAGCACGACGATCAACTGTTGGCCGAGCATCAGAGCCAGGGCGATGGGATTAAATCGACCTTGCTCGCTACCGATCAGCAACGCTCGGGGTTAAATGTACTCGACGCAATGCAGCTTCATACCCTTGTGTACACACCTTATGGCCACCGAACAGCGGAAGGCGACTTACTGAGCATGCTGGGCTTCAATGGAGAATGTCCAGACCCGGTAACCGGGCATTACGTATTGGGTAATGGATACCGAGCGTTTAATCCGGTATTGATGCGTTTCAACAGTCCTGACAGTTGGAGTCCGTTTGGTAATGGGGGGTTAAATTTATATGCGTATTGCCTAGGTGATCCCATTAACTATAGCGACCCAACGGGCCACTCAAAATTTACGGAATTTATAAATACTCTTACCCAGTGGGCAGGTAATGCGGCCGCGAAACTGCGATTATCGTCGAGATCCAGTTCCACTGGCAAAGGGCACATGCAGAGCGATGTCGGACAAAAGCCACTACCTAAACTCGACCATATGCCATGGCATGTTCAGCGTAAAATAATCGGGCAATTGTCTAGCCAAGATGCACTCAGTCTCGCCGGAACCTCCAGATCATTGAAAGCCTCTGTATACCAGGCGTCAGAGGCAAATTTTGCCATTGCGTTTAACCAAGAACCACGTCAAGGCTTGATAAAACACGTTAAAGATAAGCCAAATTCGCCCGTTTTCTATCATCAAATCACCGTAATTGACAAAGCTGGGACCGGCCAATTAATGGGGGTCCTGCCGCGTGAAGCTGTGAATTCAAACTTTTCTCCTAAAACTATTCGAGAGAACTGGCCGCATCCAGAGGCAAGGATTAGAAACGGGAAATTTGTTCGTTTTGGCGGTGTAGTCGTTTAAGCATCGTATTTGATTTAATCAAGCTGTACGAGCATTTCTTGGCAGTATGGGAAACCAAGTTTTTCAGCAAGGCCCAAGAATACTGAGTCGACGGTACGAATGGGTAACCCGGCTCAGTTCCACGCTGCCAAGGTTTCTCCCTGGCAAAAGAACGTTCTCAAGTGCTCGACAAAACACGACACCTTGGCCGACAGGTTCAGGCGCTCCAGGTACACCGCATAGATATCCGCAGGCGGGGTGTGGTAATCACCCAGCACTTCCACCAGCCGCCCACTGCGCAGGTGGTCAGCCAGGTTCCACTCGGCCCGCATCAGGATGCCCTGCCCATCGAGGGCCCAGTTCAGGGCGACCTCGCCATCGTTTGTGCTCAGGCTGCCGCGCACTTTCACCGACTCGCTCTGCTTGCCACGGCTGAGCCGCCAGATGCCGAACGCGGCATCGTTCTGGCGCAACACGATGCAGTTGTGGCTGGCCAGGTCTTTTGGCGCTTCTGGGGTGCCGTGGGCCTCCAGGTAAGCGGGCGCCGCGCACAACCGGCGGCGGTTGGCAGCGATCTTGCGGGCGATCAGACGCGAATCAGGTAGCTCACCAAAGCGGATGGCCACATCGATAGCGTCGTTCGGCAGGGCGATTGGGCGGTCGGTGAGGTGCAACTGCACCTCCACCTCGGGGTAGCGCCTGGCAAACGACGACACTGCCGGCCCCACATGCGTACGACCAAAACCCAGCGGTGCATTGACCCGTAGCAGGCCCTTGGGCTCGGCACGGCTGCTGGAAACCTGGCGCTCCATTTCCTCGATCTCACCCAGTATCCGCCGGGCATTCACCAGGTAGGTCTCGCCCTCGGCGGTAAGGCTGATGCTGCGTGTTGTGCGGTTAAGCAAACGCACACCCAGGCGCTGTTCCAGCTGCGCCAGGCGCTTGGAGACTGCAGGCGGCGTCAGGTTCAGTTCGCGCGCAGTACCCGCCAGGCTGCCCACCCTGATCAGCTGGGTGAAGAACGCCAGCTCCGATACCGGATTCATAATTAACCTGAGGGAAACAATGAGTTGAATTTCATTGTATTACAGCATTTTTGAAAAACCATTACCTTTTGCCCTGCGTGATTAACCACAAAGAAGCTGGGCTTTTCGGCCGCCAAGGCCAGGTGTGACCTGCACCCCACGATCAGCCCGGCCGCCAGATAAATCCGACTCACAACAATAATTCGGAGACGGCAATGGCCAAGCGATTGTTCGGCAAGCTTTATGTACAGGTATTGATCGGCGTAACCCTCGGGGTGCTGATCGG
Organism: Pseudomonas sp. SIMBA_068; assembly: GCF_046534705.1. Lineage (NCBI taxonomy): Bacteria > Pseudomonadati > Pseudomonadota > Gammaproteobacteria > Pseudomonadales > Pseudomonadaceae > Pseudomonas > Pseudomonas sp. SIMBA_068. Next base: position 64,767 of record NZ_JAWRYI010000007.1, read on the forward strand.
GGTGTTCTGGCCACAGGTGGGCGCAGACTTGAAGCCCATCGGCGACGCCTTCATCAAACTGATCAAGATGGTCTTCGCCCCCATCATCTTCGCCACGGTGGTGCTGGGCATCGCCAAGATGGAAAACATGAAGGAACTCGGCCGCGTGGGTGTGCGTGCGCTGATCTACTTCGAAGTGCTCTCCACCTTTGCCCTGGTACTGGGGTTGGTAGTAGTCAACATCGTACAGCCCGGCCAAGGCATGAACGTCGACCCTGCCACCCTCGACGCCAAGAGCATCTCGACCTACACCGCTGCCGCAGCCGGGAACAGCGGCGGCTTCATCGACTTCATGCTGCATGTGATACCCGGCAGCGTGACCGACGCCTTCGCCAAGAACGAGATCCTGCCGATCCTGCTGTTCAGCACCCTGTTCGGCATCGCCCTCTCGCACCTGGGCCCTCGTGGCAAGCCCATGGTGGATGTGCTGGAGGCGTTCTCCCACGGCATGTTCTTCATCGTCGGCATGATCATGCGTGTAGCCCCGCTGGCAGCCTGCGGCGCCATGGCCTTCACCGTCGGCAAATACGGCCTGGGCTCCATCGTGTCGTTGGGCAAGCTGATGGCAACCATGTACCTGACCTGCTTCCTGTTCGTGGTGATCGTGCTGGGCACCATTGCCAGGTTGTCCGGCTTCAACTTGTGGAAGTTCCTCAAGTACCTGAAGGAAGAGCTGTTCACGGTGCTGGGCACCAGCTCGTCCGAATCGGTGGTGCCACAACTGATGAACAAGCTGGAAAAGGTCGGCGTGTCCAAACCGGTGGTGGGCCTGGTGATCCCCTCGGGCCTTACCTTCAACCCGGATGGCCAGTGCATCTACTACACCATGGCCGCCATCTTCATCGCCCAGGCCACCAACACCCCGTTGACCCTGATGGACCAACTGCTCGTGCTCGGCGTGCTGCTGCTCACCTCCAAGGGCTCCGCAGGGGTGACCGGTTCGGGCTTCATCACCCTGGCCGCAACCCTGGCGACCATGGACAACATCCCGGTGGCCGGCATGGTGCTGCTGCTGGGCGTGGACCGCTTCATGTCCGAGGCCCGCGCCATCACCAACACCATCGGCAATGCCGTCGGCACCGTGGCTATCGCCAACTGGGTCGGTGCACTGGACAAGCAACGCATGGCCCAGGCCCTGGACGGCCAGCTACCGGCAGAACCACAACCCACCGATACCCGCCCTGCCCTTGCACAACTGGAGGCCGGCACGCCCACACCCTGACCTTTCGATAACAGCAAAAAGAACCCGCCTTGTGATGCAGTGAGGAAATAATCATGGACAAAGAAACCGCCGTGTCATCGCTTACCGACGTGATGGCCAAGTTCACCGCCTATATCGGCAAACGCCTGCCCAAAGACGTGAAGGAAAAGACCGCCAAGTTACGCGCCGCCGAAACCAACCCGCTGGCCATCGCCGTGTACGACTCGATGGCCGACAACCAGGAGTTCGCCGACAAGCTCAACCGGCCCAGCTGCCAGGATACCGGCGTGATCCAGTACTTCGTCTCGGCCGGGGCGCGCTTCCCGCTGCTGGGTGAGATGGAAAGCATCCTCGAAAACGCCACCAAGGAAGCCACCATCCAGGGGCCGTTGCGCCACAACGCGGTGGAAACCTTCATCGAGAAGAACACCGGCACCAACACCGGCTCGAAAATCCCGTGGCTGGACTGGGAAATCATCCCCGATGCCGACTACGCCATCGTCGATGTGTACATGGCCGGTGGCGGCTGCACCTTGCCAGGTTCGGCCAAGGTGCTGATGCCGGGGCAAGGCTATGAAGGGGTGACCGAGTTCGTTTTCGATGTGATCACCTCTCGCGGGGTCAACGCCTGCCCGCCGTTGCTGGTGGGGGTCGGGGTTTCGACCTCGGTAGAGACAGCAGCACGCCTGTCGAAGAAGGCCATCCTGCGCGAGGTGGACTCCAGCCACCCCAACGAAAGCGCAGCAATGATGGAAAAGCTGCTGGAGGACGGGCTGAACGAAATCGGCATCGGCCCGCAGGGGCTCACCGGCAACAGCAGCGTAATGGGCGTGAACATCGAGTCCTCGGCCCGCCACCCCTCCACCATCGGCGTGGCAGTGTCCACCGGTTGCTGGGCGCACCGCCGCGGCAAGATCCGCATCAACGCCGACCTGACCTACGACATCCTCTCGCACGAAGGGGTAGTACTGTGAAAAAGATCCTGAGCACACCGATCAGCGACGAAGACCTGGCCAACCTCAACGTCGGTGACGTCGTCTACCTCACCGGCCAACTGGTGACCTGCCGTGACGTGGCACACCGGCGCCTCATCGAATTGGGCCGCGAACTGCCGGTTGACCTGCGTGGCGGTGCGATTTTCCATGCAGGCCCCATCGTCAGGAAGAAGGATGATGGCAGCTTCGAGATGGTTTCCATTGGCCCGACCACCAGCATGCGCATGGAAAAGTTCGAGAAGCAGTTCATCGAGCAGACCGGTGTGAAGCTGATTGTCGGCAAAGGTGGCATGGGGCCGGAAACCACCACCGGCTGCCTGGAAAACAAGGCGGTGCATGCGGTGTTCCCGGGCGGTTGCGCAGTGCTGGCAGCAACCCAGGTGGAAGAGATCGAGCGTGCGGAGTGGCAGGACCTGGGCATGCCGGAGACCCTTTGGGTGAACCGTGTTCGCGAGTTCGGGCCGCTGATCATCTCCATCGATACCAAAGGCAACAACCTGTTCGAGCAGAACAAGGCCCGCTTCAACGAGCGTAAAGGGGCAGTGATCGAGAAGATCAACAGCCAGGTGCGCTTCATCAAATAAACCTCGGCTGCTGGCTACGCGGTTCCACCTGACCTGTATTTCAAGGCAAACACAGGCCCGGTAGGAGCAGCCTTGTGCTGCGAAACGGCCGGTAAAGATCACATAACAGTATGATCCGTACCGGCCTCTTCGCAGCACAAGGCTGCTCCTACAGGGGTGGGCCGCGCCCATTACGCTTTTGTCAGTTCGCCGATCTTCTCCAGCCGCGCCCGCACGATGTTGCGGCTGATGTTCAGCAACCGCCCTGTCTGCAACTGGTTACCGTGGCAGTACCGATACGCCGCCCTGAACACCGTCTCCTCGATATGCTCATACAAATTCGGCACATTCTGCTCGAACAACGCCAGCAACGCGCTTTCCAGGTCAGGCGGTGCCGCGCTCGCTGCCGGCAGATACGCATGCGCCACCGGCGCCGACACCTGTGGCCGCATATCGACCAGGTGCAGGTCCGCCGGCGCCACCACCTGATACCGGCACACCAGCAACGCATGGTGAATGGCATTTTCTAGTTCGCGGATGTTGCCCGGCCAGCTATGCGCCAACAATTTGCGTTCGGCATCCGGGCTCAACGCAGCACGCTCGTAACCCAGGCGTCGGCAATGCTCCTCGATGAAAAATTCCGCCAGCGGCAGGATATCCCCCGGCCGTTCACGCAGCGGCGGCAAGCGAATCGTCGCCACATGCAGGCGGTAGAACAGGTCCTCTCGAAAATGCCCCGCCACCACCGCATCGGCCAGGTTGACGTTGGTCGCCGCCACCAGCCGCACGTTGATCGGGATCGGCGTACGTGAGCCCAGGCGCACCACTTCCCGCTCCTGCAGCACCCGCAGCAACTTCACCTGCATGTTCAGCGGCAGGTCGCCGATTTCATCAAGGAACAACGTGCCGCCATTGGCCGCTTCGAACCAGCCGGCCTTGTTGCTGGTGGCGCCTGTAAACGCGCCTTTCTCGTGGCCGAACAGCTCGCTCTCCACGAGGGTTTCGGCAAAGGCACCGCAGTTCACCGCCACGAATGGCTCACGCCCACGGCGGCTGAGGTGGTGGATATGACGGGCAACCAGCTCCTTGCCGGTGCCGGTTTCGCCGATGATCAGGGTGTTGGCCTCACTGGGCGCCAGGCGCTCGATGCGGCTGAGCAGCTCTTGGGAGCGCGGGTCCTTGAACACGAGCACGGTGGCACGTACCGACTTGGTCAGCTCGCGGGCATTGGGGTGGGTGATCAGCGACATTGGGGCATTCCTGGCAGTTGACGCGCCGGCCCATAGTGCATGAAACAAATTAGATCAAAAAATTATTAATTAATATTTAGATATTCGAATTAAGAATATTGAAATTTTCAGCAACCCATTGCTGCCACAGCAGCAACCCGTCAGCACTCCCTGCCCGTCGATCAGCAGACCTTTCCTCGCACACCAACGTGTTCATGGCGGGAGCCCTTGTAAATAGGGGGCTTCAGCCACTTCAAGGCATGCTGGCATGCATTTCGCTCCTGGCCTGTAGAACCTTTGCCTGGAGCTGCACATGAACAATCCCTGGCGTAATGCCCTCGCCCTGCTGGGCGGCCTGTTCCTCAGCCTGGCTGCGCTGGCAGCCGAGCCACCGGCGGCGGTGCGCATCGCCATCGTCGCCTTCACCCAGGGCGGTGCGCCGGTGTTCGGCGGTATCCCCGGGCGGGTGATCGAAGAAGGCTGGCTGGAACAGCAACTGGCCGCCCGCGGCGTGACACTGCAATGGACCGCCCTGCCCCATGCCGGCGCCGGGCCGCAAATCAACGAAGGCTTCAGCAACGACAGCCTGGACTTTGCCGTACGCGGCGACCTGCCTTCGGTCATCGCTGGTGCCGGCCAGGTGCCGGGCAAGCTGGTGGTACCGGGTGGCAGCGGCAACAACATCTACCTGGTTGTACCGAGCAACTCGACGGTGCGCAGCATCCAGGACCTCAAAGGCAAGCGCCTGGCCTTGCACCGCGGCCGCCCGTGGGAGTTCGCCTTCAGCAATTTCCTGCAAAGCCAGGGCCTGGCACTCAGTGATTTCAAGATCGCCAACCTCAACCCGCAAGTAGGCGCCGCTGCGGTGTCCGCCGGCAAGGTCGACGCCGCCGTGCTGCTCAACGAAGCCTATGCCCTGGAAGACAAAGGCGTGGCGCGCATCCTCTGGTCGACCAAGCAAGGCGCCAACGACTGGCGGCTGGTGTCGGACCTGTGGGGCACTGACCGCTTCGTGCAGCAGCACGCCGACCTGACGCAACTGGTGGCCACCGCCTGGGTGCGCGCGGCTTGGTGGATCTCCCAGGAGCAGAACCGCGACGCCTACTACGGGTTGTCTTCGCGTGCCGGTGTGAGCGAAAGCGTGCTGCGCCGGGACGATCAGGACGACCCGGTCGCGTGGAAGGCACGCTGGGCGCCGAAAAGCGATGCCCAGCTCAAGGCCCACTACGACGCCCTGGGCCAGTACGCCCTTGCCAACCGGCTGATCCGAACGCCCTACGACATCACCAGCGACCTGGCCACGGGCTTTACCCGCCAGGCGCTGATCGACCTGCAACTGACCCACTACTGGCCGTCCCTCGACGCCCAGATCAGCCAACAACCTTGAGAGCCTTACCCATGAAACTGCCTGCTTCGCTCGTCTTCGGCCTCAGCGCCCTGGCCCTGTCCGTCGGTGCCATGGCCGCCGAAACCTACGCGCCCAAACCCGACCCGCAGCAGGGCGATGGCCGTGTGTCGGCCTTCTACACCTGGAGCAAGGCCATCCCCGCCACTCCCGGGAAACTGCTGCGCAGCGAGCCGTTGGACCAGGCGCTTAGCCTGCCCAATGCGGCCAGCGCGCAACGCATTCTCTACACCTCGCTGGATGGCATCGACGGCAAGACCCCGATCGTGGTTTCCGGCGCATTGTTCATACCCAAAGGCAAGGCACCTGCGGGCGGCTGGCCGGTCGCCAGCTGGGGCCACGGCACCGTCGGCGTGGCAGATATCTGCGCGCCGTCCTGGGCTGGCCGCAGCTACCGCGACGTGCAATACCTCAACCGCTGGCTCGATGAAGGCTACGCCATCGTCGCCACCGACTACCAAGGCCTCGGTGTACCGGGCGGCCACCCGCTGCTGAACAACCGCATGGCGGCCTACGGCATTCTCGATGCTGCCAAGGCTGTGGTAGCCGGTGTGCCAGGGCTGGCAGACAAAGTGCTGATCATAGGCCAGTCGCAAGGTGGCGCGGGGGCCTTTGCCGCGGGTGCCTATGCGGCGACCTACGCGCCCAAGCTGGGCGTCAAGGGCAGTATCGGCACGGGGGTGATCTACACCGTGGGCTCGAAGAATGTCGGTGAACAGGACCAGGACAAGGTCGACCCGGCCCTGGCCTATGGCTTCTACACCCTGCTGGCAGCGCAGCAGTACGACCCGAGCATCGACCCGCGCGACTTCTACACCGACAAGGCCTTGCCGCTGTTCGAACAGGCGCGCACCAGCTGCCTGTCAGCCTTGGTCAGCGACGTGGTGGGCACAGGCCTGACCCCGGCCAACGCCAAGAAAGACTATAAGGGCGACCAGCTCAAGCCATGGCTGGCGCAGGTGTCGTACCCGACCCTGAAACTGGCCCAGCCGATCTTCATCGGCACCGGCGCCGAGGACAAGACCCCCGCCGCCGCCACCCAGGTGGCGCTGATGCAGGACGCCTGCAAGGCCGGCTCGGTGGTGCAGGGCCACTTGTACAAGGGCCTGGGCCACAGCGAAACGGTGAATGCCTCGCTGAAGGACTCGATCCCCTTCGCCCGCCAGGTCATCAGCGGCCAGCCAGTTACCCCCAATTGCAGCCCAAGCGTCCAGTAAGGAGGCCAGCCCATGAGCATCGAATTCTTCACCCGCCTGCCCTTGCATGGCGAAACCCAGTTCCTCCCCGGCGACCCACGCAACCGCGGCGACTGGCATGCGGGCGGGGCCAGCACCGGCGCGGTGTCGGGGTTTGCCGTGGGTGATCACTTCACCTATATCGACTACCTCGGTCAAATCGCCCGGGCCGCAGAAATAAACGGCTTTGGCGGCGCGCTGATGGTCAACGCCCCCACCGGCGAAGAGCCATGGACGGTGTGCTCGCTGCTGGCCCGGGAAACCCGCACGCTGAAATTCGTCACCGCGTTCCAGCCCTATCACTACACCCCGTGGGTGGCTGTGCAACAGGCCGCGACCTACCAGCGCGCCACCGGCAACCGCCTGGTGTGGAACATCATCAACGGCGGCTCCGATGCCCTTCAGCGCCAGGTCGGCGACTTTGAAGAGCATGACCAACGCTACGCCCGTGCCACCGAATTCATGGACGTGGTGCGCGGTTATTGGCACAACGAGCAGTTCCACTACGAAGGCACCTACTACCGCGCTGAAGGCGGAGGCCTGCGCGGCCCGCTGAAAAAGGCCGAGCTGCCGCTGATCTGCACCGCTGGCTCGTCAGTGGCAGCGCGCGAGTTCGCCGCCAAGCACGCCGATTTCTACCTGATGCGCGCCGAGCACCCGGACGAGATCGCCGCGCTGATCGCCGACATCCGCGCCCGTGCGCTGAAGTGGGGCCGTACCGACATTCGCTTTGGCCTGTCCATCGACGTGATCGCACGCGAGACCGAAGCAGCCGCGCTGGCCGAGGCCAAGCGCTTCTTCGACGAAGGCGTGGCCAAAGGCACGGTCAAGGCCCGCGCCGCTCACGCGGGCCTGCGCACGGCGCGCAAGCTGAGCTACGAGCACGGCTACAGCGACCAGGACGAGCAGCAGGCCTTCGACGACTTCTTCATCCACCCCAATGTGTGGACCGGTTTCGGTTACATCGGCATCCCGCCGGGCTGCGCACTGGTGGGCAGCTACAGCAACGTGGTGGCGCGTATCCGCGAGTATCACGGCATCGGTGTCGATCTGTTCTTCCTCGCCGGCTACCCGCACCTGGAAGAGGCCTACCGCATCGGCGAGCACATCCTGCCGCACTTCCGTGCGCAGCGCGCAGCCCTTGCCCGCCCGCTAGCCGAACCCGTGCAACTGCACGCCAGCAACGGGGCCTGACGCCATGGCCAAGGACGGTTACCCACTGAGCCGGCGCGGCTTCCTCGGCCACGCCGGCGTGCTGGCGGGCGGGCTGCTGGCTGGCTGCGGCCAGGCCGACAGCCCGACCCATGCTGCTGCCGACCAGCCCCGCCATGGCGGGCGCCTGCGCCTGGGCATCATCGACGGCAACCAGAGCGGCAACCTCGACGCCCACAAGCCCATTGGCAGCGGCATCGTGCGGGGCTTTGCCCTGTACAGCAAACTGTGGGAATGGGACGAGCAGATGCAGCCGCGCCTGGCCCTGGCCGAGTTCGCCGAGCCCAATGCCGACGCCAGCAGCTGGACCTTGCGGCTGAAACCTGGGCTGGAATTCCACCACGGCAAGACCATCGACGCCGATGACTTGATCTTCTCCATCCGCCGCCTCACCGACCCGCAGCTGGCCTCGCCCTATGCGGCGCTGCTGCACTGGGTGGACCGCGACAACCTGGTCAAGCTGGACGACCGCACCGTGCGCCTGGGCTTTCGCGAAGGGCGCAGCTACCTGCCGCTGCCGGAAACCTGGGTCAACTTCGGCGGCATCGTGCCGGTGGATTACCACCCGGTCACCAACCCGGTCGGTGCCGGGCCGTACAAGCTGAAAAGCTTCACCCCGGGCCAGCGCTCACTGTTCACCCGCTTCGACAACTACTACAAACCTGGCAAGCCCTATGCCGATGAACTGGAGGTCATCGATTTCAAAGACCAGACCGGCCGCCTGGCGGCGTTGCGTGCCGGGCAGATCGACATGGCCAACGTCATGTCCACAGAGCACCTGCAGGTGCTGCAGGCCGACCCACGGCTGCGCCTGCTGAAGTCGGTGAGCGGCAACTGGCTGTCGTTCGACATGAACACCGCCAAGGCGCCGTTCGACGACCCGCGCGTGCGGGAGGCATTCCGCCTGCTGGCCGACCGCGAAGAACTGGTGCGCCGTGCGCTGAATGGCCAGGGCCGGGTAGCCAACGACCTGTATGCACCGTTCGACCCCACCTTCGACCACAGCATCGGCCCGCGCCCCTACGACCCGCTGCGGGCAGCGCAGTTGCTGCGCGAAGCCGGCCATGAACAGTTGCAGGTGGACCTGGTGACCACACCAGGGCCGGGGCTGGCGTCGGCCCTGGTATTGGCCGAGCAGGCCCGACGTATCGGCGTAACCGTCAACGTGCGCCAGGTCGACCTGGCCACCTTCCAGGGCCCGCAGCGCGACGACTGGACCTTGAGCACCGGCGGCAGCATCGGTGCCCCGTACCTGGCCAGTGCCATCCACACCGACGCGCCGTTCGCAGTAGCCAACAAGACCCACTTCCACGACCCCGAATTCAGTGAGGCCTTCCTCGCTGCCATGGCCCAGCCGGACCTGGAACAACGCAAGGCGCTGGTGCACCGCGCGCAACGCATTCAGTACGAGCGCGGCGGCATGCTGATCTGGGGCTTTGCCGACCTGCTCGACAGTGTCAGCACACGTGTGGGTGGTGCACAGGCGGAGCAGTCGCTGTTCAGTACATGGCGGTTCGAGAGCCTGTGGCTCAGAAGTTGACCTGCAGGCCCTCTACCGCCTGTCCCGGCGATAGGGCCGGGACAAACAACACACAAAACAAACCAACCGCAGGCGCGGCTGCGCCCTCGTTTCTCCCACATTCCTGCTATTGAACGAGGCCCAGCCAATGCCACGCGTTACCTTGCTGCCCCCCAAATTCCAGCCCAGCGCACTGGCGCTGGCCATTCTGGCCGCCAGCGCGCCGCTGGCCCACGCCGAAGACACCCAGCTGCAAACCGTCACCGTGCAGGCCGAACAGCCCGATGACGACGCCCTGCCCAGCCGCCCGCCAGCCTCGATCTACGGCGGCCTGGAAGCCAAGGTGCTGGACACCCCGCGCTCGGTCACCCAGATCAACGCCGGGCAACTGGCCAACGACCCGATCCGCAGCTCCGACGACCTGGTCAAGTACGCCCCCGGCATCACCCGCGGCGGTGGCCAGAACGCCGGCATCGCCCCGCAGATGCGCGGGCAGAATACCGAGGTGTTCCAGGATGGCCAGCGCGCCTACGGGGTGCGCCACCCGGCCAACTTCAACGCCTACGAAGGCGCCGACATCGTCGCCGGGCCTTCGTCGGTGACCTACGGCTCGGTCAGCGGCAGTGGCGGCTACGTCAACTACCTGAGCAAGAAGCCCGATTTCAACCGTTTCCGCACCAAGCTCAGCGGCGAAATCGGCAGCTGGATCCCCGATGGTGAATCACGCGATGCCACCAAATTCAGCATCGACAACACCGGCCCGCTGACGGACAACCTGGCTTACCGGGTGAGCATCACCCGCCAGCGCCAGGAAGACTTCTACGACAACGTCGAGAACAACTTCGACGCCTTCTACGGTGCCCTCGCCTGGCGCAACGACAACCTTCGGGTCGACTGGAACGCCGCCTACGATGACTACTACGACTACAACATCACCCACGGCTGGAACCGCGCCACCCAGGACCTGGTAGACCACGGCAAGTACTACGCCGGCCGCGCCACCCCAATCATCCAGAACGGCAACACCTTGTGGTCACCGGTGCTGTCGTCCGGTGCAGCCGACGCCCAGGTGCTCGGCTGGGTGCAGCGCCAGCGCAATGCCCAGGGCCAGTACCCGGTGGTCAACGGCAGCTTCCAGGGCGCGTCGCCCAACACCCAGGCCAACCCCGGCAGCCTGCGTGGCTGGGTCTATGACCCGTCGCTGGCGGGCAACGGCCTGACCTCGTTATCGTCACAAACCGGCCAGCGCGCGCAGGACGAAAACCGTTCGCGGCGCTTTACCACGCAACTGCGCGTCGAAGGCGACCTGACCCCGTCGATCACCGTGGCCAACAGCACCTTCTACCAGCACTCCACCGACACCACCGATGCCGTCGGGGCGTTCCAGGTGCAGGGCAAGGACGACATTTTCGACAACCGCTTCGAGTTCCGCGGCCGTGGCCAATTTCAGCTGGGCGACCTGACCCTGATCGACGACAGCAACACCGGGCTGATCTATCGCCGCGAGCGCAACGAGTCGATCGCCGCCAACAACAGCTTCGGCAGCACCATCAACGCCTATGACCTGACCCTCGACCCTACCTTGAAGAACCCCGGCGACCTGCTCGGCCTGAGCAGCCGCAACCCCGCCGGTGGCAACGCTGCCTGGATCGGCCAACCCGGTATGCCGCAGCTTTCCAGCTACTACGGCTGGCTCAACCTGCCCGCCATGTACCCGGCAGGGCATGGCCTGTATGCCGAATCGGTGGCGCCCTACACCGCCGACAGCACCTGGACCACCAAAACCCTGTTCAGCCAGCACAACCTGCGCCTGGGCGAGCGCGTGGGCCTGAACGTGGGTGCCAGCCGCAGCTGGATCGACGCGCGCATCGAAAACCCCTTCGTGCTGCCCGGCGGCAACCCGCGCAAGGACTCGGACAACTACCGGCTGTTCTCGGTGCAGGTCAGCCCCTATTTCAAACCTACTGAAAACAGCACGCTGTATTACACGTTCGACCGCTCGCTGGCGGTGAATACCGGTTTCTTCACCAACGGCCTGGGCTGGGGCAGCGGCACGGGGGCCAACCAGCTCAACCCGCTCGCCTTCGAGAGCCTGAGCGTGTTGCATGAGGTCGGGTTGAAGGTGGAGGCTGTGCCCGACCAGCTGTTTTTCACCCTGGCTGCCTACAAGCAGGCCCGCGACCAGTCGCCGGACAGCAACAACAACATCGCCCGGCTGATCGTCAAAGGCTGGGAAGCGACCCTGCGCTACCAGGACCAGCACCTGCGCGGCGGCCTCAACCTCAGCCGCATCAGCGCCTACAACGAGTTCACCAGCCAGGCCGGGTTCGCCTCGGCCGGCTTTATCCCCGACAACGGCACCGTATTCGGCGACAACAACAGCCTCAACCAGCGCCCGTCCGGCAAGTTCGATGCGGTGCAGATCCCCGAATACAACGCCGGCGGGTATGTCGACTACCGCTTCGACTCAGGGTTTGGCGTCGAGCTTTCCGGCTGGTGGACCAGCAGTTGGTACCTGAACCTGAGCAAGACGGTGAAAGTGCCAGACGAATACAACCTCGACCTTGCCGTGTACTACCGCAAGCCGCAGTGGGGCGTGACGGTGCGCATGCTCAACGTTACCGACGAGCTGAATTTCGTCAGCGGCCTGGCTGGCTCCACCAACACCTTCCTGCAACCGATGCCGGGCCGCACGCTGCTGGCCCAGGTCGATTACCAGTTCTGATCACTCTCAACCTGAAAGGTCTCAGCCATGTCCATTGAATTTGTCGGCATGATCTTCCCCCGCCAGTGGTCCGAGACCCGTGGCGTACGCACACCGGACTTCGACCTGCCGTTCATCCGTCACCACGCCCGCGCCCATGAGCATGCCGGGTTCGACCGGGTGCTGATCGCCAGCGGCCCTGGTAGCGCCGACAGCCTGCAGATAGCCGCCTATGCTGCCGCGCACACCGAACGCCTGGGTTTCATGATTGCCCACCGCCCGGCCCTGACCGCGCCCACGGTGGCCGCACGGGCATTCGCCACCCTCGACCACACCACCGGCGGCGGGCGCATCCGCCTGCATGCGATCACCGGTATCACCGCCGAGCCGCAAGAGGGGGACACGCTGCTGGACAAGACCGAGCGCTACCGGCGTGCCGACGAATACCTGGAGATTGTCCGTCGCACCTGGACGGCCGAGGAGCCGTTCGACTTCGAGGGCCGCTACTTCAATATCAAGGGCGCCTTTTCACCGGTGAAGCCGCTGCAGCAGCCGCATATCCCGATTTCCTTCGGAGGCTCGTCCGACATCGCCTACCAGATCGCCGTCAAGCATGCGGATCTGTATGCCCTGTGGGGTGAGCCGCTGAGCGGCGTCGCCGAACAGATCGGCAAACTCAAGGCTGCCGCCAACGCCGCAGGCGTAGCGGCGCCGAGGGTCAGCCTGTCGGTACGGCTGATCCTGGGTGCCACCGAGGAGCAGGCCTGGCAGCGTGCCGAACAGATCCTCGCGCAGATCAAGGCCAACCCACAGTTTGCAGCGGACAGCCCTTGGCAGAAGCGCATCAAGGGCACCGGCTCCGAACGCCTGTTGGCCGCTGCCGCCCGCGCCGACCGGCATGACCGGGCGTTGTGGATGCCGACGGCGACTGCGGTGGGCGCCTATGGCGATACCACCGCGCTGGTGGGCACGCCGGAGACCGTGGCCCAGGCGCTGCTCGATTATGTCGACCTTGGGGTGACCACGTTTCTCAACCGGGGCTATGACCCGCTGTATGACACGGTGGATTACGGGCGCTGGGTGATTCCAGCGGTGCGCGAGGAAGTTCGGCGGCGCCAGGCCCGGTTTGTGGGGTGAAGGTGGGGGGTATGGCTTTGGGGTGCATCTGGGTTGCCGGGTGCATGCCTTGGGTTGTTTGGCGCCTGTGAGATCGAGCGCCGCCCGCGCGGCGCTTCGCAGCACAAGGCTGCTCCTACATCTGTTTCGGGCCAGTGACGCCTGCCCCAACGCGCGCGGCCGCCTTGTTCGTCCGGCACCATATCGAGGTGGACGCAAAGGGGCCGCGCGCCACCTTCACAGGAGAAATTGGCCCGAAACAAATGTAGGAGCAGCCTTGTGCTGCGAAGCGCCGCGCGGGCGGCGCTCGGTCTCACAGGCACTGCATACCCCAAGGCAAGCACCTAGAGGCCAACCCGCAACCTCGGCGAATGCTCCACCAGCGTGCGGGTATAAGCATCAACCGGTCGCCCCAGAACCTGATCGGCAATACCCTGCTCTACCACCCGCCCCTGGCGCAACACCAGCACGCGGTCGGCAATCGCCCGCACCACCCCAAGGTCATGGGTGACGAACAACAAGGTCAGCCCCTCCCCCTGCAGGCGCTGCAGCAAGGCCAGTATCGATGCCTGCACCGACACATCCAGCGCGGAAGTAATCTCGTCACACACCAGCAGCTTCGGCTCGCAGATCAACGCCCGGGCAATCGCCACGCGCTGGCGCTCGCCACCGGACAAGCTATGCGGATACAAGTCGGCCACACGCGCCGGTAGCGACACCCGCTCCAGCACGGCCTCGACCCGCTCGCGCGCTTCACCGCCGCGTACCCCGAAAAAGTGCGCCAACGGCGCGCTGAGCGTTTGCCCGATGGTCTGCCTTGGGTTCAACGCCCGATAGGGGTTCTGGAACACGTACTGGATCTGGTGACGCAGCCGGGCATCGCGTTCGCGCGCGGCAAACGCCAAAGGCTCGCCGGCGTAGCTCATTTGCCCCTGAACGTTTTCGCCCAGCCCGGCAATGGCCCTGGCCAGGCTGGTCTTGCCCGAACCCGACTCGCCCACCAGCGCCAGGCACTCACCCTGGCCCACCCGCAAAGACACATCGAACAACACCTGGCGATCGTAAGCTACATCCAGCCCACGGACCTCCAGTAACACCGCTTCGCTCGGCGCAGCAGCAGCCTCGACAGCCACCTCATCCATGGGCAGCGGCTCTCGGTGCGGCACCAGGCAGGCCACCCGATGCCCGCCGTCATGCGTCAGCAAAGACGGCTCGATCACTGAACACTCTGCACGACGCCTGCCGCAGCGCGGCGCAAATGCACAGCCGTCCGGGCGCTGCCCTGGTGCCGGCGCATGCCCGGCAATCGCCTGTAACGGCTGGCGCCGGCCGATGTCGGGAATGGCCGCGAGCAACGCGCGGGTGTAGGGATGCAGCGGTGCGCGGAACAACCCTTCGCGCCCGGCCACTTCCACCAGGCGCCCGGCGTACATCACCATCACCCGGTCGACCAGGTCACGCACCACCGCCAGGTCATGGGTAACGTACAGCGCCGCCACACCTTGGTCACGGCACAGGCGCTTGAGGGTCTGCAGCACATGGGCCTGGGTGGAAACGTCCAGTGCGGTGGTGGGCTCGTCGAGGATGATCAGCCGGGGCCGCAAGACAAACGCCAGCGCCAGCATCACCCGCTGTTGCTGCCCGCCAGACAGTTGATGCGCAAACCGCCGGAGGAAGCTATCGTCATCAGGCAGGCCCACATCCAGCAGGGTTTCGCCGATGCGCTGGCGCACAGCCTCACGCGACAGCGCAGGCTGGTGCGCCAACAGGGTTTCACCCAACAAGGCTCCCAGGCGCAACGCCGGGTTCAGCGCCGTGGCCGGGTCCTGGGCTACGTAGCCGACCAGCCCGCCACGGGCCAGGCGCAAGGCCTCGCCTTCAAGCTCGAGCAACGACTGCCCGGCCACCACCACTCGCCCGCCAACGATGCGCGCGCCCTGCCGGGCATGGCGCAGCAACGCCGTGGCCAGGGTGGTCTTGCCCGAGCCGGACTCACCCACCAGGCCAACAATTTCGCCTGCCGCAACGCTGAACGACACCTCGGCCAGCACATCGACCTGCCCGGCCAGCTCTACCCGCAGGTCGCTGACTTGCAACACTTCACTGGCCACATCCAACAGCGCGCTCATGGCTGCTTCTCCCCGATCCGGGCCCTCGCCCGGCCAATCCCTTCGGCCAGGATGTTGGTGCCATAGGCAAACACCCCGATCAGCAATGCAGGTGCCAGTACGGCCCAGGGCTGCACCAGCAGGCCGGCCTGGTTTTCGTTGATCATCAGGCCCCAGTCGGCCGCTGGCGGTGCTACCCCGTAGCCCAGAAAACTCAAGCCGGATAGCATGCCCACCGCCCAGGTCAGCATGTTGCCGAAGTGCACCAGCAGGGGCGTGAGGATGTTCGGCAGGATTTCATGAAAGAGGATGCGCCAACGCGGGTAACCCATCATCTGCGCCGCCTCGACGTACTCCTGCCCGGCCACCGCCACGGCACTGCCACGGGCCAGACGGACCACCCCCGGGGTAAAGGCGATGGCCACGGTCAACACGATCAGCCAAGGTGCACGGCCGAGCATGGACACGATCAGCAGCACCAGGATCAGGTCCGGAAACGCCAGCGATACGTCCGCCGCCCAGCTGATCGCCTGGTCCAGGCGCCTGCGCGAGAACCCGGCCAACAGGCCCAGGCTGCCGCCAACCAGCAATGCGAGGGTGGCTGCTGCCACCGACATCCACAGCACCGACAGGCCGCCGCTGAGCAACCGCGAGAGCAGGTCATGGCCCAGAAAGTCGTGCCCCAACGGTGCCCCGTCAGCCGGTGGGCCGTACACCGGCCCGATCATCGCCGTGGGAGCATGGGGTGCCAGCCAGGGGCCGAAAGCGGCCAGCAGCGCCACCAGCAAGGTGATCACGGCGCCACGGCGCACCTGTGGGTCGGCCAGCCAACGGGATTCAATCATGGGTCGCCTCCTGGGCAGGGGTGCTGCGCACGCGTCGCCACCAGGGCCGAATGCCGCGCCGGATACGGCGGATCATCCGCACCCGGCGCGCCGTGCGCAGCTTGGGAGTGAGCAATACCGTCAACAGGTCGGCCAGCAGGTTGATCAACACCACCGCCAGGGTAATGACCAGCACCGCGCCCTGGACCATCGGCAGGTCGCGCATCTGTATCGCCGCGTTCAATGCAGTGCCGATACCCGGGTAGCTGAAGATCACCTCGGCCAGCAGCGCACCGCCGACCAGGGTGCGCAGGGTCAGTGCCACGCCCTGGATCGCCGGGGTCAAGGCATTGGGCAACGTGTGACGCCAGACGATGCGCCGCTCGGGGACACCCCGCAGGCGCGCGGCGATCACATACTCGGACTCCAGCGCCTCGATCATCGAAGCCCGTACCATACGCGTCAGGTACGGCAGGGCCGTCAGGCTCAGCGCCAGCACCGGCAGCACCAGCGACGGCCACTGCCGCCACAGCGGCAACTGTGGGTCGAGGATCGACACCGCCGGCAGCCAGCCCATGCCCGGCATGGAGAACAGCAGCACCAGGCCGATGGCCAGCAGAAAGCCCGGCGTGGCCTTGAGCAGTATCAGCGTCGACAGGCCCCAGCGGTCCAGCCGGCTGTCACGCCGCAGGGCCAGGCTCACCCCCAGCAGCAGGGCCACCGGCACCACCAGCGTCAACACCCCGACCAGCAGGGCCAGGGTATGGCCCAACCGGCCGAACAGCAGCTGCGCCACCGGGACCTGTGAGTCCAGCGAAATGCCCAGGTCCCCGCGTAATGCTGCGCCTAGCCAGCGCAGGTACTGCACCAGGATCGGCTGGTCGAGGCCCAGTTGCCGTTGCAGGGTGAGGATGCTTTCCAGCGGCGCATCCGGGCCGAGGATCACCCGTGCCGGGTCCGAAGGCAGCGCCTGGGTGGCGATGAACACCACCAGGCTGATCACCCAGGCGGTCAGCAGCCCGTAACCGAGGCGGCCGATGAACCAGGCCAGCCAGGCCGGCGTGCGGGGCGTGTGTCGAGGATCAGGCATTGGGGTTCAACCAGAGTTCGTCAAAGCGCCAGGAGGCGAAAGTGGTCTGTTCCGGGGCAAGCCCGCCAACCTTGGCCGACGCCGCATCGAGCACGTCGGAAAAGCCCCAGATCAGCAACCCGCCACGTTCATGCTGGATGGCCTGGGCTTCGTGAACCAAGGCCGTGCGCCGTGCCAGGTCGGGCAGGGCCAGGGCCTGCTGGAACAGTTCGGTGAAGCGCGGGTCGTGGAAGTTGCTGCGGTTGTAAATGGCCTGCGGTGCATCGTTGTGCAGCGCCGAGGCAAGAAAGCCGCGCGCCGGGGTCGAGCCCGGCGACAGCTGCCATTGCTCGCGTTGCGGGCCGTTGAAGACCGAGCCGTCCACTTGATTGACCTTCACCTGCACCCCGGCCTTCAGGGCCTGCTGGGCAAACACCAGCGCGGCGTTGACGCCAGGCCCTGGCGTGGTGGTCAGTTCCACACGCAAATCGTCCTGCCCCGCCTGGCGCAGCAGCGAGCGGGCCTGGTCCAGGTCGTACGGGCGCTGGGCAATGGCGTGGTTGTAGGTGGGGTCGTGGGGCGAATACAGGTCATTGGCCACCCGTCCAAAGCCATTGAGCCCGCGTGCCACCAGTTCCTGGCGGTCGGCCAGCAGGCGAAATGCCTGGCGTACCCGTACGTCCTGGAACGGCGCCTTGGCCAGGTTCAGGTTAAAGCCGGTGAACGAGGTGCTCGGCGAAGCGTACAGGCGCAGCCGTGGGTCGGCCTTGAGCAACGCACTGTGCTCAGCTTGCACACCACTGGCCACATCGATCTGCCCGGCGCGCAGCGCTGCGGCCCGCGACACCTGGTCCTTGAATTCGATGATTTCCAGTTCATCGGCATAGGGGCGGTTAGGCTTGTAGTAGTTTTCAAAACGGGTATAGAGCGAGCGCTGGCCAGGTATGAAGCTTTTCAGCCGGTATGGCCCCGCGCCCACCGGGTTGGTCACCGGGTGGTAGTCGGTGGGCACGATGCCGCCGAAGCTGATCAACGTTTCGTCCAGCGGGTAGAAGCTTTGCCCGTGCTTGAAACGTATTTCAATAGTGCGCTCGTCCAGTTTGCGCAGGGCCTGCCGATCGATAGCGCCGACCAGCCCGGCGAATGGCGAGGCCAACTGCGGGTCGGTCAGGCGCAGAATCGAGAACAGCATGTCGTCGGCGGTGATGCTTTTGCCGTGGTGAAACTCCAGCCCAGGCTTGAGGCGAATGGTCCAGGCGCTGGCGTCGGCATTCGGCTCGGCGAACTCGGCCAGTGCCAGGCGCGTGCTGACGTCGGCGTTCCATTCCCAGAACTTGGCGTAAAGCGCCCAGCCACGGATGATGCCGCCGCCCACCGGCTTGTGCGCATCAAGGTTGCCGGCCTGGTCGCCATCGATAATGCCCACCCGCAAGCGCCCACCGCGCACCGGCGTACCCGGCAGCGCCGCACTGGCGGCTGCCGGCGCGCCGTTGTCGCAGCCACTGAGCAGCCCGCCGCCGAGCAGCAGGCCGCCGCCAACGGCCAGGCTGTTGCCGAGAAACACCCGGCGCGAAAACAACTCGCTCATCACCCTCTCCTTACGCCGGTTGCGCCACGCCGGGCTTGCTGACTGCGCCCAGGCGCGGCACCTCGAAGCCATGGTCCAGGTCCAGTAGCGGGAACAGCAGGTCTGCCACCCGATGCGCCTCATCGATCAGCGGGAAGCCTGACAGGATGAATGCCGACGTGCCCTGGGCCTCGTATTCACGAATGCGTTCGGCGACCTGTTCGGCGCTGCCGACCAGGTAAGTGCCGGCTGCAGGGCCGAGGATGTTGAAACCGAACAGGCTGGGGCCCAGCCAGACGTTGGGGTAGATTTCCAGCTCGCGGGCTGTGGGCAGGCGCCCGGCGCGGAGGCTGTCGAGATTGCGCTGGATACGCGGGTCGTCGCTGACGTAGCTCTCGAAGGTTTGCCCGGCAGGCAACTGGCGTTCGATGGCCGCGCGCGCGGTGGCCAGCGAGGTGCGCTGCAACAGGCGCTGTGCATGGGCCCAGGCCTCTTCCTCGGTTTCGCGCACGATCACTTGCAGGCGGGTGCCGTAGGTCAGCTCACGGCCGATCTTCGCCGCCTCGGCCGCCACCCGGCGGAACTTGTCGCCGAGCTTTTGCGGGGTGTCGGCGAAGCTCAGGTACACGTCCAGCAACTGCACCGAATGGGCTACGCCCGGTGCGGAAGTACCGGCACCCCATAGCGGGATGCCGGGCTTTTGCTTGGGTGGGTGCCAACCGCCCAGCGGGTGATGGGCAGCGGCGGGTGCACGGGGTGACAGCTTGACGTAGCGGCCGTCGTAACCCGCCGTTTCGCCGGCGTAGAAGCTTTGAAAAGCGCGCCAGTACTCCAGGCTGAAGTCGTAGCGTTCATCGTGCGGGTAATGTACGCCCAGGGTAGCCAGGCCGGCGTCGTTGCCGTTGACCACGTTGAACAGCAGGCGGCCGTTGGAGAACTGGTCAAAGGTGAGCGCCCATTTGGCCAGCACCGCTGGCGACAGCTCGCCTGGGTGCTGGGCGACCAGAAAGCGCAGGCGCTTGGTGGCGTCGATCAGCGCTGCCGACACGGCCAGGCTTTCGTTGGGGCTGGAGCCGAGCAGCGAGCCGTAGTAGCCCAGGCGGTCCGCGGCGATGGCCAGTTGCTTGAGGTGTTCGAAATCGGTGTGCCAGCGGCCTTCGGGCTCCCAGGGGTAGGGGCCGTCGGGGGTGGTGAGGTACCAGAGGATTTTTACTGCCATGGGGCGGGTCCTTGCTTGGAGTGGTTGATCAGGCTGCCAACGCGGTCCTGTAGGAGCAGCCTTGTGCTGCGAAGAGGCCGGTACTACCGATGCAGATGCAGTGCCTGGACTGGCCCTTTCGCAGCACAAGGCTGCTCCTACAGAGTGCGTGGGCGGGCTGAAACGGGGTCAGTTGCGCCGATCGATGCCTGGCACCAAGCCCAGTTCGGTCGCACGGTCGTACAACCCGCTCATCTTCCACTGCTGGGTCAGCACCCCCGGCCCGTAAGGCCGCGACCCGCCCAGGGCATCGGCCAGCAACTGGATCTGCGCCCCCTCCTCCAGCAACAGGATGAACTCCGCCGTGGCCCGCAGCCCCTGCTTGCCCCACACCGTGGCGCCGCCGTTGGCTTCCAGGATTGCCAGGTTGAACGGGTTCTCGGCGATCTTGTCGAGGATGAAGTCCACCTCGGCCTGGCGCCGGTCGATGTACACCGGTAGCTCGCGGGCCAGTTGGTAGCGCTGCACCGGCACGTAGTGGAACGGCAAGGTGCGGTGGGTTTGCGCCCAGGCACCCAGGTAAGGGCTGTGCACGTGCGACACGGTGGTGACATCGGCGTGGGTCTGGAACAGCTTGGTGTAACGGCCCAAACCGCCTTTGCCCTTGCCGACGATGACGTTGCCGGCAAAGTCGGTGACGGTGGCCTGCAGCGGCTTGCGGTGGTTCCACGGCCCGCCGTAGTTCACCGACACCAGCAGCTCTTCACCCGGCACACGCTCGATGAAACCGACCGTGCCATTGGCGGTGATGGTGTTGGTTTCGCGAAAGACGCTGAAGGCCGCTTCGGCTTCGGCCACTACCTGGTCGATGAAGGCTTGCAGTTCGGCAGTGACGGGGCGTTCGTTGATCAGTACGGTCATGTTCAATCTCCGGTCAGGTCAGGCGCGGCGTTGGGCCAGCAGTTCATGGGCAGCTTGCAGAGGCCGCGGGTCGACCCAGTCGGCAATGTCGAAATCGGCTTCGAGGAAACCGTGCAGGTACAGGAAGTCTTTTTGTGTGCCGAGGAAGGCCAGGCGCTGTGCGGACAGGTCCGGCGCCAAGGTGGTGTGGAAGTCACCGCGGTAGGCCTCGGCCACGCCCTGGCTGCCCGCGCGGGTTTCGTCTTCGAGAATACGGTTGAGCGCGTCGCGGTTGCCGGCGGCCCATTCGGCGGCACGCAAGGTCTGGGCAAGGAAGCGCACCACCAGGTCGAAATGGTTGTCGAGCAGGCGCTGATGCACGGTGATCGGCCGGGGGGTGCCGTTGTTGATGCGGTGGCGCGGATCGGGCAGCAGGTCGAGGTCGACGCCGACCACCAGGCCCAGCCGGCGTGCGGCGTCGGCTGCTGCCGCGCCCTTCACGTACACGGCATCGACTTCACCGCGCGCCAGGTATTCCAGCCCCGACCATAGCCGCTGCAAGCCCAACGCCGGGGTGGCGGCACTGGCCTGGTCGAGCAAGGCCACTTCCACCAGTTGCACGTCATCTAGGTGCAGCCCCGCCGAGGCCAGGGCGCCTTTGTACCCATGAAGGCTCATGGCCCGGGCAATGCTGCCAGGCCGGCTGTCGCCCCAGGCCGGCAGCGCCAGGCGCTTGCCGCGCAAGTCGGCGGCGCTGCGGATACCGGAGTCCGGGCGGACCAGGATGGTTTGCCATTCCTCGATCCAGGTCAGGCCGATCAGCCGGCTGGGCGAACCGGCCGCACGTGCCGCCAGCGCTGGCACGTTGCCGCCCTCGCGAAACAGCCCGGGCAACTGGTGATCGTAGTGGTGATGGCCTAACTGGCGGGCCTCCTGCAGGGTCGAGACTGGCAAGCCATCGGCAGCGAATTCTTGCTCAAGCCAGCCGAGCTTGTAGGCCAGGCCTGAGGCGGTGGGCACCGGGCAACGCGTGAACCAGATGCGTTCGAGGGCGGATGGGTCGTCTGCCAGGCGTTTTGCTGTGGGGGTTGCGAAGGTCATGGGGTGGCTCCTTGGGCGTCGTCCAAGCACCATTGCAGTGTGCGTGCCAACCGCTGGAGGCCTTGATTTACCTGGGATTGGTTGTTTCGCCAGGTGGTTCGGTGCTTGGCTGGGAGCAGGATTGCGGGCGGGGTGCTGCCAGATCAGCAACATGACTGCTGCTGAGGCAGCAAAATGCTGTGGAAGCCGCGCAGGATGCGGTCTGAGGAGGGGTGGCAAAGATATTGCTCAGGAGGTTGGGACCGCAGCCTCTGTGGGAGCGGGCAAGCCCGCGAAACAGGCGCACTGGCCCTTCAGACAATCCGAGACCCCACCATGAGTGCCATAGAACCCTCCCCCGCCCGTCGGCTGACCAGCGAAGCCGACGCCATCGAAACCGCCCGACAGGTCGCCGCGCACATCGCCGGACTGGCCGCCGACCCGCGCAACAACGGTCAGCTCCCCCATCGCCAGGCCGAGCTGTTGTCCAGCAGCGGCCTGACCGCCATCGCGGTGCCCGCCCAGTTCGGCGGCCTCGGTGCCTCGGTGCAGACCGTGGTCGAAACCGTGCGCCTGGTCTCCACTGCCGACGGCGGTGTCGGCCAGTTGCTGCAAATTCACAACGTGATGCTGCGCGGCATTTTTACCGGCTACCCCGATGAAGTACGCGACCGGCTGATTGCCGACGTGCTCGCAGGCAAGCGCTTCGGCAACGCGCTGGCCGAAGTCGGCGGCAAGAACAAGTTCGCCCTCAAGACCCGCGTCGAGCGCCGCGCCGATGGCCAGTGGGTACTCAACGGCAGCAAGTTCTACTCCACAGGCTCCTACCTGGCCGAGTGGATCTCGCTGACCGCCGCCAGCGAAGACGGCGGCGTCGGCGTGCTGCTGCACCGCGACACCCCCGGGCTGACCCTGATCGATGACTGGCAAGCCTTCGGCCAGCAGAACTCGGTAAGCGGTACGGTAAATTTCGACAACATCGTGCTCGATGAGCGCTACCTGACCCGCCGTAGCGGGCCGATGAAACGCACCGGCCTGACCTTCCCGCAGATCCTCCACGCCGCCATCGACACCGGCATCGCCGCTGGCGCCTTGCAGGCGGCTGTCGAGTACCTGCGCGAGCATGCCCGGGCCTGGGTGGAGAGCGGCGTAGAGCGCGCCAGTGACGAGCCGCATGTCATTCGCCAGATCGGTGAGTATGCCGTGGCGCTGCGCGGTGCAGAGTCGGTGCTGCGCGAGGCGGCGCGGGTGTTCGACGAACACGAGCGCGACCCGGAGAACAAGGCGTTGCAGGATGAGCTGATCTTGTCGGTAGCTACCGCCCGTGCGCATTCCGATGCTGCATCGCTGAAGATTTCCAGTGACTTGTTCTCGTTGCTGGGGGCCAGCGCTTCGCTGAGCAAGTGGAACCTCGACCGCTTCTGGCGCAATGCCCGGGTGCACACCACCCACGACCCGATCCGCTGGCGGCTGCATAACGTGGGCAACTACTACCTGAACGGGGCAGACCCAGGGGAGTACACGGCGGTGCTTAATGCCAAGGAGAGCCAGGGCGCTACCCGCCGTTGAATCCATTTGGGGCCGAGGGGCGCGTCGCGCCCCATTCGCGGCACAAGGCCGCTCCTACAAGGGCGGTGTCGCATTCTGATCGAGCATCTACATGAACCACCCGCTTCTTCGGGCATTGGCCATCTACCGCGAAATGCCTTGGCGCTTTGCTCTGGTCGCTGCCTTGTACATTGCCGGCAACCTCGGCCTGGCCTGGCAACAGTGGCTGATCGGCCATGCGGTCGATGATGTCAGCGCCGGCCGCGCCGTGCTGCGCCTGGCCGACAGCAGCCTGGACGCCAGCGTGGCCTGGCACTGGTTGTGGCTGCTGCTGGCCATCGCCCTGGGCCGCGGCCTGCTGCAATACGCCGCCGCCGTGCTGTCGCTGGTACTAAGCCAGGCCCTGCTCACGCGCCTGCGTGAGCGCATCCTCAGCCAGGTGCAGCGCTTGCATCTGGGCTATCACTGGCACCACGGCATGGGCGAACTGGTCACCCGCACCACCCGCGATGCCGACAAGGTGCGCGACGCGCTGATCACCTTCTGGCGGCAGATCATCGAAACCCCGCTGGTGGTAATCGTTGCGGTGGGCCTGTTGAGTTGGTACGACCCGCTGCTGGGGCTGGTACCACTGCTGCTGACCGGCGCCGGGCTATGGCTGTTCGTGGTGCAGACCGATCGCCTGGTCACCCTCGACCGTGCCGTGGGCGCCGCCTATGACCAGGTCAGCCAGGACCTCGCCGAAGGCATCGGGGGTGTGCGGGTAATCAAGGCATTTGGCCTGGAACAGCAGCGCATTGCCCGCTTCGCCCGACAAGTCGAGGTGTTCACCGGCCATGCCCGCGCTGCCCTTGCCTACGCCAGCTCGCGAATTCCGCTGCCGCAGGCGGTGGTGGCGCTGGGGCATGTGTGGATCCTGGTGTACGGTGCCCATCGCGTGGCGGCCGGCGCGCTGGGTATCGGTGAGCTGGTCACTTCGCTGCTGGTGGCCACCACGCTGGTGTTCCGCATCGAAGGCATTGGCCGGGTGATGCAGACTTTCGCCGATGCCCGCGCCAGTGCCGAACGCATCTGGCAGCTGCTGGACGAACGCCCGGCCATCGTCGGCGGCCATGCCACCCTGCCCGAAGGGCCGTTGGGGCTGAAGCTGAACCAGGTGCAAGTTAGTGCAGCAGAAGCTGGCCGGCCTATCCTGCAAGATTGCTCGCTGACCCTGCTGCCCGGTGAGGTGGTGGCGCTGGTCGGCGCCACAGGCACGGGTAAAAGCCTGCTGGCCAGCCTGCTGCCACGTTTGGCCGATGTACAGCACGGCAGCGTCCAGGTCGGCAGCGATACTGCAGGTTGGCACGACGTGCGTGACCTCGACCTGGCCGACCTGCGCCGCCGCGTGCAAGTGCTGCCCCAGGAGAGCTTTCTGTTCTCCGACAGCCTGGCGGCCAACCTGCGCCTGGCGGCAGCGCAAGCCAGCGACGCCCAGTTGCGTGAAGGTATGCGCCTGGCCGCCGCTGAGGACGTGCTGGAACGCCTGCCCCACGGCCTCGACACGCCGCTGGGCGACCGCGGCGTGACCCTGTCCGGCGGCCAGCGCCAGCGCCTGTGCCTGGCCCGGGCGCTGCTGGGCGCACCGGACATCCTCTGCCTCGACGACGCCACCAGCGCCCTGGATGCCCTGGGCGAACGCCAAGTGCTGCACAACATCCGCCGCCTGCACAGCGCCAGCGGCCAAGGCCCGACCTTGCTGCTGATCACCAGTCGCCTCTCCACCCTGCTGCTGGCCGACCGCGTGCTGATGCTGGAAAACGGCCGCATCACTGCCAACGGCAGCCATGCCGAGCTGTGCACGAACAACGCCCATTACCGCGACTTGCTGGGGATCGACCATGACTGATGCGCAGCACACCCCCGCCAGCGATATCGACATCGAACAACGCCTGGCCCGCCAGGCGCTGGACCGGGGCATGTTCCACCGCTTGCTGCCGCTGTTGCAGACCATTCGCGGGCAGATCCTTGCCGTGATCGGCATCGAGCTGCTGCTGGTATTTACCGTGTTCCTGCGCCCGTGGTTCGTGCGGGAACTGCTGGACAAGGGCCTGGTGCCCAGCGCCGACCACTGGCTGCTCGACGAGCGCCTGGTACTGTGGTTGGGCCTGGGGCTGGCCGCGAGCTGGCTGGGGCGCTTTCTGCTGGCCGGGGTGTCACAGTTCATTGCCGGGCGCGCAGCGATCGGCGTGCTCAACGCCTTACGGGTGAAAGTGTTCGCCCATGTGCAGGCGCTGTCGGTGAGCTACTTCGACCAGACCCGCGCCGGGCGCATCATTTCCCGTGCCGACCGGGACGTGGATGCGCTGGAGCCCTTGCTGGTGCAGGGCCCGCCCGAGCTGCTCGGCGCCTTGCTGCGCTGCGGCCTGGCAGCGGTAATGCTGTGGCGCATCGACCCCAGCTTCTTCTACAGCCTGGCTGCCACGGTACCGTTGCTGGTCGTGGCCACCTGGCGCTTCAAACGGGTTTCGCAGCGCAATTGGGCCAAGGTGGCCGAGCAGCGCAGCCGCTTCACCGCACACCTGGTGGAAAGTGTGAGCGGGGTGCGGCTGATCCAACAGTGCGGGCAAGAGCAGACCAACCAGGCACGTTACCGACGCCTGCTGGAAGACTTCAACCAGGCGCTGATCCGCGGCAGCCTGCGCGCCGGCTGGTTCGCCCCGTTTACCGCATTGCTCAGCACCGCCGGCATGGCCGTACTGTTGCTGGTGGGTGCTCATGGCCTGGCCGAGGGTAAGGTCAGCGTGGGCCAGGTGGCCGAGAGCCTGTTCTACGTGTTCCTGTTCCTTGGGCCACTGCAAGAGCTGTCGGACCTGTTCGAGCGCTACGCCACCGGCAGCGCTTCAGCCCAGCGCATTTTCCTGCTGCTCGACACCCGCCCACAAGTGCTCGACCCGCCAGCACCACACGCCCTGACCAAGGCGCGCGGCCAAGTGGACTTCGACGCGGTCGGCTTTGCCTATACCCCGAACAGCTCGCGCCCAGTGATCGACGGGCTCGACCTGCATATCCGCGCTGGTGAAGTGCTGGCCATCGTCGGCCCTTCCGGGCACGGCAAGAGCACCCTGGTGCAGTTACTGACGCGCTTCTACGAAGTGCAGCACGGCGCCGTGAAGCTGGACGGCATCGACCTGCGTGCGCTGGCCCAGCATGACTTGCGGCGCAACGTGGGCGTGGTGCTGCAGGACAACGTGCTGTTCAGCGGCAGCATCCTCGACAACCTGCGCCTGGCCGCGCCATCTGCCGACGATGCACAACTGGTGGCCGCAGCCCGTGAGCTGGGTGCCGACGAGGTGCTGGAGCGCCTGCCGCAGCGCTACGAAACCGAAGTCGGCCCACTGGGCGCGCACCTGAGCCATGGCCAGCGCCAGTTGGTGTGCCTGGTGCGGGCCTACCTGGCCGACCCGGCGGTGCTGGTGCTGGACGAAGCCACCTCGGCAGTGGACGTGCACACCGAGCGACGTATCCAGCGCGCGCTGCGCAGGCTGTGCCAGGGGCGCACGGCAATCATCATCGCCCACCGCCTGGCGACCATTCGCGATGCCGACCGGATTGCCGTGGTGAAGCATGGGCGGGTGGTGGAGCAAGGGGCGCATGCCGATCTGATCGGGCGTAATGGCGCCTATGCGGCGCTGTACGACGCGTACCTGCGCAGTGCTGGAGAGGTTGTAACCGAGGGGATCGAAGTCTGACTTGCCGGCCTCTTCGCGGGTAAACCCGCGAAGAGGCCGGGCCTGTTCATGCTGCTACCCCAGCATCCATTGCTGCCGCACTGCTGCCACAGCAGCAGCCCTCTCCCCGTCTACTCCTCAAACCCCCGCCCTACAGGCCACGCGCCACGCATGGCACAGCCGTTGCACCGCCGTCCCCATCCGCACAACCTCCCCCTTCAGGAGCCCCCATGACCACCGAATTCTTCTGGCGCCTGCCCTTGGGCACCGATGGCCCACAGCTGTCCACCGACCGCCACAACCGCGGCAACCCCGCGCACCGCCCCGGCAACATCGCCCCCGGCCGTCTGCCCGATGGCCAGGCCGATGGTTTCACCTACATCGACTACATCGCCCAGGTGGCCAAGGCCGCCGAGCTGGCCGGGTTCGAAGGCGCGCTGCTGCCCACCGGCCCGGAGCCTTGGATCGCGGCCGCCGCGCTGGCCCGCGAAACCCGGCGCATCCGCTTCCTGATCGCTTTCCAGGCCACCTGGACCCTGCCCGCCTACGCCGCCCAGCAGGCGGCAATCCTGCAGAACCTCAGCGGTGGCCGGCTGGACTGGAACATCATCACCGGCGGCAACCCGGCCAGCCAACGGTCCAATGGCGACTTCCTGGAGCATGACCTGCGCTACAAGCGCACCGGCGAATTCCTCGACGTGATCCAGGGCCTATGGACACAGGAAAAGTTCTCCTACGAAGGCGATATCTACCGCCTGGAAAACGGCAGCCTGCCGCCGGGCCTGCAACACGAACGCAAACCGGGCGTGTACTTTTCCGGTTTTTCCGACGCGGCGCTAGACGTGGCTGCGCGGCATGCCGATGTGTACCTGAACTGGGCCGAGCCGATCGACAAGCTCAAGCCGCATATCGAACGCGTGCGCGAACTGGCCGACAAACAGGGCCGCACGGTGCGTTTCGGCCTGCGTGTCGACCTGTTCGCCCGCGAGACCGAGGAGCAAGCCTGGCGCGAGCTGCGCCAGCAGTTCGAGCGCCTGGAAGGCAAGGCCAGCGCCAGCGCCAAGGGCTTCGTGACCGGCTCGGACTCTGTCGGCGGTGCACGCCAGGCAGCCTACCACCAAGGCTTGCAGGGCTTCGACGAACTGATCCTGGCACGCAACCTGTGGGCCGGCTTCGCCAAGGCCAAGCCCGGCCCCACCGTGGGTCTGGTGGGTAGCCATCAGAACATCGCCGAACGCCTGGCCGAATACCGCGATGCCGGTTTCAGCACCTTCATCCTCGCCGCCAACCCGCACCTGGAAGAGGCCCTGCGCATCGGCCAGGAAGTGTTGCCGCTGGTGCAGCAGGCTGCCACCACCACCCCTTTGCAGGCCAGCGCCTGAGCCGACCGGAGCTGAACATGAGCCAACCCCTCGATACCCTGTGGTACACCCGTTGTCCGGTGCCCACCGGCCTGGGCATCGCCGTGCAGCAAGGCTGGCTGCAGGAAGACCTGGCCGGCATCGGCACCCAGGTGCAGTCCCTGCGTGAAGCCGACCAGCAGGCGGTGCGCGAATCGCACTTCGACCACAGCCTGCTCAATTCGGTACGCCACGGCGGCAGCATCCCGGCCATCTGGGCCCGCGCCCAGGGCCGCGACACCCGGGTGATCGGCCTGTCGTGGGCCGATGAGGCGCAGTTGATACTGACCCGCCAAGACAGCGGCATCTACACCGTAAAAGACCTCAAGGGCCGCCGCTTCGGCCTGCCCGACTGGGCCGCCGCACAGATCGACTTCACCCGCGCGCAAGCCCTGCGCGGGCTGGAAAACGCCCTCAAGCTCGCAGGGCTGCAAGTGGGCGACGTGGACCTGGTCAACTACCGCTACGACGGCACATTCAGCGACCGCCCGGTGCGCAACGTGGCCGGCACGCCGGTGTCCAGCACCCAGAGCGAAGGCCGCAACCTGGAGCTGGCCGGCCTGCTGCGCGGCGAGGTCGATGCAATCTTCCTCAAGGGCGCCAGCGCCGTGCAACTGGCCCACGCCTTTGCCCTGCACACGGTGATCGACACCGGCAGCCACCCCGACCCGCTGATCCGCAGCAACAACGGCACGCCACGCACCCTGGCGGTAGACAGCCACCTGCTGGCGCAGCACCCGCAAGTGGTGCGCACCCTGCTCGGCTCGGTGCTGCGCGCCGAACGCTGGGCCCACCAGCACGCCGACGAAACCCGCCGCTACCTGGCGCGGGAAACCAACAGCAGCGAGTACTGGGTGCAAGTGGCTTACGGCACCGACGCCCACCTGCGCCTGAGCACGCGCCTGGACGAACAGGCCATCGATGCCTTGCAGGACTTTGTCGAGTTCCTCAAGCGCTGGCGCTTCATCCCAGCGCGCTTCGAGGTGCGCGACTGGATCACTCGCCAACCACTGGACCAACTGCTGGCCCCCCTCCACATGGACAGGAAACCCGTTACCCCATGACCAAGCCCCTGGAAACGCTCTGGTACACCCACAGCCCCGTGCCCACCGGCCTCGGCATCGCCGTGCAGTCGGGGCGGCTGGCCGAGGCCTTCACGCCGTTTGGCACCAATATCCAGTCGCTGCGCGAGTCCAGCGAACGCGAGGTGCGCGAAGCCCACTACGACCATCACCTGCAGAACTCGGTGCGCCACGGCGGTAACATCCCGGCAATCTGGGCCTACGCCAGCGGCGTCGAGACCCGCGTGCTGGGGCTGTCGTGGAGTGATGAGGTGCAGTTGATCCTCACCACCGAAGAAAGCGGCGTACGCAGCATTCGCGACCTGAAGAACCGCCGTTTCGGCATACCCAAGTGGGCCAACGTCCAGATCGACTTCACCCGTGCCCAGGCCCTGCGCGGGCTGGAAAACGCCCTGAAGCTCGAAGGCCTGGCGGTGGCCGATGTGGAGCTGGTCGACTACCCCTACGGCGGCACCTACAGCGACGACGCCAAGCAGCACCTGTACGGTGCCGAAGTGAGCCTGGACACCAGCCGCTTCAGCCGCCGCAACAATGAGCTGATCGGCCTGCTGCGGGGCGATATCGACGCCATCTTCCTGAAGGGTGCGCACGCGGTGCACCTGGCCCATGAGTTCGGCCTGCGCGTGGTGGTCGATACCGGCAGCCACCCCGACCCGCTGATCCGCAGCAACAATGGCACCCCGCGCACGCTGACCGTGGACCGGCATTTGCTGGAAAACCACTTCGATGCCAGCCGTACGCTGGTCGACACGGTGCTGCGCACCGAGCAATGGGCCTGGGCCAACCCGGAAGACACTCGGCGCTTTTTGGCGCGCGAACTGAACACCAGCGAGTACTGGGTGGCAGCGGCCTATGGCGACGACGCGCACCGGCGCTTGCGCACCACTCTGGACAGCCGCTCGATCGAGGCGCTGCAGGACTTTACCGAGTTCCTGTTCAGGTGGGGGTTCATACCGCGGCGCTTCGATGTAAGGGAGTGGATTGATTTTCGTGTGCTTGAAAGCGTGATCGGGTCGACTTCGCGGTTGGCGGTTTGAGATTTTTGGGGCTGCTGCGCAGCCCTTTCGCGGCACAAGGCCGCTCCTACAAGGGCCTGGCTTACGCTGAACAATTGTAGGAGCGGCCTTGTGCCGCGAAAGGGCCGCAAAGCGGCCCCAACAATCTCAGCCCCACCACTGCTGCCCCAGCAGCACCCGCCCAGCACCCCACTGCTGCCCAATCTGCAACACCCTCTCAAAAATCTAATAAAATCCTTATATTTCAATGATTTGACAACATGGCACAGTCCCTGCTCTAGCTCTCCCCAACAACGCTTTACATACGGGGAGATCCACCATGCACCAGCTCAATCCACTCGCCCGCCAGATCAGCCTCGCGCTGCTGCTGGCCGGTACCGGCAGCCAGGCCATCGCCGCCAACGAAGTCAATAAAACCGAACCGGCCCTGGAAACCGTCACGGTCACCGCCCAGCACCGCGAGCAGACCTTGCAGGAAGTCCCGGTGGCCGTGTCGGCCATCAAAGGCACCAGCATCACCGCCGATGGCGTGCGCTCGATGGGCGACATCACCACCTTCGTGCCCAACGCCTCGGCCAAGAACCCCGACGGCGACGGCCGCCCGCGTTGGTACATCCGCGGCCTGGGCACCGGCGACACAGGCGCGGCAACGGTCTTCCCGGTGGGCATCTACGCCGATGACGTCTACCTAAACGCCCCCATCGCAGGCGGTGGGCCGCTGTTTGACCTGGAGCGCATCGAAATACTGCGTGGGCCCCAAGGCACCCTGTATGGCAAGAACACCACTGCCGGTGCAGTGAACGTGATCTCGAAGAAGCCCACCTTCGACACCGACGGTTATGGCACTGTCGGCTTTGGCAGCAAGAACGAACGCATCGTCACCGGCGCCATCGGCGGCGCGCTCGTGGACGAAAAACTGGCCGGGCGAGTGGCGCTGTATTCCGAGGAGCGTGACGGCTTCCAGAACAACGACTTCAACGGCAACACCTATGGCGATGTGAACAAGAAAGCCATCCGCCTGCAGTTCCTGGGCCAGCTCAACCCCGACCTGGACGCCCTGCTCAAGGTCCACAGCCGCCAGTTCAAGGGCGACGGCAGCAATGGTTCGCTGCCCGTGGGCCGCTACTACAACGTCGGCTACGAACGCCCGCATGGCCGCGACATCTCGCTGAACGTCAACGAAGACTACCGCCTGGACCACGACGGCGCCTCGCTGACGTTCAACTACTACCTGGGCGACTACACGCTGACCTCGATCAGCGCCTACGACTACATCCGCAACCGCTCCACCAGCGACGCCGACTACACCCCCTACGAGGTCAACGGCGCGTCGATCACCGACAACAGCTACCGCCAATGGTCGCAGGAGTTTCGCCTGGCCTCGCCGGAAGACCGCCCGCTGCACTGGCTGCTGGGTGCGCACTACTTCCACGAAGACCTCGACAGCTCGGCACAGCGGGTGGTCACCCCCGGGCCGACGCCAAACGGTACCGGCTCGAATCAGGTGGGCACCACGGCTTTCCGCGACATGGGCTTTGACCACCGCACCGACAGCTACGCGCTGTTTGGCAACCTGACCTACGACTTCACCGATGACTTCAGCGTCACCGGTGGCCTGCGCTGGACCCAGGAGAAAAAGGACATCGACCTGGACCTGGTGCAGCTTACCCGCGCCACCGCCAACGGTCCGCTGGTCCCGCTGGGTGGCGTGGGCACCAACGGCAATCGCCAGGAAGACAAGACCTGGGAGGCCTGGACCTACGACCTGACGCCCGAGTACCGCATCAACGACAACCTGCGGGTGTTCTTCCGCTACGCCCACGGCTTCCGCTCGGGCGGCTTCAACACCGGGCTGTCGACCAGCCTGGCGCAACTGACCACGGTCGACCCGGAAGAGCTGGATGCCTATGAGCTGGGGCTGAAGTCGGAGTGGTTCGACCGCCGCCTTACCGTCAACGCCAACCTCTTCTACTACGACTACTCCGACATCCAGGTGAACCTGCTGACGGTGAACAATGGCGTGCTCACCACCGCACTGACCAACGGCGCCAAGGGCAAGGTCAAGGGGACGGAGCTGGAGATCGAAGGCCAGCCGACCGAGCGCCTGCACCTGCGCGCGGCGGTGTCGTTCCTTGACACCGAATACACCGACTTCAAGAACACCAACCCCACCACTGGCGCGGTAACCGGCGACTACAGCGGCAACAGCTTCGTGCGTTCGCCGCGCAACGTGGTGTCGCTGGGTGCCGACTACACCATTGCGCTGGAAGTGGGCGGCAAGCTGGTGGCAGGGGGGGACGTGAGCTTCCGTGACAAGGAGTACTTCCTGGCCGACCGCCAGAGCAGCGCCGACGAAACCCTCAGCCAGCCCCACTACACGTTGGCCAACGCCCGCCTGAGCTGGTTCAGCCACGACGAAAAGCTGAGCGTGACCGGTTTCGTCAACAACCTCACCGACCGCCGCTACCAGGTGCACGGCCGGCCCAACGGTACCGCCGGGCAGTACGTGATCACCTACGGCGACCCGCGCACCGTCGGGTTCAGCGTTACCAGCCGGTTCTAGGTTGCCCTTTCGGCCTTATCGCCGGCACTGCCAATACATCATTCAGCAGGAACACCCCATGCCCCACCACACCCCCTTGGCCAGCGCCATCGCTTTGGCCATCGCCGGCCTGTCCATGCCCGCATTCGCCGCCGAACCCGCCGACCGCCTCGACACCGTGGTTGTGGTCGGCACCCACCGCAGCGACGTCACCGCCCTGCAAAGCGCCGCGCCGGTCGATGTGCTGAGCGGTGAAAAACTCCAGGAAACCGGCGCCAGCGACCTGTCCGCGGCACTCACTGCGCTTTCGCCTTCGTTCAGCTTCCCGCAGTCGCCCCAGGGCGCCTTTGCCGGTTCGATTGCCCAGGGCGCCTCGCTGCGCGGCCTGGCCTCCGACCAGGTGCTGGTGCTGGTGAACGGCAAGCGCCGCCACACCAGCGCCAACGTCACCCGCCAGGGCCTGGTCAACGCCCGTGGCGCGGCAGCCGTGGACCTCAGCCTGATCCCGCTGTCGGCCATTGAACGGGTAGAAATCCTGCGCGATGGTGCGGCCGCCCAGTACGGCTCGGACGCCATTGCCGGGGTGATCAACATCGTGCTCAAGGAGCGCGACGAAGGCGGTAACGCCGGCTACCGCTTCGGCGGCTACAAGAAAGGCGACGGCCTGCAGCGCAAGCTCAGCGGCTGGAAGGGCTTTGCACTGCCCAACGACGGCTTCCTGACCCTGGCCTTCGACGCCGGCAGCCAAGACCCCGCCAGCGATACCCGCGACGACAACCGCCTGTTCTACCCCGGTTCCACCAGCATCGACACCGCGCGCGAGCAGAACAACCGTTACCGCAACTGGCGCTGGGGTTCGGGCAATGTCTCGGACCAGTACAACTTCACCGCCAACGCCGAGATGGGTTTGAGCGAGGGGCTAAGTGCCTACGGTTTTGCCACCTATGCGCACAAAAATACGGATGCCGAGAACTTCTTCGACCCGCCCACCACATTGCGCAACAACTACGGCAGCGTAGCCCTGGCGCGCTACCCGGACGGCCGTCTACCGGTCACCCGCTACGGCCTGGAAGACTTTGCCGTCACCGGTGGCCTGCGCTTCGAGGACCAGGCCCTGGGCAAATTCGACTTGGCGCTGAACTACGGCAATAACCGCGTCGACTCCACCGACCGCGACGCCATCAACCCCAGCTGGGGCACCGCCAGCCCGTCGACCATCTACACCGGTCGCCGCGAAGCCGACCAGACCAACCTGACCCTGGACTGGACCCGCGACTTCGCCAACGACTGGCTGTTCAAGCCGCTGACCGTTTCCGCCGGGCTGGCCTGGCGCCAGGAAAACTACGACCTCAGCGAAGGTGACGCCGCCGGCTGGTCAAACGGGCCGCTGTTCAACACCATCGACCCTGTCTCCGGCAGGCGCATACCCGGTTACTACTCGGGCATCACCCAGGTCGATGCCGTGTCGCTGGACCGCCGCGTGATCGGTGCCTACTTTGATGTCGAAGCCCAGCTGAGCGAAAAGTTGCAGGCCGGCGTGGCCGTGCGCAGCGAGCACTATTCGGACTTCGGCGACACCACCAATGGCAAGTTGTCGTTGCGCTACGACTTCACCCCGCAGATTGCGGCGCGCGCCAGCGCCAGTACCGGCTACCGTGCGCCTTCGCTGGTGCAGAGCGGGTTATCGTCGTTTAGCGTACAGGTGGTGGAACAGCCCCCAGGCAGTGGCAACTGGGTCGAGGTGCAGCAACGCACCCTGCGTGCCGACAGCCCGGAAGCGGCCCTGCTTGGCGGCAAGGCGCTGAAACCTGAAGAATCGACCAACTTCTCCGTGGGCCTGGTCTGGCGGCCATTGCCCAACGCCTCGGTCACACTCGACGCCTATCGTATCGACATCGACAACCGCATCACCCTGTCCGACCAATTACCTGCATCGGTAGTGGGTCCGATCTTCGCCGGTACCCCTTACGCCAACATCCAGAGCGCGGCGTTCTACACCAACATTGCCGACACACGCACCGATGGCTTCGAGTTGGCCGGCCATTACCAGCTGGATGCAGGCCACTGGGGGCGCGTGGACTTCAACGGTGGCTACGCGCGCAACAACACCCGTATAACCGGACTGGATGATGTGGGCGGCATCCCTGGCAGCCAGATCATCGGCCGCAACACTCAGGGGCTGATCGAAGACGGCACCCCCGAGGACAAGCTGACCCTCAGTGCCAACTGGCTGTATGACGGCTGGAGCGTCACCGTCGCCCAGCGCCGGTATGGGGAATGGAAGAACCGCAACGCCGCCAACCCGACGCTGGACCAGACCTTCAGCCCGCAATGGGTGACCGACCTGGACGTGTCGTACCGCTTCGACCTGGGCCTGACCTTGTCGGCGGGCGCGATCAACCTGTTCGACAGCCACCCGGACAAGCTCGAGGGCGCACAGTTGTACGGCGTGCCCAAATACTCCATCACCAGCCCGGAAGGGGCGCAGGGGGCGTTCTACTACACCAGCGTGAGTTACGACTTCTAAGCTGAAACCGGGTTGCCTTCTTCGCGGGCTTGCCCGCTCCCACAGGTCCTGCACAGGTTCGCAGACAGGTGCCATCCTGTGGGAGCGGGCAAGCCCGCGAAGAAGCCAGCACCGGTGCTGCTGACTGACTGCTGCTCTGGCAGCACCTCGCTGCTGCTCAAGCATCACCCTCACCCTCCAGCCCCGCAATCCGGGGCTTGCGCCCCCTGGCACAGCTCTTGCGATACACCTTTACCCTCTGCTTTCCCAAGGCCAGCCATGCGCGTGCTTTCTCGTCTTTCCTGGTTCATCTCCCCCCTGGCCCTGCTTATCTGCTGGGCCGTGGTGGCTTATGCCGGGCTGTTTCCGGCCAACCTGCTTATCCCGCCGCTGGAGGTGTGGCACAGCCTCACCGACCTGCTGGCCACCGGCGAGTTGCAAGAGCACTTGGCCGGCAGCCTGTCGCGACTGGCCTTGGGCTTTACCGGCGGCGCACTGGCCGGCCTTGGTTTCGGCGCGGCGCTGGCCTTGTCGAAGACCGTGGAGGCCTACTGCGCCCCGCTGTTCCACACCCTGCGCCAGGTGCCCAGCATCGCGTTGATCCCGATGTTCGTGCTGCTGTTTGGGGTGGATGAAACCTTCAAGGTGATCATCGTCGCCAAGACTGCGTTTTTCCCGGTGGCACTGGCCACCTGCGAAGGTATCCGCGCGATCCCTCGCAGCCATTTCGAAGTGGCTGCGGTATACCGCCTGCGCTGGCCCACGCTGGTATGGCGGATCGCCCTGCCCGCTGCGGTGCCGGCGATCGTCACCGGTATCCGCGTGGCCCTGACCCGTGCCTGGGTAGTGCTGGTGGCTTGCGAGCTGCTGGCGGCCGACAGCGGTCTGGGGCAGATGATCGAGATGGGCCGGCAAATGCTGCGCATCGATGTAGTGATGGTCGGCGTTGTGCTGACCGGGCTGATCGGCTTCACCCTGGACTTCACCCTGCGCCGCGTGGAACGACACTTGTCCGCCTGGCAGAGCCGCTGAGGAGGCTGTGATGAAACGACTTGATTTGCGTGGCCTGGTACTGCCGCTGTTGCTGCTCGGCGCCTGGGAGTACGCCTCGCGCCAAGGTGCAGCCGGGGCCTATGCGTTCGTGCCACTGGCGCAGGTGGGCACAGCATTGGCCGAACTGCTGGGCAGCGGCGAACTGCTGGTCAACCTGTGGGCGAGCCTGTTACGTACCTGCAGCGGCCTTGCCATCGGCATTGTCGGCGGTGTCGGGCTGGGTGCGTTGATGGCCCTGTCCTCCCCCGCCAACCGCCTGATCGCGCCGCTGTTCCATGCCTTGCGCCAGGTGCCGATGCTGGGCTGGATCCCGCTGATCGCCTTGTGGCTGGGGAACGGCGAAGGCGCCAAGCTGCTGATCGTCAGCCTGGCAGCGTTGTACCCGATGGTGCTCAACACCTTCGAGAGCCTGCGCCAGGTCGCCGGTCAGCACCGCGAAGCGGCACGGGTGCTGATGCTCGGCCGCTGGCAGCAGCTTTGGCTGATCCTGTTGCCCGCCGCACTGCCCGGCATTACCGCCGGGGTGCTGCAAGCCTTGGCCTTTGCCTGGGTAACCTCGGTGGGCAGCGAGCTGTTTTTGTCTGCCGGGGCTGGCCTTGGCAGCCTGATGATGAACGCCGAAGCTGCGGCGCGCATGGAGATCATCGTGGTCTGCGTGCTGTGCATCGGCCTGAGTGGCTACCTGATGTCCTGGCTGTGCACCCTGCTCACCCGCCGCCTGCTGCGCTGGCGCACCAACCATTGAAAGGCCCGACCATGAACGCCATCGCCCACGTTTTACCCACCACCGCCAGCACCGGCGCGCTGACCATTCGCGGCCTGAACAAGGCGTACCCGCTCAAGGGCAAGCAGGTGCCAGTGCTCGAAGGCATCGATCTGGATATCCGCCCGGGCGAATTCGTCAGCATCCTCGGCGCCAGCGGCTGTGGCAAATCCACGCTGCTGCGGCTGATTGTCGGCCTCGACCAAGACTACCAGGGCCAGATCCTGCTGGACCGGCAACCCGTGCGCGGGCCGGGCCTGGAGCGCGGTATCGTGTTCCAGGACCATCGTCTGTTCCCGTGGATGACCCTGCAGCAGAACATTGCCTTGGCCTTGAAAAACCATGCGCTACCCGCAGCCGAGAAGAACAGGTTGGTGGCCGAGCACATCGAACTGGTAGGCCTGAGTGGTTACGAGCAGGCCTACCCGCACCAGCTGTCCGGCGGCATGGCCCAGCGCGCGGCAATTGCCCGGGCGCTGGTGAACAAGCCCAAGGTGCTGTTGCTGGACGAACCGCTCGGCGCGCTGGACGCCCTGACCCGGGTACGGTTGCAGCAGGAGCTGCAGCGCATCTGGGTGCAGGAGCGTTGCACGGTAATCATGGTGACCCATGACATCGAGGAAGCGCTGTACCTGGGGGACCGGGTGATCGTGATGGACGCGCACCCGGGGCGGATTCGCGAGGACTTGCGCATTGATCTGCCACACCCACGACAGCGGGACAGCCAGGTGTTGCAGGGGTACAAGCAGCGCTTGCTGGGGGAGCTGGTGGGGCATTGCGGGGGAGACGGGCGCCTCGCCTGAGGTGGTGGAACGGGTCTCCCGAAGGATGATTGCGGCGTGCTTAGCCGGGGCCGCTTTGCGGCCCATCGCGACACAAGGCCGCTCCTACAGAGATGTGCAATCCCCTGTAGGAGCGGCCTTGTGTCGCGATGGGCTGCGCAGCAGCCCCTGCATTTCAAGCCAACAGCTGGCCCCTCGGGCCCTCAACCCACCAAGGTGAAGTCCGCTGCAGTCACTGTGGTTGCATCCGCCACCCCTACCAGGCGAATGGAGTCGGTAGCACCGATGCTGACCAGCGTATCGTCGCCAACATCGGCGATGGTGACGCTGGCGGCAAAGGTCGCCGCGGTAATGTTGAAGGCCGTGATATCCAGCAGGTCCTGGCCACCGGTCGCGTTGCTGTCGAAGTTGATGATCAGGTCATTGCCGAAGCCGGCAGCAAACTGGAACACATCATTGCCATCAGTGGCCATCATCGTGTCATCGCCTGCACCGCCGTTGACCGTGTCGTCGCCCACCTCACCGTTGAGGAAGTCGTTGCCACTGCCACCCGACAGGATGTCGTTGCCAGCATCACCGAACAGCGTGTCGCTGCCTGTACCACCGTTGAGGATGTCATTGCCAAGACCGCCATCGAGGCTGTCGTTGTCGTCGCCACCGTTCAAGGTGTCGTTGCCACTGCCACCTAGCAGCTGGTCGTTGCCTGCGCCACCGTTGAGCACGTCGTTGCCGGCACCACCGTTAAGTAGGTCGTTGCCCGTGCCTCCGGTGATGATGTTGTCCAACGTGTTGCCGCCACCGGCGAAATTGCCCAACCCTGTATAGGTCAGGTTCTCGACGTTGGCACCCAGGGTATAGCTGGCCAGTGTGGTACGCACGGAATCCGTACCAGCCTCAGTGGCCTCGATCACTCCATCGCCAGCGTTATCCACCACGTAAGTGTCGTTGCCGAGACCACCCACCAGGCGGTCGGAACCCGCCCCGCCATTGAGCAAGTCGTTGCCAGTACCGCCGAACATGAGGTTGTCCAGCGTGTTGCCGCCACCGATGAAGTTACCTACACCTGTATAGGTCAGGTTTTCGACGTTGGCACCCAGGTTATAGCTGGATAGCGTGGTACGCACGGAATCCGTACCGGCCCCCGTGGCCTCGATCACACCATCCCCGGCGTTATCCACCACGTAGGTGTCGTTGCCGAGGCCACCCACCAGCCGGTCGGCACCTGCGCCACCATTAAGCAAGTCGTTGCCAGTGCCACCGGTGATGATATTGTCCAGCGTATTACCGCCACCGACGAAGTTGTCCACGCCGGTATAGATCAGGTTCTCGATATTGTTGGCCATGCCGTAGCTGGCTAGCGTGGTACGCACGGTATCCGTACCGCCCCCCGTAGCCTCGATCACCACATCCCCGGCGTTATCCACCACGTAGGTATCGTTGCCGAGGCCACCCACCAGCCGGTCGACACCTGTACCACCATTGAGCAAGTCGTTGCCGGCGCCGCCGATCATGAGGTTGTCCAGCGTGTTACCGCCACCGATGAAGTTGCCCACCCCGGTATAGACCAGGTTCTCGATATTGATGGCCATGCCGTAGCTAGCTAGCGTGGTACGCACGGTATCCGTACCGCCCCCCGTGGCCTCGATCACCACATCCCCGGGGTTATCAACCACGTAGGTGTCGTTGCCAAGGCCACCGACCAGACGGTCGGCACCTGCGCCGCCATTGAGCAGATCGTTGCCGACGCCCCCGGTGATTATGTTGTCCAGCGCGTTACCACCACCGACGAAGTTGCCCACCCCGGTATAGACTAGGTTCTCGATATTGATGGCCATGCCGTAGCTGGCTAGCGTGGTACGCACGCTATCCGTACCACCCCCTGTGGCCTCGATCACCACATCCCTGGCATTATCCAGCACGTAGGTATCGTTGCCGAGCCCCCCCACCAGCCGGTCGACACCTGCACCGCCATTGAGCAAGTCGTTGCCCGCGCCGCCGATCATGAGGTTGTCCAGCGTGTTACCGCCACCGATGAAGGTGCCCACCCCGGTATAGGTCAGGTTTTCAACATTGGCAGTCAGGTTGTAGCTGGCCAGGCTGGTCTGCACCAGGTCGACACCGCCGTTAAGCGATTCGCTCACCGTGTCGCCGACATTGTCGACCACGAAGATATCGTTGCCAGCACCGCCTGTCATGGCGTCCGCGCCAAGCCCACCGTTGAGGATATCGTTACCAAGCCCACCGTCGAGGATGTCGTTGCCAAGCCCGCCAAACAGCTGGTCGGCTCCGTCCAGGCCCGAGATCACGTCATTGCCTGCGCTCCCGATCAGGATATCGGCTCCGTTGGTGCCGACCAGCGTCAACCCTGGTACTACAGCAGTCGCCGCCGAGGTGAGTGTCTCCACGGCGCCGAAGGCATCGGTGTAGCGCACGATCACCTGCAATTGCTGACCCCCCTGGTTGAGGCCTGGGGTGAAGGTGGCCGCAGTGGCACCCACGATGTCGGTGAAGACGCCCCCCGTACCTTGCTGCCACTGGAAGCTGAACGCCCCCAGCCCGTCAATGTCGGCAATACTGCCGGTCAGTGCCGTCAGCGTCTGCCCGATATCCGGCGTGGTGTCGCTGATCAGCAGTGCACCGGTCGGTGCATCGTTGACGTTGGCCACCGGGTCGAGGATGTCGGAGGCGATGCTTTCCTGCACACCAAAGTCATCCACATAGCTGACCACCACGCGCATGTTCTGCCCCACTTGCGCCTGGGTGAGGACAAAGGTGCTGCTGATGGCGCCAACAATGTTGACCCAGCCCACACCCCGGTTGGACTGCCACTGGAAGGTGAACTGCGGGTTGCTCAGGCCGTCGGCATCGACGATGGTCGCCGGGTTGGCAGTGAGCGTCTGGTTCTGCACCAGCAGCCCGGTCACGGTCGGCCCGGCACTCGGTGCGCTGTTCGCCGACGAATCGACGATTTCCAGCGTGCCCTTGGCGTCCTGGTACACCGCACGTACGCGGATGCTCAGGCCAGCCACATCGTCCGTGACCCGGTAGGTGGCGCCCGTCGCTCGCTGGACCTCACCTGCGGCGACAAAGGTGATGTCTTCATAGACACCCGAACCCGGCAGCGTCTCGACTTGCCAGTAATAGGCCACAGGGCCGTTGACCGCGCCGGTCGTGTTGGCCGCGCTGACGTTGTCCGCATCGTGTACCGCCAGGGGTGTAACGCGCAGCAGCTGGCCGCTGACCGGGGTGTCGTCACGCAACCCGGTGGCAGCGTCCAGGATCGCCAGGTGCCCCGTGGGGCCAGCGTTGACGGCGGTACCCACGCCAGAGGCCTGGGAGCGGTCAGAGAACTGCAGCCGCTCGATACCGGTCAGGTGGTCGACACCATCACGCCCGGCCACCAGGTCGGTGACGATCACCGCATTGCCATCGACCACCACGCTGTAGTCGGTGGCTACCCCCGAGAACACCGCCGTGTCGTAGTTGTCGGTGCCGTTGAGGATCTCCCGCACGATCACCAGCTGGCCTGGGTTGTAGGTGCCGTTGAGCATCAGCGGCACCATGGGCTCCATGCTGTCGTAACTGGCGATTTCCGGGCCAGTGCCATCGAGGTTGGCGCGCACGCTGATGCGCACGTTCAGCCACTTGTCACCGTCAAGGATGTCGTCGCCGCCACGGCCTTCGATCAGGTCGCTGCCGCTGCCGCCGAGGATGATGTTGCCGCCATCGTAGAACGTTGCACCGGCGGCCAGCAGGCTGGACAGGCCATTGATCAGGTTGATGTTGGTCAGCACGCTGCCAGTGGCACCCGCGGTGGGCAGCGAAGTGGCATCTTCGTTGTCACCGCGCAGGAAGTCGCCATGGGCCGAGCCCGACAGGCCTTCCATGATGTCGAAGCGGACCAGCGCCGAAGCGCCAGAGCCCGGTACTGGCGGCACGTCGAAGAAGCGGTCGGTATAGTCGATGGTCACACCCTGGGCCAGGCCCTTGAAGGTTGCCCAGTCGTAGCCCGAGCCACCGATGTAACGGTCGCCAAAGCCCAGGCTGCCGACCATGATGTCGTCGCCGCCTTCACCGTTGAACTTGTCGTTCTCGTTGCCGCCGATAAACACGTC
The DNA here is from genome assembly GCF_046534705.1 of Pseudomonas sp. SIMBA_068. NCBI lineage: Bacteria > Pseudomonadati > Pseudomonadota > Gammaproteobacteria > Pseudomonadales > Pseudomonadaceae > Pseudomonas > Pseudomonas sp. SIMBA_068. The sequence continues at coordinate 107,248 of NZ_JAWRYI010000007.1, forward strand.
GTGGCCGATGATGGGGTCGTTGCCGAGCGGGTCGAAGTTGTCGCCAGGCGCACCGTCCGAGGTGCCCTTCTCGATCCAGTCGTCACCTTCGTTACCCATGTCCTGCTCGTTGGCCTTGCTGCCCAGGATAAAGTCGTTGCCCTGGCCGCCAATGGCTTCGGAGGCATCTTCACCGGTGACGATGAAGTCGTTGCCGAAACCGCCGATGATCAGGTTGACGCCATTGCCGCCGTGCAGCACGTCGTTGCCGTCGCCGCCCTGGATGTTGTCGTCACCGCCCATGTCGCTGATGATGTCGTCGCCGGCACCACCGCGCAGCTGGTCGTTGCCGTCACCCCCCTCGATGCGGTCGTTGCCGCCATCGCCCCAGACCGTGTCGTCACCCTCGCTGGACACCAGGATATCGTCACCGTCGGTGCCGCCCAGCACGATGTGCTCGGCACCGGCATAGCGGATGTAGTTGGTGTCCGGGCCAGCCGTCAGCGGGCTGTCGCGGAACACCACCTGCTCGCCGTTTTCGCCCAGTGGGTCGACGTTGCCCAGGCCTGCGTTGAACTGCTTGCTCTGGTCGACTTCCAGGTAGAAGCCCGGGTCGGAGAACACCAGGCCCGGCAGGTGGGTGGCGGAGGTGTTGGCCATGATCAGTTTGGCGAAGGAATTGCTTTCCAGCTCGGCGTTCATCGACAGGCCGGAGGTGCGCTCCAGGTAGTAGAAGCGGTCGCCGTCCTGCAATTTCTCCATCTGGTTTTCGAACACGAAGTTGAAGGTACTGCCGAGCATGCCGCCGAACGGGGTCTTCTCTTCGGCCAGGCCGCCGATCCACAGGTCGATGGCATCGACACCGGTAATGGTTACCGCCTTCAGGTCATCGGCGGTGCCCAGCACGCCATCCTTGCCAGGCAAGGTCACATTGGCCCAGGTGCCGCTGCTGTTGAGGAAGTCCAGGCGGTCGGCCGGCGCGCCATCGCCACCGAACACCAGGGCCATGGCCGCAGCGCGTTTTTCCAGCAGTGTGGTGGCCCCGGTGATGGTGCTGTGGGTGCCATAGGCCGCAATGAAGTTGATCAGCGACTCGGGGTGCTTCAGGTGCTGCACCAAGTCGACCCAGCTGGTATACGGCTTGAGCTGGGTATCACCGGTTTGCCCGTAGATGTCGCGGCGCACGGCGTTCAGCGAAGGGATGCCGACGTCGCGGCCACGGGCAATGTTGATCGCCGGCAAGTCCAGCGGCAGGCCGAGCAGGTTGTTGCGCAACGCCTCGGTGACGAACTCGTCGATTTCGTTGCCACCCTGGCGGGTGACCCCGCGGACGATGGCGCTGGTGGCATCCTCGGGGGTAACACCACTGGCCGCATAGGCCAGCGGGTTGAGAAACGCTGCAATCAGGCCCAGTTGCTGGTCAGGGTTGGCGCTGGCCGGGTCCTTGATGACGTTGAAGTCGATGTCGTAACGATCGACAGTCTCGGTCAGCATGGAGTGGCCGAAGCGGTACACGGTGTGGGCGAACTCGGCCACGATCGATGCGTCGAGGTCGACGTCGTACACCTGGGTCGGGGCAAAGAACAGGTCGACCCGTGGTTGCACGGTACGGGCGAACTCCTCGAACACCAAGTGCTGGTACTGCATCTCGGTACCGAACTTGGCCGCCTGGAACAGCCGCTCGCCGTTCCATACCAATGCGCCGATCTCGGCCGGGGTAACCGGCAATGCGGTTACCGGGTTGAGCAGCCATTCGTTGAGGAAGGCCAGGTCGTGCGAGTCGAGCACGGTGTCCATGGTCTGCGCCACCAGCCGGTTGTGCTCGGAGTGGAAGATCGCATGCACGGCTGTCAGGCCGATGTTCTCGTTGACCCGACCGTCGCCGGCGACGTAATGCGCGTCCAGCAGTTCGTTGTCGTAGGCCAGGTTGGCCCCGGTCTGTGGGTTGACCGGCACAGCGTTGCCGGCAACGTTGTCGGCATCCGGCGCCAACACGCCGCCACTGAACACGGGTACTGCGTTATGAGCAATGTCGGCGAGGAACTGGTGCCCCGTGCGCACGGCGTTGGTCAGGTCGAGCGGCGCCAGCGGGTTGCCTTCGACCTGTTGGTCATCGGCAGTGCCGGCAATGCCGTCGAGGCCCTTCATCACCACCATCGGGTAGCCGTTCGGCCCCTTGATGAAGTTGCCGTATGCGTCGGTTGCCAGCAACGGCACGTTGTCGACGTCGGCATCGGTCAGGTTGATGCCAAGCACGTCGCGGGCCTGGGCCTTGAGTACTTTCCAGGTGGCCATGCCACCGATCTCGGTGTCGTCGGCAGTGCCGAACTTGCCATCGGCGCCCAGGTCACGGTTGGTGATCAGCCGGCCAGTGGCAACAGGGCCGTCGTCGGTCAACAGGTAGGCACGCAGGAACACCTGGTGCGACGGGTGCGAGCTGTAGGTCTGGTTCTGGTCCACGAACGGCGTGGTGGTGTTGGTGTGTTCGTGAACGTCATCGGCGTTGCCGAGGATGCCATCCGGCCCTGGCAGGTTGGTGGCACGGGTCACCACCATGAAGTTGGTGAAACCACCCTCCACGTAGAGCGGGTCATCGGGTTGCAGCGGGATGTAGATAGTCCCCGAACCACCCTTGGTGACCAGGTCCAGGCCATGGTCGAAGAACTGCCCGAAGAACGTCATCCAGGCGTTGAACGGCGCAGACAGGCCGGCATCGGCAGCGGTGTTTTCGAACAGGTATACATCGTGGTCGTCCGTGGTGCCGAACTGGCCATCCATGCCCGGGCTGGCGACGATGCGCACGCCGTCCTTGAGCACGTCGTCGTTACCGGGCGTGCCGAAGTTGAGCACGCCATCGGCACCTGGGTCATACGCGGTGGCATAGGCTGCCGGGTTGTTGGAGGTCTGGTCGACGATCAGGTTACTGATGGTGCGCGGCTGCGAGTCGAACACCGGGCCGCTGGTCTGCTGGTACGACGAGCCCGGAATGGCCGGCGAGCCAGGGCCGAAGAAGCCGGCCGGTGCACCTTCTGCCGGGTTGAACACCGGGTCGGTCAGGCGCGGGAAGACATTGTCGGCAGCACCGAACTGGGTGTTGTTGTTGCCGTTGAGGTTCATCAGGTTGTTGTTCGAGCCATCGACCGCACGCAGGCCCAAGGGTGCGCGGATGTTGGGGATCAGCGAGAGGATGTCCTGCCCGGCGGCATCGGCCTCGGCGATCTTGATCTGGTCGAGGATGAAGTTGAGGTCAGAGCGCACCATGTGCAGCCCCTCGCCCCCTGCCGTGGCATCCACGACCGGAGTGGCCGGCGTTGGCACCACCGGTGCGCCCGGCTGCACCACCGCCGTGGGTGCGGAATACAACACCTCGGTTGTGCCATGGGCGTCCTGGTAGATCGCCTTGACCCGCAGGCTCAGCCCGGCCAGGTCTGGCGACACCTTGAACGCGGTGCCATCGGCGCTCTGGAACGCCAGGTCACCGGCCGGTAGCAGGATGATGTCCTCGAACACACCACTGCCCGGGTCGGCCTCGAATTGCCAGTAGTACGACACTGAACGGTCGGCAAGCGTGCCTGTCGGGTTGCCCGCACTGATATTGTCGGCATCGAGCACGCCCGCCACGCTCACCGTCAGCATATCGCCCACCGTGATCGCACCGCCGTTGCCATCGGTGACGGTCGGGCTGCCCGTGGGCTGCGCGTTCACCCCTGCCACCAGCACGCGTTGGCTGTCGGAGAACTGCAGGCGTTCGATATGCAACAGCGTATCGACGCCATCGCGGCCGTCCACAGTATCGGTCACCGTCCACACATCGTCCGCGACATCGGCCGTGCCTTTGGTGTTCTGGGTTACCACGTACTCGCTCTGCACCCCCGCATACACAGCCGTGTCGAAGGCCGCCCCGCCAGTGGAGGTACCCGGCAGGATTTCCCGCACGGCTTTCAGCTGGCCAGGGTTGTAGGTGCGGTCGAGCATGAACGGGATCATGTCGACCATGCTGTCGAAGCTGGCGATCTCTGGCCCGGTGTGGTTGACGTCGCCAGGGGCGTACACGGCGATGCGCACGTTCAGCCATTTGTCGCCGTCGATCAGGTCATCGCCGCCACGGCCCTCGATCAGGTCGCTGCCATTGCCGCCAAGCATGATGTTGCCGGTGGCAAAGCCCGTGGTCGGCAACCCGGCATCCGCCAGGAACTGCTGCAGCCCACGGATCAGCGCCACGTTGGTCAGCGCACTGCCCGTGGCACCGCCATGGTTGAGGATGGTCACGGCATCGACGTCATCGCCCTTGAGCACATCGGCGTAGTCCGAACCGGACACCCCTTCGACCTCGGCAAAGCGGTCGAGGATGCTGGCCGGCGAGGCGCCGACCGGGTTGAATACCCCGGCGTTCTGGTTTGGCGCATTGCCGTGGGGCTGGGCCAGCGCTGCCAGGCTCAGGTCAACGGTGACGCCGACCTTGTCGTTCTTGTTGGTGATCCAGTCGAAGCCGGACATGCCGTCCATCTTGTCTTGGGCATCGCTGCCGACAAAGATGTCGTCACCGCCCTCGCCGATCATTTCGTCAAAGCCACCACCACCGACGAAGATGTCGTTGCCGACCACTTCGTCACCCAGCAGTGGCGCAAAGTTGTCACCAGGCGCACCGTCCTGGGTACCCTTCTCGATCCAGTCATCGCCCTCGTTGCCGGTGGGTGGCAGGTTGGTCTTGGCGCCGAGGATGAAGTCATCGCCCTGGCCACCGAAGGTGGTAGAAATGTCCTCGGTGGTGATGATGAAGTCCTGGCCGTCGCCCCCCAGGATCAGGTTGCCAGCCGCCAGCATGCTGCCGGCGACGATCACGTCGTTACCGGCGTTACCCTCCAGGCGGTTGTCGCCGAACGAGTCGGTGATGATGTCGTCGCCTGCACCACCCAGCACTGCGTCGTTGCCGGCGCCACCTTCGAGCACGTCGTCGCCGGCATCGCCGTAAACGGTATCGTCGCCTTCGCCCGAGATGATGATGTCGTTGCCGGCCGTGCCGCCCAGCACCACATGGTCTTCACCGGTGTAGTGCAGGTAGTTGGCGTCAGGGCCCACGGTGTCGGGGTTGTCGCGAATCACCAGCGGCAGGATTTCAACCCCGTTTATCTCGATGCCCCCCGTCGGGTCGGCCTTGCCGTCGGCACCCAGCCCGGTGAACTGATTGGCCTGGTTCACTTCCAGGGTGAAGGTAGGCGTGAGGAACACGGTGTTGGACAGGTGGGTGACGTCGGAGTTGAGCATGATCAGCTTGGCAAAGGAGTTGTTCTCCAGTTCCGTACCGAAGTTCATGCCCGCCGTACGCGAGAGGTAGTAGAAACGGTCGCCGTTCTGCAGCGCTTCCAGCTGGGTCTCGAAGACGAAGTTGAAGCTGGACCCGAGCATGCCGCCGAAGGGCATTTTCTTCTCGGCCAGGCCGCCGACCCAGAAGTCGATGGCATCCACCCCGGTCACGGTCACGCCGGTAATGTCGTCGGCCGTGCCGGCGATGCCGTCTTTGCCGGCCAGCGTCACGTTGGCATAGGCGCCGGTGCCGTTGAGGAAGTCCAGGCGGTCGAGTGGTGAACCGCTACCGCCAAGCACCAGCGCCACTGCGGCGGCGCGCTTGTCCGCTTCGGTGGTTGCCCCGGTGATGGTGGCGTGAGTACCGTAGGCAGCAATGAAGTTGATCAGCGATGCCGGGTGCTTGAGGTGGTCGGCAAAGTCGGCCCAGCTGATGTAGGGCTTGAGCTGGCTGTCGCCCGTTGCCGCGTAGAACTCGCGACGCGCCTCGTTCAGGCTGGGGATGCCGGTATCACGACCCCGGGCTATGTTCAGCGCGGGCAGGTCCAGCGGCAGGCCGAGCAGGTTGTTGCGCAGGGCTTCGGTGACGAACTCGTCGATTTCGTTGCCCAGCTGGCGGGTAACACCGCGGATGATCGCACCGGCCGCTTCGTCGGCGGTGGCACCGCTGCCAGCGAACGCCAGCGGGTTGAGGAAGGCGGCAATCAGGCCCAGTTGCTGGTCAGGGTTGTCGGGGTCGGCCGACACCGGGTTGAACGACGGGTCGAAGCGGTCGACGGTTTCGGTCAGCATCGAGTGGCCGAAGCGGTACACCACATGGGCGAACTCGGCGAGGATGGCCGGGTTGATCGAGGTGTCGTAGCCATTAGGGGCGAGGAACTCGTCGATCTGCGGCTGGATGGTGCGGGCGAACTCTTCGAACACCAGGTGCTGGTACTGCATTTCGGTGCCGAACTTGGCCGCCTGGAACAGCCGCTCGCCGTCCCACACCAGCGCGGCGATGCCAGCAGGCGTGGTGGGGATGGCGGTAACATCGTCGATAAGCCACTCGTTGAGGAACGCCAGGTCGCCTGCGGCCAGCAGGGTGTCCTTGGTCTGCTGCACCAGCCGGTTGTGCTCGGAGTGGAACACGTGGTGCACAGCGGTCAGGCCGATATTTTCGTTCACCCGACCGTCGCCAGCGATGTAGTGGGCGTCGAGCAGTTCGTTGTCGTAGGTCAGGTTGTTGCCGCCCGGGCCCACAGGCTGCGCGTTGCCAATGGCGGTGTCGGCGTCGGCTTGCAGCACGCCCCCCACTACCACGGGGGCCGCGTTATGGGCGATGTCGTCCAGGAAGCCATGCCCGGTGCTCACGGCATTGGCCAGGCTGATGGGCGCGGCGCGGTTGCCTTCGACCAGTTGGGTGACGTCATCGGCAGTGCCGGCAATGCCGTCGGCGCCGTTGTTCACGCGCATCACCACCTGCGGCATGCCGTTGGGCCCGCGCAGGAAGTTGCCGTAGGCATCGGTGGCCAGCAACGGCACGCTGTGCACGTCGGCATCGGTCAGGTTGATACCCAGCAGGTCACGGGCCTGGGCCTTGACCACCGCCCAGGTGGCCATGCCGCCATTTCCGCTGTCGCCATCGTCGGCGGTGCCGAATTTGCCATCCGCGCCAAGGTCGCGGTTGGTGATCAGCCGGCCTGTGGCCACCGGGTCACCGGCGCCATCGAGCATGTACTCGCGCAAAAATACCTGGTGCGAGGGGTGCGAGCTGTAGGTCTGGCTCTGGTCAACGAACGGCGAGGTGGTGTTGGGCTGACTATCGTCGGCCGTGCCCACCACGCCATCGGCGCCGGCGGTGCGTACGGCGCGTGACAGCACCATGAAGTTGGTCGGGCTGCCGGCCACGTACAGCGGGTCATCCGGGCGCAGCGGTATGAACACGATGTCGGTGCTGCTCTTGCTGACCAGGTCCAGGCCGTGGTCGAAGAACTGCCCGAAGAAGGTCATCCAGGCGTTGAAGCCCGCCGTCAGGCCCGCGTCCGGCGAGACGTTGGGGATGAAGAACACCGGCTTGTCGTCGGCGGTGCCGAACACCCCGTCGATACCGGGGCTTATCACCGGGGCTGCGCCACCATTGGCTTCGACGGCCGCCGGGTTGTTGGCGGTCTGGTCGACGATCAGGTTGCTGATGGTGCGCGGTTGCGAATCGACGACGTTGCCGGTGCCCACGTAGTTGGCACGGTAGGAGGTATCGAGCAGGCGCAGGAACGAATTGTCGGCAGCGCCGAACTCGCTTTGCCCGGCCACCAGGTTGTTGAAACTGCCATCGACGGTGCGCAGGCCGAACGGTACCTGGCTGTTGGGCAGCAGGTCACTCAGGCTGGCGCCGTCAGCATGAGCCTCGGCGATGAAGATTTGTTTGAGAATGAATTCCAGGTCCGACTTGCTGAAATTGGCCATTGCAATTGCCCTCGATCTTTCCGGAGAAATCACAGGGCAACAGGGTCCTTCCCGCGCCCAGTCAGTGTTGACTTGCGCAGTATCTGGTTCGTGGTTCTGGGCTCGGTGGCGCAACGTTTGTGTGCTGGCGACTCGGCCTCATTGCTGGCAATCCGGCCCCACCGTTCCGGGATGGGACCCTGTTAATCGTGCGCAACAGGTGTAACGCACGTGTATCGACCCCAGCTCGCACAGGGCCCGAATACTTCAGACTAAAGTCGCAGAGCAAAAACTTGTCAATATCCCGTCAAAAAAAACCTTCAACGATGATAATGCGATGCAACTAGCTGTTTTGTCGGCACTTATAAAAAGTTCAAAGACTTCATAGAGCAAAATGATATTACCGATTGTTTCGTTGCAACCTACGCTCCAGCTTGTGGGAGCAACGCAGCGTTTTTGGACTATTCGCCATAAGAGCGACCCGCCTGCGAGCCAACCAAGAAGCCACAACTACCGTTGTACGGGGCGCCGCAAGGGCTTCCCGATTTGTAATAAAGGGAGGCCTCCGATGCCCAAGCCACCACGCACCCGCTCCGAGCTGGCCGACGTGTTGTTTCGCCTGCGCCGCAGCTTCTACGCCCTGGCCGCCTTCAGCGGCGTGATAAACGTCATGATGTTGACGCCAGCTATTTATATGCTGCAGGTGTATGACCGCGCCCTGGTCAGCCGTAATGTCACCACCCTGGGCATGCTCACCCTGCTGGTGGTCGGGTTGTTCCTGCTGATGTCGGCGCTGGAGATGACCCGTACCCGCGTGCTGATCCGGGTAGGCAACTACCTGGACATGGCGCTCAACCGACGCATATTCAGCGCCGCCTTCGAGCGCAACCTGAGCCGCGCAGGCGGCAACCCGGCCCAAGCCCTGCAAGACCTGGCGCAGGTGCGGCAGTTTCTGACCGGCAACGGCCTGTTCGCCTTCTTCGATGCCCCCTGGACACCCATCTATCTGGTGGTCTGCTACCTGATCCACCCCTGGCTCGGGCTGGTCACGACAATCGGCTCGTTGATCCTGGTGGGCCTGGCCTACCTCACTGAAAAGGCCACGCAAAAGCCACTGGCCGAAGCCAACCAGGCGTCAATGTCGTCGGCCAGCTACGCCAACAACAACCTGCGCAACGCCGAAGTGATCGAGGCCATGGGCATGCTGCCGTCAATCGGCAAGCGCTGGTACCAGGGCCACTTGCGCATTCTGCAGATGCAGACCCTGGCCTCCGACCGCGCGGCGCTGATCAGCAGCACCGGGCGCTTCGTGCGCATAACCTTGCAGTCGGTGATCCTGGGGACCGGCGCACTGCTGGCGATCGAAGGCAAGATCACTCCCGGCATGATGATCGCCTGCTCGATCCTGACCGGCCGGGCCCTGGGCCCGGTGGAACAAGTGATCGCCTCATGGAAACAACTGCTGGGCTGCCGTCTGGCCTGGGGCCGGCTCAACGACCTGCTGCAGGACTACCCACAACGGCCACCGAGCATGTCGCTGCAACGGCCGATGGGCATGCTGGCGGTGGAAAACGTGATTGCCGGCGCACCCGGCACCAATACCAGCATCGTGCGCGGGGTGAGCTTCAGCCTGGTCCCCGGTGAGAGCCTGGGCATCATCGGCCCTTCGGCCTCGGGCAAGTCCACCCTCGCCCGCCTGCTGGTGGGTGTGTGGCCGGCCCAGGCGGGCAAGGTGCGCCTGGACGGGGCCGACATCTTTACCTGGAACAAGGCCGAACTGGGCCCGTGGTTGGGCTACCTGCCGCAGGACGTGGAACTGTTCGAGGGCACTATCGCCGAAAACATCGCGCGCTTTGCCGAAGTGGACAGCGATGCAGTGATCCGCGCCGCCCGCAGCAGCGGCGTGCACGACATGATCCTGCGCTTCCCGCAGGGCTACGACACCCGCCTGGCAGCCGACGGCACCCCGCTGTCCGGCGGCCAGAAGCAACGCATAGCACTGGCCCGCGCGCTGTACGGCGAGCCCAACCTGGTGGTACTGGACGAGCCTAACGCCAACCTCGATGACGTCGGCGAGAAGGCTTTGGTCGATGCGCTGGCCGAGTTGAAAACGCGCGGTGCCACGGTGATCCTGATTTCCCACCGGCCCAATGTGCTGTGCGCCGTAGACAAGATACTGATGCTGCGCGACGGCACCGTGCACATGCTCGGCAGCCGTGACGAAGTGTTCGCGGCGCTGCGCAAGGCCAGCGTGATTCCAGCGGCCAATACGGCCCCGCTGGCTTCGGTAAAAGTACGGGAGTAACCCTTCATGCAAATGGCTCAAAACTCCGAACTGATTGCCGCCGAAGCCAAAGACCTGATCGACCTGGACGCCGCCCGGCCGGCACGCTGGGGCGTATGGATGGTAATCGCCGGTTTTGGCGGTTTCCTGCTGTGGTCTTGCCTGGCGCCACTGGACGCGGGCGTGGTTGCCACCGGCACGGTCAAGGTCACCAGCAACCGTAAGGCGGTGCAGCACCTGAGCGGCGGCACGGTCGAGGCGATCCTGGTGCGCGAAGGCGATTTGGTTAAAAAAGGCCAGGAGGTAGTACGCCTCGACGCATTGCGCGCCGCGGCCGAGCAAGGTGCACTCAGTGCCCAGTACATCGTCAGCAAGACCGTGGAAAACCGCCTGGAAGCCGAACGCGATGGCCGCGATACGGTCACCTTCGACCCTGCCCTGCTCAAGCACTACGACAATGACCCAAGGCTGCTGGCGGCCATGGACCTGCAACAGCGCCTGCTCGACACCCGCCGCGCCGGCCTTGCCGGTGAATTGAGCATCCTTGAAGAAAACCTCGCGGCCTCGGCAGTGCAGCTCAAGGGCCTGCAGCAGGTGTACGGCGCCCGCGCCTCGCAGATCGGCTTCCTCAGCCAGGAGCTGCAAGGCACCCGGGTGCTGGCCGCCGAGGGCTATGTACCGCGCAACCGCTTGCTTGAACTGGAGCGCAGCAATGCCGACCTGTCCGCCGGCCAGGCCGAAAACCTCAACAACATTGCCCGCGCACGCAGCCAGGCTACCGAAATCAAGCTGCGCATGCTGCAGCGCCAGCACGACTACCTGAAGGAAGTGGAATCGCAGCTGACCGACACCGCAAAGGAAAACACCACCCTGGCCGACCGTTTGCGTGCGCTGGACTACGAAGTGACCCACACGGTGATCCGCTCGCCGATCGACGGCATGGTCCAGGGCCTGAGCATCGCCACAGTCGGCGGCATCATCCAGCCCGGCGCCAAGATCATGGAGGTGGTGCCGCTCGACCAACCGCTGCAGGTGGACGCGATGATCCCGGTGCAGGCCATCGACAAGATGGTCCCGGGCCTGGCCGTGGACATCGCCTTCCCGGCCTTCAACCACGCGCAGACGCCAAACATTCCGGGGCGGGTGAAGACCATTTCCGCCGACCGCCTGCTCGACGAAGAAAGCAAACAGCCTTTCTACCTGGCCCAGGTAGAAGTGACGCCGGCCGGCATGGGCCTGCTGGGCAGCAACCACATCCGCCCCGGCATGCCCGCCACCGTCACCATCAAGACCGGCGAGCGCAACCTGCTCAGCTACCTGCTCAAACCCATGCTCGAACGCGTCGACGCTGCGTTCAAGGAGCAATGACATGAAACGCTCGTGCCTGATGTTGTGCCTGCTGGGGGTGGCCGTACAGGCCAGTGCCATGGACCTGAAGCAAGCCTGGGACTTGCTGCAATACCAAGGCCCGATCTACCGCGCGGCGGTGCACGAAAAAGAAGCCGGCAGCGAAAACCGCGCCATCGGCGAGGCCGGCCTGCTGCCGCAGATCAACGCGTCGGCCTACTTCAACAGGGTCAATGGCAGCCAGCGGCAGAACGGCCTGGACAACGATCTGGACTATGACTCCAAGGGCGCTAATGTGCGCCTGCGCCAACCGCTGTTCAACAAACAGAGGATGGCCGAGTACCGCCAGGGCCAGCAGCGGGCCGACTACAGCGTGGCAGTGTTCGACGCCAAGAGCCAGGACGCTGCGGTACGCCTGGCCGACGCCTACTTCGACGTGCTGCTGGCCAGCGAAACCATCACCTTGGCCAAGGCCAAGCTGAACGCCTTCGAAGAGCAGCAGGCTTCGGCGAAACGGCGCAAGGAGCTGGGCGCCGGTACCATCACCGACGTCGATGAGTCGGTGGCCCGGCGCGACCTGGCCGAGGCCGATCTGATTGAGGCCCAGGACAACCTGGTCAACGCCCGCCGCAAGCTGGAGGAATACATCGGTGAAACCCCAGAGTCGCTGACCACCTTGCAGCCGGGCTTCAGTACGCCACCGCTGATGCCGGGCAACCTGCAGGACTGGCTGGTCAAAGCCCAGGCCGACAGCCCGCTGATTCACGCGCGCCGGCACAGCTACGAGCTGGCCGAAGAAGAAGTGAAACGTGCCCGCGCCGGGCACTACCCCACCCTGGATTTCGTGGCGGGCTATAACGCCGGCAGCAGTCAGTCGATTTCCGAGCTCAACCAGCGCAACCACTACAGCTCGATCGGCCTGGAGCTGAACATTCCGCTGTACAGCGGTGGCAGCACAAGCGCCCTGACCCGCCAGGCCAGTGCCAACAGTTCCAAGGCCCTGGATGAGCTGGATGCTACCCGTCAGGAGGTAATTTCCGGCACCACCCGCGAGTACCGCGGCGTGCAAAGCGGCGCCTTGCGCATTCAAGCGCTGGAAAAGGCCGTGGCCTCCAACGAGCGTTCGCTGACCTCGACCCGCAAAGGCTTCAAGGAAGGCGGCACCAGCACCAACTCGGACGTGCTCAATGCCGAGGAACTGCTGTACGACGCCCGCCACGACCTGTTCGAGGCGAAGCTGAACTACCTGATGTCTCGGCTGCGCCTGGCCTCGTCGGTGGGTAGCCTGGGGGATGATGATATCCAGCAGGTCAACGATTACCTGGGGCCGGAACTGATGGTGAGCAACTGATGAATACCTGAACGCATGCTCCTGCAGAGTACCGAGGTGGGCGCGATCATCAGTGCCAGGACCACAAGTCTACGATAGATGCGACGCATTTCTTCGCGCTATGATCGGTCACCCTGCCGCGGACGTCCTGCCCATGCCCGTAGACCTTCAAGCCTTGTACCCCAGGTTGATCCACCTGATGCTGGACACCGTGTTCGTGGTAGACAGGGACAACCAGATCGCCTTCGTCAGCGATGCCTGCGAGGCCCTGCTGGGTTACAAGCCCTGCGAAATGATCGGCACGCCGATCACCGACTATATGCACCCCGACGACCTGGCGGCCACGCGCGCGTCGATTGTGCGGGTGATGAACGGCCAGCCCCATTACGATTTCCGTAACCGCTATGTGCGCAAGGATGGCGGTATCGTGCACATCCTGTGGGCAGCCAGCTGGTCCGAAGAGGCTCAAGCGCGTATCGGTGTGGCGCGGGATGTGACGGCCCTGCGCCAGGCTGAAGAGGAGCTGCGCTTCCTTGCCCATCACGACCCGCTTACCCGGCTGGCCAACCGGGCCATGTTCAATGAACGGCTGGACAGTGCCCTTGCCACAGCGCGGCAGCACGATGGCACGCTGGGGTTGCTGTTTCTGGATATCAATGACTTCAAGGAAATCAACGATGTGCACGGGCATGCTGTGGGTGACCGGGTGCTGTGCTCGCTTGCGCGGCGGCTGGAAGGCTGCGTACGCGCAACCGACACGGTGGCGCGCATGGGCGGTGACGAGTTCACCGTGCTGTTGAACGATTGCCCCTCGCCAGTGGCCATTGCCGAGCAGGTAGCCCGCATCCTGGCGGTCATGGCCGAGCCACTCGGTATGGAGTTGTCCGGCATCGACACGCCGTCCTGCAGCATCGGCGTGGCGCGCTTCCCTGAGGATGGCAACGATGCCGACATGCTGCTGCGTCATGCCGATGGGGATATGTACCGGGTCAAGCGAAAACACACGGCGACCGGGTAACGATACCCCTGCGGCACTCGGGGGCGATTCTGTTCCCGCAAGTGAGGATTGTTTTCAATATTAAGGTAGCGTTTCAACACAGCACAAGTTCAACCACCGGGACACCACCATGCCTGACCCTGAAAGCACTTTGCTCGACAGTTGGCAGCACAACGCCCACGCCTGGATCGACGCCGTGCGCAGCGGCGCCATCGAGAGCCGTCGCCAGGTCACTGACCAGGCCATCCTGCTCGCCATCCTCGGCCGCCAGCCCGGGCGAGTGCTGGACCTGGGCTGTGGTGAGGGCTGGTTGCTGCGTGCACTGGATGACCGCGGTATCGAAACCGTGGGCGTGGATGGTGACAGGGCGCTGGTAGAGGCCGCGCGCGCGGCGGGCTCGGCCGAGGTGCACCTGGCCAGCTATGCGCAGTTGGCCGATGCGCAGGTTTATGTGGGCACAGGGTATGACCTGGTCTGTGCCAACTTTGCGCTGTTGCACCAGGACATCATCCCGTTGCTGGCGGCCATGAAAGGTTTGCTGGTGCCGGGTGGCGCACTGGTGATCCAGACGTTGCACCCCTGGAGCGTTGCCAACGGGGAGTATCAGGATGGCTGGCGGGAGGAGTCGTTTGCCGGGTTTGCCGGGGACTGGCAACCGATGCCGTGGTACTTCCGTACGTTGGCCAGCTGGCTGAATGCACTGGACATGGCCGGGTTGCGCCTGCTCAGTTTGCAGGAACCACAGCACCCGCAAAGTGCGGTGCCGCAGTCGCTGTTGATGGTGGCTGAGCGCCCCTGAGTCATACACCCTCGGTGTAGGAGCGGCCTTGCGCCGCGAATGGGCCGCGAAGCGGCCCCAGAAATGGATGCCGCGACACAGAAACTGGGGCCGCTTCGCGGCCCATTCGCGGCGCAAGGCCGCTCCTACACCGACCGCGTCGGGGTCAGAGGACGGGCTTGCGCGCCGCGCCGCTGCGGGCCTTGGCCATCGCTGCCAGGCGCACCGCGACGTTGGCCGCGCCGTAACCGGTATAGCCCCCCTTGCGCTGGATGATTTCGAAGAAGAAGCGCTCTTCAAACGGTTCGGTGTACACGTGGAACAGCTCGCCGCCCTGGGCGTCGCGGTCGTACAGCACGTTGTAGTACGCCAGTTCGCTGAGGAACTCGTCGTCGAAATCGAAGCGCGCCGCCAGGTCGTCGTAATAGTTCAGCGGAATTTCCAGCAGCGGTACTCCAGCCAGCTTGGCACGCGCCACTTCACGGAAGATGTCGTCACAATCGAAGGCAATGTGATGCACCCCCGAACCGCGGTAGCTGGAGAGTGCATGGGCAATGGCGGTGTTGCGGTTTTCCGAGATGTTCAGCGGCAGGCGCAAGGTGCCGCATTGGCTACGCAGGGCGCGGCTCTTGACCAGGCCATAAGGGTCGGGCAGCACTACTTCGTCGTCGGCAGCGAAGTCGAACAGGCTCTTGTAGAACAGCACCCAGCTGTCCAGTGACTCGGCTGGGAGGGCCAGGGCCATGTGGTCGATGCGACGCAGGCCGCCAGTGGCAGTGGCGCTCTTGTCCAGGCTGAAATCGGTGTCGTACAGCGTGTGGCCAGCGGTGCCCTGCTCCACCAGGTACAGCAAGCTGCCGTCCGGTGCGCGTACCGCCGGTACTTCGCACTCGTTGGGGCCGACCAGGCCGCGGAACGGCTGGCCACGGAAGGCGGTGGCACGCTTCAGGGCGGCTTGCGGGTCCTTGACCCGCAGTGCGGTGGCGCACAGCGACGGGCCGTGGGCCTCGAAGAAGTTGTGGCCGAAGGAGTACGGTTCGGCGTTCAGGACAATGTTGATATCGCCCTGGCGCAGCAGTTGTACGTCCTTGCTGCGGTGCTTGCCGGCTTCGGCAAAGCCCAGGCGCTTCAGCCAGCTGCCCAGGCGCGCGCCGACGGCTTCGTCGACCGCAAATTCAAGGAACTCCACGCCGTCATAGGCGCTGGCCGCTGGCGGGGTGAACAGTACGCCAGGTTCGATCGGCGTGTTTTCCTGCTCCAGGCGCAAGCGTGTCTGTTCTTCGAGATACAGCAGCGAACGCAGGCCGTCGGCGGCATTCTGCCGGGTGGGCGCGGCGCGGAAGCCGTCGTTGAAGATTTCCAGCGACAGCGGGCCACGGTAGCCAGTGGCAAGAATCGGCGCCAGGAAACCGGCCATGTCCATTTCGCCCTGCCCCGGGAAGCAGCGGAAGTGGCGGCTCCACTCCAGCACATCCATGGCCAGGATCGGCGCGTCAGCCATCTGCACGAAGAAGATCTTGTCGCCGGGGATGTCGCGGATCGCGCTTGGGTCGCCCTTCAGCGACAAGGTGTGGAAGCTGTCGAGAATCACCCCGAGGGCCGGGTGGTCGGCCTGGCGCACCAAATTCCAGACTTGCTGGTAGGTGTTGACGTGGCGGCCCCAGGCCAGGGCTTCATAGCCAATGCGCAGGCCACGTTTGCCGGCATGCTCGCCCAACAGGCGCAGGTCGTCGACCAGCAGCTGTTCATCGCCCAGGGCATCGGCCTGAACGTTGCTGCACACCAGCACCAGGTCGGTGCCCAGCTCTTGCATCAGGTCGAACTTGCGCTCGGCGCGGTCGAGGTTTTTCTGCAGGCGGTCGCGGCGGCAGCCTTCAAAGTCGCGGAACGGCTGGAACAGGGTAATGGCTATCCCTAGGTCGGCGCACATCTGGCGCACCTGGCGCGGGCTGCCGGCGTAATACAGCAGATCGTTTTCAAAGATCTCGACGCCGTCAAAACCGGCGGCGGCGATGGCTTCGAGCTTTTCCGGCAGGGTGCCGCTCAAGGACACGGTAGCGATCGAACGCTGCATGGCGGGAGTTCCTTGTTGTTAGAAAATGACGGTGCCAGTCAGGAAAAAACCACTGTCACAGTTTATGGCACGATCGATTATTCGCAGGTAAAGTCGTCGCTTCAATCTCTTTGTACGGAATGGTTAGTTTTGCGTTCGATTATCGCACAAAACCCGTTTTAACGAATTGCTAGACCGCTGGCCCGTGGTCAACATGAACCACAGACGCAGGCACACCGACCACTGCCTCCTGCCTTGGCGAACCAACGGCGGAACCTGCGCAAACAACAATAACAACGGAGACAACGATGGCTCACTCCAGCTCGCAAGCCAAAAAAGCGACCGCCAGTGGATGGATAGGCTCGGCACTCGAGTACTACGACTTCTTCATCTACGCCCAGGCCGCTGCACTGATTTTCCCGCAGATCTTCTTCCCCAATACCGACCCGAAAATGGCCATCATCGCTTCGTTGGCCACCTACGGCGTGGGCTACCTGGCGCGTCCGGTCGGTGCTTTCGTGCTGGGCCACTGGGGTGACACCCGCGGTCGCAAGAACGTACTGCTGCTGTGCATGTTCCTGATGGGCCTGTCGACCATGGCGGTAGGCCTGCTGCCCACCTACCACGACATCGGCTACCTCGCGCCGGCCTTGCTGGTGGTACTGCGCCTGATCCAGGGCTTTGCCGTGGCCGGGGAAATCTCCGGGGCCAGCTCCATGATCATGGAGCACGCGCCGTTCGGTCGAAGAGGCTACTACGCCAGTTTCACCCTGCAAGGCGTGCAGGCCGGCCAGGTACTGGCGGCGGCAGTGTTCCTGCCACTGGCCTACTTCATGCCTAGCGAAGCCTTCACCGAATGGGGCTGGCGCATTCCGTTCCTGATGAGCGCCATCGTGCTGATCGCAGGCTTCATCATCCGCAAGGAAGTGCATGAAACCCCGGCATTCGTGAAGGAAGAGAAGCAGGACAAGGTTGCCAAGTCGCCCATCAGCGAAGCCTTCCGTCACAGCTGGAAGCACATGGTGCTGGTGATGTTCATGGCCCTGATGAACGTGATCCCGGTGGTAGCCACCATCTTCGGTGCGGCCTACGCGGTACAGCCGGCCTATGGCATCGGCTTCGACAAGAGCGTGTACCTGTGGATCCCGGTGGTCGGCAACATCGTCGCTGTGCTGGTGATCCCGTTTATCGGCAACCTGTCGGACAAGATTGGCCGTCGACCGACCATGATCGCCGGTTGCCTGGGCTCTGGCCTGCTGGCATTCGTCTACCTGTATGCAATCAGCATCCAGAACGTGCCAATGGCGTTCGCCGCCTCGATCGTGATGTGGGGCATGGTCTACCAGGGTTACAACGCGGTGTTCCCAAGCTTCTACCCAGAGCTGTTCCACACCCGCTACCGCGTTTCGGCCATGGCCATCGCACAGAACATCGGCACCATGCTGACCGCCATGCTGCCGGCGCTGTTCGCCCTGGTTGCACCACCTGGCTCGGACAACATCCCGCTGGTAGTGGGTAGCCTGGCGTTCTTCATCACCTGCGTGTGCGCCCTGGCAGCCTACATCGCCCCGGAAACCCACCGCCTGGCGATGGAAGACCTGGGTAACCCGGAGGCCAAGCCGATGGAAAAGGCAGCGTATGAAGCTAGCCGTAAAGGTAGCTTTCAGGCTGTGAGCCACTGATAGATTGCAGGGGGCTGCTTTGCAGCCCTTTCGCGGCACAAGGCCGCTACTACAGGTGGATCGCATGAGCCCAGGCTTGCGCGTTGCCCTGTAGGAGCGGCCTTGTGCCGCGAACGGGCCGCAACGCGGCCCCGGCAGTCTCAGCCTGCAACCACTTCCTGCAACCTCTCCCAAAGCTTCTCGACATGCTCCCGCTCAGTCGGCAGCGCCCCCACCGACACCCGCACCATCCACCGCCCGTCCAGCGTCGCTGGCGTCACATACGCATCCCCGGACGCATTCAGCCGCTCGGCCCACCCCTTGGTATGCGCATCCAGCGCCTCCCCTTCCACCCCCGCCGGCCGATGGCGAATGCACAAGGTCTGCAATTGCACCGGTGCCAGCACCTCCCACTGCGCCGCGGCCCCGACCTGTTCCGCCAACCACCGGGCATTGTCCAGGTCACGCCGCAGCCGCGCCTGCAACGCTTCGACACCCTCGCTGCGCAACATGAACCACAGCTTCAACGCGCGGAACCGACGGCCCAGCGGGATGCCCCAGTCACGCAGGTTCTTTACCTCGCTATCCACCGCCGATTGCAGGTAGCTGGGGTTGGTGCTCATTACCCGGATCAGGTGCTGCGGATCTCGCACGTAGTAGATCGAGCAGTCGAAGGCCACACCCAGCCACTTGTGCGCATTGACCACTACCGAATCGGCCAGCTCGATGCCGTCCCACATCCAGCGGCACTCGGGCAGGATCATCGCCGAACCGGCCATGGCCGAATCCACATGCAGCCACAGGCCATGGGCCTGGGCGATCTCGCCGATCGGGCGCAACGGGTCTAGCGCCGTGGTGGTCGTGGTGCCGGTGGTGGCCACCACGGCGCATGGCTGGTTGCCCGCCGCCAGGTCCTGCTCGATGGCTGCCTGCAGCGCCTCCGGACGCAGGGCGTAGTGTTCGTCAGTGGGGATCAGGCGGATGTTGTCGCGTCCAAAACCGGCCAGCAACGCGGCCTTGTCCACCGAGCTGTGGGCGTGGGCGCTAACGTAGACGATCAGGGGTTTGGCCTGGGCTTGCAAGCCACCGCGCACCAGTGCGTAGTCGCTGGCGCGCTCGCGGGCGCTGATCAGTGCCACCAGGGTGCTGGTAGAGGCCGTGTCCTGGATCACCCCGCTCCATTGGCCCGACAGGCCGAGCAACTGGCGCAGCCAGTCGAGGGTGGTTTCTTCCAGCTCGCTCAGGGCCGGGCTGGACTGCCACGACAGGCCCAGCACGCCCAGGCCGGTGCTGAGGAAGTCGCCAAGTACCGAAGACAGCGTACCGTTGGAGGGGAAGTAGCCGTAGAAGTCCGGGTGCTGCCAATGGGACAGGCCGGGCATGACCAGCTGGTTGACGTCGTCGAGGATGGCTTCGAAGGGCTCACCTTGCTGGGGAGCGGTGCCTGGCAAGGCAGCCTTGAGGTAGCCAGGCTCGACCTGGGCCATGACCGGGCGTTCGCCGACGGTCTGGCGGTAGTCGGCAATCAGGTCGATCAGTTGGTGGCCGTACTGGCGGAATTGCTCGGGGGTCACGAGGGCTCTCCTGTGGGTAATCCACTGCCTGTACTGGCCTCTTCGCGGGTAAACCCGCGAAGAGGCCGGAACAGACAACACAATGCCCCCAGTCTAGGCACCTATCCCCCGGCGAATAACCCCGCATCGCGCATACCTGCTATGGCAAACCCGCATGCCCACCCTGCACGCCGAACTGCGACTGACGCCACAGCTCGAACACCCGGTTGCGCAGCCAGCGGTGCTCCGCCGAAGCCTGCAGCCGCTGGTGCCACACCACCCAATAGCGCTGGCTGTGGTCGATAAAGCCCAACGGCCGCCATGCCAGGTCATGCAAGCGGCACAATTGCCGGGCGATGTGCTCGGGTACGGTGGCCACGGCCTGGCTGTTGGCAATGACCTTTACGGTGGCGGAAAAAAACGGCACTTCCAGGCTGACCCGCCGCTGCAGGCCCTGGGCGCGCAGGTGGCGGTCGATGAAACTGTCCTTGTCGCCACCACCGGAAATGCGCACATGCTTGTGCGCCAGGTAATCGGCCTGGCTGAGCGCGGAGTGGGCGGCCAGCGGGTGGTCGTGGCGCATCAGGCACACCGCACGGTCCTCACCCAGCAAGCGCCCGTGCAGGTTGGGAGGCGACTCGTCGAACAAGGTGGTTGCCAGGTCGATTTCGCCGCTGGCCAGCAACGCGTACTGGCCGGCCTGCCAGGTACGGTACTCCAGCGATACGCCCGGGGCTTCATGTTCCAGCGCGGCCACCAGCAGCGGCAGCATGTGCTCGGCCACGTAGTCCGAAGCGGCCAGGCAGAAACGGCGCTCACAGCGGGCTGGGTCGAATACGGCGGGCTGGCGCAGGGCGTGCAGTTCTTCGAGAACCTGGCGTAGCGGTTCGACCAGCGCTTCAGCGTATTCGCTGAGTACGTAGCCGCGGCCTTGGCGAACCAGCAACGGGTCGTCGAAAGCTTCGCGCAGGTGGGCCAGCTGGCGGCTCAAGGCCGACTGGCTGACGCCCAGGCGCTCAGCGGCGTGGCTGAGGTTTTTCAGCTGCAGCAGGTGGTCGAGGGTGCGCAGGTGGGCGAGGCTGAGGGAGGCGAAGGCGGGGTTCATCAAGGGTTCGGCTCCAGACCGCAGGCGAGGGCTTTGCCCTCGTTTCGCGGCACAAGGCCGCTCATACAGAGGAGTGCATAACCCCTGTGGGAGCGGCCTTGCGTCGCGAATGGGCCGCAACGCGGCCCCGGCTTTTTTAGGCGGTCAGACCGACGTAGACGTTTTGCACGTCATCGTTCTCGTCGATCGCTTCGAGGAACGCTTCAACCTCAGCCAGTGCTTCAGCACTCAGGCTGGCTGCGCTCACCGGGTTCTTCGGGGTGTAGCCGATCTTCGCCGAGGTCACGGTAAAGCCATGCTCCGGCAACGCCTTTTGCACGGCATCCAGGTCAGTGGTGTCGGTGATGAACAGGGTCGAGCCCTCTTCTTCACCTTCTTCAAAGTCCTGGGCGCCGGCTTCGATGGCGGCCATTTCCGGGTCGGCGTCACCTTCCGGGGTAGCTTCGATCAGGCCGACGTGGTTGAAGTCCCAGGCCACCGAGCCGCTGGCGCCCAGCTGGCCCTTGCGGAACAGCACGCGGATTTGCGCGACGGTGCGGTTCACGTTGTCGGTCAGGCACTCGACGATCAACGGTACCTGATGCGGCGCGAAACCTTCGTAGCTGACTGCCGAGTACTGCACGGTATCACCGTCCAGACCAGCGCCCTTGCGAATCGCCCGTTCCAGCGTTTCACGGGTCATCGAAGCCTTCTTGGCCTGCACGATCGCCAGGCGCAGGCGCGGGTTCATGTCGGGATCGGCGCCCGATTTGGCAGCGATCTGGATTTCCTTGGACAGCTTGCCCATGACCTTGCCTTTGGCATTGGCCGCTGTTTCTCTATGTTTGGCTTTCCACTGTGCGCCCATGTCGACTCTCTTGTTTCAGCGGCCGGTTCAGGAAGCGACCGGCCAAAAGTGGGTGCATTTTATACGCCCTCAAGCATGGGATCGACAAGAAATCTCATCAGCCTTTATCGGCTTTGCCCGCCGCCGCCGCAAACCGTGCCAGGCGCACGTCCAGCCGACGCGGTCGCAAACCGTGGTCCTCTGCACGCTCCTTGCGGCGGATGGCATTGCGTACCATCAGCGAGCCCAGGTAGCGGATCGGTTCGGGCGGGAACAGCCCCAGCGGCCCCTTGACCAGCGGCGAACGGGTCCACGGGTTATCCAGCCCCAGCGCCAGCGACGAAAGAATCTGCCCCCCCATATGACACGGGCCAACGCCGCTGCCGGAGTATCCAAAGCCATAGAACACATTGCCCTGCCCGTCCAGGCGACCAAAGAACGGCAAGCCGGTCACCGAGCGGTCCGACGGCCCGTTCCAGCTGGCCGCCAGTGGCACCTCGGCCAAGGTCGGGAAAAACTCGCCAACGGTTTCGCCCAGCAATGGCCGGTACGGCGACGGCTGGTCGAATACCGGCAGCATGCGCCCGCCATAGGCAAAGGTGTTGCCGCCCTTGCCGAGCATCAGCCGGCCATCAGAGGTGTTGTGGTAGTAGTGCACGAAAATACGCGAGTCGAGCACGCTGATGCCGCTGTCCAGACCGATCTGGCTTAGCAGTTCGGGGCACGGTTCGGTAATGACCATGTCGCTGGAAACGATCGCCACGCTGCGCTCGAACTGCGGAAAAGCCCGCGCCATCCAGGCATTGAGGCCCAGCACCACGCGATCAGCACGAACGGTTCCACGAGCGGTGCGCACCTGCACCGGGGCGCCGTGCTCCAGGCCGGTCATGGCGGTACCTTCATGAATGCGCACACCGCGCTGCAAGGCCACCCGACGCAGGCCGCGCACCAGCTTGCCCGGCTGCACCGTGGCTGCCGCCGGCGAGAACCAGCCCTCCAGATGCCGCGCCGAACCCGCCAGACGCTGCACCTGTTCCAAGGGCAGGCGGCGGAACGAATTGATGCCCTTCTGCTCCAGCGCAGCGATCACCCCGTCCGTGGCGCCGACCTGGGCAGCGTTGGTGGCGGTGTACAGCGTGCCGTCCAGGCGGTAGTCACAGTCGATGCCGTTGGCCCCGCAGAACGCCCCGATGTCCCCGATGCTGCGCTCCGACTCGCGTACCAGGCGCACCGCCTCGGCCATGCCGAACAGGCGCTCCAGGGTGAAGTACTTGGCCGACCAGGACAACGCGCAGCCACCATTGCGGCCACTGGCACCGGCGCCGCAGATGTCGGCTTCGATCAGCAACACATCCAGTGCCGGCACCGCCTCCTTGAGCATCAATGCGGTCCACAGGCCGGTGTAGCCGCCGCCGACAATGCACACATCGCAGCGGGCATCGCCTTGCAGCGGCGGGCACACCGCCTCCTGCGTGGAATCCAGGGCCTGTTGCAGCCAGAAGGGTCTCATTCGCTCGCTTTCCTTTCAGGTACGCAGTGGCTTGATTGCCATGCTGGTATTCGGTGCCACGTCGTTGCTTTGCACACTGCTGGCCGGGCGGCTGTTCCAGTGCGGCAGCAGCACCAGCGCCGAGAACAGCGCGCAGCCAGCGAACACGATGAACACCGTGACGCCGTCGAAGTACCCCGGTAGCAGCCCACCCAGCACCGCCCCCACCGAGCCGCAACCATTGACGAAGCCGGCGGCAGTGGCACCGGCCTTGGCGGTACCGAAGTCGATGGCAGCGGCGCCGCTGATCATTGAGTCAGGCCCGTACAGGGTCAGGCCCATGACGAACAGCAAGGCCACCACCAGCATCACGCTACCGGTGTGCATGGCCGCCATGAACGCCGCCAGGGTCATGGTCAGCAGCACCAGGCTGATCACGCAGGCCGGCATGCGCCGGGCGCCGAACAGTTTGTCGGAGGCCAGGCCGATCATGATCGGACCAAGCAACCCCGCCAGCTCGAAGGCGGTCGGGATGATTGCCGCGCCGACCTTGCCTACTGAAGGCATCTGCTCGAACACGATCACCGGCCCCCACAGCAGGATGGCGTAGCGCGCCGGCTTCAACAGGAAGTACGCAAGCCCCAAAGTCAGCACCGTGCGGTTGCGCAGGATCTCCCTCAGCGGCGCCCACACGCTGCACAGGTTGTCGGCCGGGGCCATGCTCTGCGGCTCGGGCTCCACCGCCGGCAGGCCGACATCCTCAGGCTTGTTGCGCTGCAGGAAGAAGAACAGCACGGCCACCAAAGCCACCACGGCGGCACTGGAGAAGAACGCTGCGTGCCAGGTACCCACCAGGGTATAGGCCCACCACCCCGCGAACGGTGAGGCCACCAGGCCGCCGAAGGCATAGCAGGAACTCCACAGGCCCAGTACCCGCCCACGCTGCGAGGCCGGGAAGAAGCTGCCGATGTTCTTGCACAAACCGGCCCAGCCGGTGGACTGCGCCAGGCCCTGCACCAGCATGCAGGTGGCAAAGATCGGGAAGGTGGCGTAGCTGCCCATCACCACCGCTGCCACAGCAGAAATCAGCAACCCGCCAAGCACCACCACCCGCGGGCCGAAGCGGTCGGCGAGCATGCCCCAGGTGAACTGGCCCACGGCGTAGGCGGCCAGGTAGATGGCGTCGAGGTTGGCCATGGCGGCCTTGTCGAGCATGAAGCTTGGGTCTTCAGCGATGCCCAGCTTGGCGACCGAGAAGGCTTTGCGGGTGAAGTAGAAGGCGGCGTAGGCCAGCCAGGTGATGGCGAAAATCTGGATGCGCCAGCGTTTGAACGCGGCTAGGGATTGATTCATGTGTGTCTGACCTCTTGCTCAAGTGTGCCGGCAGAATGTGAAGAAACGCCTGTCTTGTTCTTGTGTTACGCACAGCGATGACGAGGCTGTCATCGGGTCAGGTGGCGCCGTGTGGGCACCAGGGCCCTGGCGGCATTCGTGATGCCGGCACCGGGCTGACATCTATGGAAACAGTTGCGCTAAGATAAATAAAATCGATTTATCGTATTACACACATAAGCCAAGCTTGTTAATGAGGTCAGCCATGTCGGTTTCCCACGCACAACTCAAAGCCTTCCATGCGGTGGCCGTGCACGGCAGCTTTACCCGCGCTGCGCAAAAGCTGTTCCTGACCCAGCCAGCGGTGTCGGACCAGGTGCGCAAACTGGAGGAGCGCTTCGGCGTATTGCTGTTCCACCGCAACAAGCGTTCGGTGCAGCTCACCGACCTTGGCGAGCGCCTGCTGGGCATTAGCCAGCGCCTGTTCGCCTGCGAGGCCGAGGCGCAGGAGCTGCTGCACGATTCACGCGCGCTGCACACTGGCAGCCTGGTGCTGGCAGTGGATGCCCCGGTGCACGTGCTGCCGCAGGTTGCCCGCTTCTGCCAGCGCTACCCTGGCATCCAGGTGAAGATCGAAACGGGCAATACCGACGAATCGCTTGCGCGGCTGTTCAGCTATCAGGCCGACCTGGCCCTGCTCGGGCGGGATGTCGACGATGAACGCCTGCATTGCCTGCGGCTGCGCCGCGACCCGATGGTGGCGTTTGTGTCCCACCATCACCCCTGGGCCAGCCGTGGCTCGATCAGCCTGGCAGACCTTGATGACATGCCACTGGTGCTGCGCGAGCCCGGCTCGGTGACGCGACAGACGCTGGAAGAAGAGATGCAACGCGCGGGTTTGCGGATTCGCCCGGCGATCCAGGTGGAAGGCCGCGAGGCGGCGCGGGAAGCGGTGGTGGTGGGGATTGGCGTGGGCGTGGTGTCAGCGGCGGAGTTTGGCGCCGATGCGCGGGTGTGTGCGTTGCCGATCGTGGATTGTCAGCGGCATTTGACCGAGACGCTGGTCTGCCTGAGCGAGCAGCGTACGCGGCGTGTCGTAGCGACCTTTTTGCAGGTGGTCGAGGAAGGGTTGTAAGCCGGTACCGGCCCTTTCGCAGCACAAGGCTGCTCCTACAGAGGAATGCGATTAGCTGTAGGAGCAGCCTTGTGCTGCGAAGAGGCCAGTGCAGGTAACCCGGCTATGCTGGGATAACCTCACCCCCCGGCATACCATCCATGCTCTACCGCTTTGCCGCCGACACCCTGGTCCTGCTGCACCTGGCCTTCATCCTGCTGGTGCTGTTCGGCGGCCTGCTGGTGCTCAAGTGGCGCCCTGCCCTGTTCATCCACTTGCCGGCCCTGGCCTGGGGCCTGGCGGTGGAGTGCCTGCACCTGGGCTGCCCGCTCACCACCTGGGAAAACCGCATGCGCAGCGCAGCCGGGGGCGCAGGCTACCAGGGCGGCTTTGTCGAGCACTACATCTGGCCACTGATCTACCCCGCCGGGCTGACAGCGCACACTCAATTGCTGTTGGGCAGCATCGTGCTGCTGCTCAACCTGGGCATCTACAGCTACGTGGCCTGGCGCTGGCGCCGGCCTAGCGGGTAGCGATCACGAACAACCGCGGGAACGGTAACAGCACCTTGCCATCGGTGGCCGGCGGGTAGTCGCGCTGCATGGCCTGCAGGTACATCTGCAGGAAGTCGGCCTTCTCCTGCTCGCCAAGCCTGGCCAGGTAAGGCCGCAACGCTGAACCCTTGAACCATTCCACCACCGCTTCGGCACCGCCCACCAAAGGGTGGTGATAGGTGGTGCGCCACACATCCACCCGCGCACATAGCGGGCTGAGCAGGTCGTAGTAGAACGCCGCACCGTGCCGTGGCGGCAACTGGAAATCGGCGAATTTCGCCGCCCAAGGGCCTTGGCTGGCAATCTCGCGCAACTGCCGATGGGCCGGTTCGTCAAGGTTGTCGGGGGTCTGCACGGCCAGGCTCGCGCCTTCACTCAACTGGCGCACCAGGTGCGGGTACAGCACCGCGTGGTCAGGTACCCATTGCAGCGAGGCATTGGCCAGGATCAGGTCCTGCGGCTCTGGGGCGGACCAGCCGGCAATGTCGGCAATGGCCGTGCGTACCCGTGGGATGCACAGCCGCTTGCGTTCGCGGGCCTTGTCGATCATGTCCGGGTCGCTGTCCAGTGCCGTCACCTGGGCATCGGGGTAGCGCTGCAGCAGCACCTCGGTGGAGTTGCCCGGACCGCAGCCCAGGTCGGTGGCATGGCGCACCGGGCGTGGCGGGATGGCGGCGAGCAGGTCGCGCACCGCGCGGGTGCGTTCGTCTTCGAACAGGGAATACTGGTTGGCGGACCAGGCCATGTGGGGCTCCTTTTAGGCGGGCAATGTGCCTAGCATATGCCATCTGTCGACTGTGAGGGCCCTATCGCCGGCAAGCCAGCTCCCACAGGGACAGTGCAACACTTGAAGGCGATGAGGCCCTTGTGGGAGCTGGCTTGCCGGCGATGAGGCCGTGACCCGTTCTCAGAAATCCCAGCGGGTGGTCACCATGACGTTGCGTGGCTCGCCGTAATAGCCACTGTAGAACGTGGTATCCAGCGCACTGAGGTACTTCTTGTCGAACAGGTTGTTGACGTTCAGCGTGGTGGAAAGCTGGTCAGTGATCTGATAACGGCCCATCAGGTTGTACACGGCGAACTGCCCTTGCTTGGCCTTGACGGTGCCAAGCTCGGCAGGCGCGGCAGTGAAGTGCGTGCCGCTCTGCCAGTTCATGCCACCACCCACGGTCAGGCGGTCCAGCTCGCCCGGCAGGCGGTAGGTGGTCCACAGCTTGACCATGTTGGCCGGAAACACCGTGTTGATGCGCTCGCCGTCGGCATCCTTGATGATGCTGTGGTTGTAGCTGGCGCTGAGGTTCCAGCCCGGCTGCAACTCACCGCTGGCTTCCACTTCGAAGCCGCGCGTAGTCGCACCGGAAATCGCTTCATAGGCCGCCGTGGTGGTACCCGGTACAACTCTGCCTGGGTCGACCACCGCCAGGTTGTCCTGCTTGATCTCGAACGCAGCGATGCTGGTTTGCAGGCGCCCGTCAAAATACTCGCTTTTCAGGCCGACTTCGTAGTTGTCGCCTTCGCGTGGCGCCAGCGTCGCGCCGCTGGCATCACGGACCGTCTGCGGCTTGAAGATACTGGTGTAGCTGGCATAGACCGAATGAATGTCGTTCAGGGCGTAGACCACACCGGCATAGGGCGTGACGACGCCGCTTTCACGGTTACCCGGGATCTTGTTCGGCTGCGTGCTGAGGTCGTAGCGGTAGCGGTAGTTACTGACCCGGGCGCCCAGAATGATCGAGAGTTCATCGGTAGGCCGCAGGCGTGTGGCCAGGTAGGTACCGCTCTGGTAGATGCTGGTGTCACCGTCGTACAGCTTGCCATTACCGGTGTTGGGCTTGGTGGTGTAGTTGTCCCAGTCGTAGAAGTTGACCCGGGTGCCTTCGATCGCGGTGCCGCGCAACGGGTCGTGGTGGTTCTGGTAACGGGAGAAATTGTAGCCCAGCACCAGGTCATGCTGGCGGCCGAATGCCTCGAATGGCCCCTTGAGCTGCGCATCCACACCCACCTGCTTCTGCCATGTACTGCCGGCGCCGCCGTACAGGCGCACGCCTTCGCCGGTCTGCTTGTCGGGGAAGCCCCAGCTGGCGGTGGCCAGGCGGTAGTCGTCGCGGTTGATGTACATCTGGTTCACTGCCAGCCGTAGGCTCCAGTCGTGGCCCAGTTTCTGTTCGAGGCTGGCGAACGTGTTCAGTGCGTCCTGGGGGTTGCTGCTCCAGCGCGCGGCGCTATTGGTGGAGCGGGAAAAGTCGGTTTGCTCTCCATTGCTGTAGAACAGCGGGAACGCCACCGAGGACGAGCCCTCTGGCCGGTTGCGCTGATAGTCGGCGCCCACGGTGAGCAAGGTGGTGTCGCTCAGGTCGGCCTCAAGGATGCCGTACAACACCTGCTTTTCCTGGTGGTAGTGGTCGACGAAGCTGTCGTTCTGCTGGTAGGCGGCAACCATGCGCCCGCGCACATTGCCGGTGGGGGTCAACGGCCCGGACAGGTCGACCTCGGTGCGGTACTTGTTCCACGACCCCAACCCAGCGCTGACATGCCCCTTGAACTCGGCAGTTGGCCGCTTGCGCACCAGGTTGATGGTGGCAGAAGGGTCACCTGCGCCAGTCAGCAGGCCGGTGGCACCGCGCAGCACCTCCACATGGTCATAGATGGCCATGTCGGCGAGGCTTTGCGCCGACACCTGGCTGACGATATCGAGGGTGGTGGGAATGCCGTCGAACTGGTAGTTGTCTACCGAATAGCCACGCGAGTAGATGTTGAACCGCTCACTGCCCAGGCTTTGGACCGACAGGCCCGGGGTTTGCTGCAGCACTTCGGTGAGGTCATTCAGGCCCTGGTCGTCCATGCGCTGGCGGGTGACCACGCTGATCGACTGCGGCGTTTCCCGTGGCGACAGGTCAAGCCCTGTACCGGCGCGCGTAGTGCCCAAGGTGTAGGCACCGGTGCCGTCGGTGGTGTTGCCATAACGCTGGCTGTCGATGGTGATAGCGCCCAGTTCCAGCGCCATGCCGCTGGCCGGCGCGCCGATCAGGTAACCCTCCCCCGCCCGCTGCAGCTGCAGACCAGAGCCGGCGAGCAGCTGTTGCAAGGCCTGGGCAACGCTCATGCGCCCTTGCACGGCCGCCGCCTGACGGCCCTCGGCAGCATCCGTGGAAAACAGGATGCGGGTGCCGGTCTGCTGGGCCAGGGCGTTTAGCGAGCGGTCCAGGCGTTGGGCCGGGATGTCCAGGCTGAAGGTGGCATCCTGCGCCTGGACGGTGGCGCAGGTCAGCAGGCTGGCAGCCAGCAGCGTCAGCGGTGAAAGGTGGTAACCCATGTGTTCCCCATACGATTCAAGTGACTTCATGGGGATGGCGGCTGGCCCTGGGTGAATGTTGATGTGCCAATGAAAATAATTATTGGTTGCCTGTTATGGCCCTTTCGCGGGCTTGCCCGCGAAAACGCCGGTGCAGGCGATCAATCAACCCGGCCAATGACCAAGCCCCCATCAGCCGCGCGCACCACCGTCACAGGCAACACCGCTGGCAACTGCTCCAGCAGTGCCCGCACCTGCCGGCTGTCGAACTCACCCGACAAGCGCAAACCACCGGTACGTTCATCCGCCAGCCGCAATGGCACCTCGCTGTAGCGCTGCAAATCCACAATCGCATCGCGCAACGGTGTGCCGTCAAAACGCAACACCGAGCTGCGCCAGGCCTCCATCGCACCTGACGCCACGGCCTGCACCTCGCCCAACTCGCCAGCAGCAGCAAACAGTTGCTGCCCGGCCCGCAGTGGCTGCACAGCGCCGTGCCCAATGCCGACCTCGACCGCCCCCTCGAGCACCCCTACCCGCACGCCACGCACATCGCTGCGCACGTCGAACACCGTACCGATATCACGCACCCGCACGCCCTGGCTGCGCACAATGAACGGCGCATCGGCATGCACTACGGTAAACCGCGCCAGCCCTTCGAACAGTTCCAGCTGCCGGCTGCGCAGGTGCCGTTCAATCTGCAGCCGGCTACCCGAATCCAGCAGCACCTGGCTGCCGTCCGCCAGCACCAGCTCGCGCTGCGCGCCCACCGCCACCCGCACCTGCTCGGTATGCCAGGCAGGGTCTAGCCACCACAGGCTGCCCGCCAGCAGCAACGACAGCAGGCTGGCCTTGGCCGCCTTGCCGGCCTTGCGCCGGCGTGCGGTCATGGCTTTACCTTCGGCGAGCAACGCCTCGCGGGACGCCACCCGCTCACGCAGGGCTTCGCTGAACGCCTCCAACGGGTCGGCCTGGGCCTTGCTTTCAGGCTTGCCCTGGCTCATGCCCGCGCCTCGCCATGCAGGCGCCGGGCCGGTTCCCAGCGGCTGGCGATGGTACGCAATGCACGATTGAAGTGCTGGGTGACCATGTTGACCGAAATCTCCAGCTCGGCGGCAATGTCACGCTGAGCCATGCCATGGATGCGGTGCAGCAGGAACACCTGGCGCTGACGTGCCGGCAGGGCTTCGATAATCGCCAGCAGGGCATGCAGCTGTTGCTCGAAATCCAGCTCGCGGGCACCGTCCCAGCTGTCCAGGGCGGGTTCGTCATGGCTCGCGGCAGCCAGGTGAGCCGCACGCAGCGATTCGGCGCGCACCCGGTCGATGGCCCGGTTGAAGGTGACCTTGCGCAGAAATGCCAGCGGCAGCGAAATGCGGTGGCGGGGTGGCTTGTCGAGAATCTGCAGGTAGACGTCGTGCACCAGGTCGCGGGCAAAATGGCGGTCGCGAAAGCGCTGGCGGATGTAGCGAACCAGGTCGTCATAGTGCAACGCCAGCGCGTCGAGCAGTTCCTGGTTGGGCGGTGTGTTAGACATGGAGGGCCGGCGCCAAGTGATAATGCTTCGCATTGTAGGGGCATAAACCTGTGTTTGTCTCCATGGCCTCATCGCCGGAACTGACCACCTATACGTGAAGTCAGTCCATTTATGCGCATGCCCATGAAGACCTACATCGCCCTCGCCATCCTGGCCTTGATCGCCGCCGCCGCCCTGCTCGGCTCGCCGTGGATGAACCAGCGCTTCCACATGCCCGCAGAAAAAGCCCAGGCCCAACAACGCGAAACGGCCGGGTCCCCAAAGGAGCCGGCCGTTTCCAGACACGAGTGACGCTTAGTGCTGCTTGCTGCTGCCAGAGCGGATCTGATGCACCACACCCATTGCCACCACGACTGCCGCCGCGATACCGGTGGAGATCACCAGGATCTGGTAGTCAGGCATGAAGGCCATGGTTACCAGGGCGGCCACGATGAACGCGATCACCAGGTAGGTCAGCCACGGGAACAGCCACATCTTCAGGCGCACTTCCTTGCCTTCGGCAATCAGCTTGCGGCGCATGCGCAGTTGCGAGAAGGCAATCACCAGGTACACCAGCAGGGCGATCATGCCCGTGGTGTTCATCAAGGTATCCAGCACGTCTTTCGGGCGCAGGGTCTCGCTGAAGTTGATCAGCGCACACACCACGGCCACGGCGCACGAGCCCATGATCGCGTACACCGGTACTCCGGTGCCGGCACGGGTGATCTTGAAGAACGACGGCGCATCGCCGCGCTGAGCCAGGGAGAACAGCATGCGCGAAGCGGTGTAGTGGCCCGAGATCAGGCAGCTGCTCACCGAAGTCAGCACCACGAAGTTCATCAGCAGCTCGGCATACGGCACGCCCAGCAGTTCCAGGGTACGGCGATAGGCGCCATAGCCGGAAACGCCCAGGTGCGGGTCGTTCCACGGTACCAGGCAGACGATCAGGAAGATCGAACCGACGTAGAACAGGCACACACGCCATACCACCGAGTTGGTGGCCTTGACGATCTGCGCGGCCGGGTCTTTGGCTTCGGAAGCTGCGATGGTGACGATTTCGGCGCCCAGGAAGGCAAACATCACCCCTAGCAGCGCACCGATCACGGTGGTGATGCCATTGGGCATGAAGCCTTCGGCGGTGAGGTGGCTGATGCCACGCACTTCACCGAACTGCCACACGTTCATCACGGCAGCGGTACACACGATCAGGAAGCAGACGATCGCGATCACCTTGATCAAGGCGAACCAGAACTCGAACTCACCGTAGTGCTTGACGTTGAAGAAGTTGACGGTGATCAGCAGCAGGGTCGTGGCCAGCACGAACACATTGACGCTAACGTCGGGGAAGAAGCCATGCAGGATCTTGCCCGCCACATAGGCTTCCCAGGCCATGAGGATGACCCAGTACCACCAGTACAGCCAGCCGATGGTGAAACCGGCCCAGCGGCCAATGGCGCGGTCGGCGTAGGTGGAGAACGAGCCGGTGTCTGGCGAGGAAGTCGCCATTTCACCCAGCATGCGCATGATCAGCACCACCAGGATGCCGCCCGCCAGGTAGGCCAGGACAGCGGCTGGGCCTGCGCTGTGGATCACGCTGCCGGAACCGACGAACAAGGCGCCGCCAATTACCCCGGCGATCGACATCATCGTCAGGTGGCGCGACTTCAGCGAGGCACTGAGCTTGCTCTCGTGCCCGCTTTTCGCGGTGGTGGTTGTGGATGTTGCGTCCATCAGTTGTGTACCCCGTGCTTCTTTTTATCCAAGGAAAACCGTGAAACCCCGATGGCTGGCGGCTTCACCTGTACATCAGTGCTAATGCGGGCAGGATGGTGTGAACGAACACACGCAGGCCCTCCATGGCGGCCTGCTGACGCGCCCCAGGACGACTGCCTGGAGCGAACTGAACATGCTTTATGTGGCGATATCCGACACCTAATGTAAAAATGTCCGACGCAGAGAGCCATGCACAGTGGCATGAATCTCGCACTGCACTGTACAGGTCGCCCTTGCAGTACACCCTGCAGACGCCAGGCGATACGCACCCTGAAGGCCCCGAATGTTCGAATTACATCCAGACTCCTCCACCCCGCTGGTCAACCAGATCATCGACGGGTTGCGCGAGTTGATCGACAACCAGACCCTGAAGCCGGGCGCCAAGGTGCCGTCTATCCGCGCCTTTGCCGCGAGCTATTCGGTGAGTACTTTCACCGTGGTCGAGGCCTATGATCGCCTGGTCGCCCAGGGGCTGCTGGTGAGCCGTGGCAATGCGGGGTTCTTCGTCAACCGTGCGGCGGGCGAACTACTGGAACGGCACAATACCGAGGCCGACGCCAGTCGACCAACGTTCAACTCCGAGTGGTACCTGCAGCAGATCTTCGAGATCCGCCAGTTGCCCTACAAACCGGGGTGCGGCTGGCTGCCTAACGACTGGATGTACGAAGAAGGCCTGCGTCGGGGGCTGCGCCAGGTGGCGGGTAGCCCGCTGGAACTGTCGGGCTACGGCGACCCCATGGGCCTGATGGAGCTGCGTTCGCTGACTGCGCAGAATCTGCAGCAAGAGCTTTCCATCGTCGCCAACCCGGCGCAGCTGATGCTCACCCACGGCGCCAGCCAGGCCCTGGATCTGGCCGCACGCACCCTGGTGCGCCCAGGCGATGTGGTGCTGGTGGACGACCCCGGCTACCCCAACCTGATGAGCATCCTGCGTACCCAGGGTGCGACGCTGGTCGGCGTGCCACGCACCCCGGCCGGCTACGACCTGAACCAGCTGGAACAGTTGCTCACCCACCACCGCCCGACGGCGTTCTTCACCCAGCCGCACCTGCACAGCCCCACCTGCTCACGCACACCGCTGCCGCAGTTGCATCGCCTGCTGCAGCTGGCCAGCCAGCACGGCTTCCGCCTGGTGGAGAACAACCTGTACGCCGACATGGTCGCTGAGCCGCAGCCATGCCTGGCCAGCCTCGACCACCTGCAGCAGGTGGTGTACGTGGGCAGCTACTCCAAGAGCATCTCGCCCAATGTGCGGGTCGGCTACATGCTGGCCAACCCGGAGCTGATGCAGAAACTGCTGCACCTGAAAATGCGCTCAGGCCTGACCACCTCGCAGGTGATGGAGCGTGTGGTGTACGCCGCGATCATCGACGGCCGCTGGCGCAAGCACCTCAAGCGCCTGCGCCAGCGGCTGGCCGAAGCGCATCAGGAAGTTGGCCGGCATCTGCATCGATTGGGCTTCGAGCTGTTCACCGAATCGGATGAAGGCATGTACATCTGGACCCGCCACCCGGCGATTCCGGACAGCGCTGCGTTGCTGGATGATGCGCTGGAGAAAGGCATCATGCTTGGGCCTGGGCAGTTGTTCATGGTCGATGCCAAAGCGACCGGGTGGATGCGCTTCAATGTGGCGTTCAGCACGGACCCGGCGATGTGGGAGTTGCTGGAGAAGGTGTTCGTCAAGCATGTGCGACGGGGTGGGATGTAGTTCGCCACGACATTTTCAGGGTCTGTGAGATCGAGCGCCGCCCGCGCGGCGCTCGATCTCACAGACCCTGAAGACGTCGTGGCATGCACTTATAAGCTCCATCACCCTCTTCACGCTTGCTCCTCTCGCCCCTAGGCTCTGTACCGCAAACACCGCATGGAGCAAGCCAGTGAGACCATGGCGGCATAACTTTTCGCGAGCTTGTCGAAGCGGGTCACGATCCGGCGGTTCTCTTTCAGCCAGCTGAACATGCGCTCGATGATGTTGCGCTGTCGGTATTTTGGCCGGTCAAACAGTCTTGGTAAGCCAGGCTTGGGCTTGCGCTTCATCGAGCGCAGCTGGATGACGGGTTGCATTCGATATTGGTCGCAGTAGCGGCGTAGCGCTTCGGCGTCGTAGCCCTTGTCGGCGAGCAGCCATTTGCAGCGCTTGCGCGGGCGGCCACGTTGGCTCGATGCAATGCTGACCTTGTCCAATAGTGGTTGTGCGTAGCTGATGTCACTGGCTTGACCGCCGGAGAGGAGAAAGCGCAGCGGTGTTCCGTTGGCGTCGCAGAGCATGTGGATTTTGGTTGTCAGACCACCGCGACTGCGGCCTAGAGCATGATCGGCAGGCTCGTCAGGCCCCCTTTTTTCCCGGCGCCAGATGAGGCTCGGGTTGCGCGTACTGCGGTTGAGTCGATCATCCAGGTTTGCAGATCGATCAAGCCCTGCTCATTCAGTCGCAGGTGCAGACGTTTGAGCATCTGCTCGAAAGTCTTGGTTTCGCCAGCCCCGAAACCGTTGATACACCGTTGACCATGGGCCGAAGCGCTCTGGCATATCTCGCCATGCAGCACCTGAGCAGAGCACCCACAGCACGCCATCGAGCATCAGCCGGTCGCTCAGTCGGGGCCGGCCTCGGCCATGGGTTTCGATGAAGAGATCGGAGACCACATCCCAGGCCTCGTCCGTGAGTTCGTAGCGCCTTACCATCACAGAATTCCTTTCCGTTAATGGCGCGTGACTCTACAAAATCTCAGCGCTAGAGGAGCGACGATTTGGTTTCTCGGGATTTCGTACAGAGCCTAAGTATCCCTGGCACTTGGCGCTCTGGCATAACACTTCTTCTTAATTTTGTTGATCACACAGTTCAAACCCGCTCTTGCCCCAGTCACTTTCCTGTACCTGCGCCTCGTAGCTACAGGCTCTAACGCGCCCGGCAGCCCTGAATCAATTCCATCTGCAGCCTCTACTACAAGCTCTCCAATACTTCCCGTCTCAAATCCGCCTCACTGGAAATAGACGTGACCTCTCGAAAAACGTTAACGAGCGCTGAACTGCAAAAAATATACTCAGCCGAACCTTTCAGCTATGACTTAGAAAATATCCTTTCATGGGACAGCCCATGCACACTTCCTATAGTACCGCCCAACATAGCCTCGCTATCGACAGAAGCGCTTCGTATCAACGCAGCACGCATTGCAATGAATCTAATAAAGGAAATCGAGGCCACCCGCCCAGCCGACACCCCTGGACTGGAAACGTATTTAACCAAAAACTATTTAAGCATAAAGCATTTACACCCAGACCTGACAAACCATGACTATGCCAAAAAGAAATTCCTCCTCTTTCTTTATAATGAATCGACAAAAAAATACCTCACTCGCTCAATAGATATATGGCAACACACCTCTATACCACAAGCATCGATGACATAGCCCTGAATGTTGAAAACATTGCAAACGAATTAGTCGAGGACGGACAGAATTTCTATTGGCTTGAGGAAGAACTGTATTATTTAATGAGTGCCGCTACCGCCGCGCAAATTGAAATAGTGCTAAGACGCTGCCTTGAGAAAATCCGAAATGAATTCGAAGAGTTCCACCCTGAAGCAATAAAAACATTACGAGAAAACCATTCCAGAGACACCAGCAGCAAATCCATCACCTTAAGCCTTAACACCACAATTCAACTGAGCTCAACACTAACCCCACTATCAACAACCGAAAGCCTGCAAAGCGCCCTCCTGGGCGGAATACAGACCCTCAAAAGGCTTGGCCTTACTGCCACCCCAGTTTTCAGACTGGGTATTGGGGTATTTTTTTATTCAGCAGAACTAGGCAACGCAGATTTGTACCATGAATCAGCCCTGAGCATGCCTGCTGAACTACTCATTCCTGAGCTACCTGACAACATTCATGACATCGCGCTTAAACATGGGACTTTCGAATCCCCGTTCCGGATTCATGCCAATCTCGACACGTATACACTTACGGATAAAGCAAATGCTACCCATGCGGAAAAAGAGGTACCCGTACGCCCTCTGATAATGGACAAAGAAAGCAATAGCTACACATCGATCCCATCGAGTGACTTCCCAATCAGGCTTAGTTTTCCCATTCACACCGAAAGTGGATCATCAACTACAACCCCCAGTATCCCGATACCCTCTGATCCCTATGAAGGTGTTAATCTCAGACGAGCATGGACAGAAGCGACACCACTCCCTGCCCATGAGCCACCAAATTACAAAGACTGCATCTACTGCTTCCCGCCAGAGTCTGGCCTACCGCCACTGTACGTAGTTTTCAATTCACCCTATCCCGGCGCTACAACCATAGGGATTTACAGCGGACGTCCCTATAACTCGGAAAAAGCCGGGGGAGCAATCGAACGACTGGATTGGAGAGAGGCCCGGATCACAGCAGACGGCGTCGAGTTAGTCAAACTACACGTGAGTCGCTTTCTACCTTCGGATGCAAACAAAGTCATGATCGATAGACTTGAGAAAATCCTACAGGGCACCCTACAAACAACCGACATCGACAAGCGATTTTTCACACATGAAATAAGGGAGCTTGAGCGCTTCCGCGCCCTTGGCATTGCTGATAAAATTTTACCAACTGATCGTGGCGAGGCTTGGAACAATACTCACGCGGCCACTTTAGAAGACTATCAGCTTGGATCAGATGCCGCGCTATTGTATACAACGGAAGCTCTAGAAGCAGATGCAATCCAACTTGAGCGGGAAAATCCATGAACACGATCCACGACGTAGTTAAAAACGAATCCCCTACGGATGTGATTTTATTTCTCACCAGAGGTACTGGCATATCCCACCCGCACATAGACAGGCTTTATACCCAGAACAATTGGATTCACCTAGGTGACTGCATGGCCCTCATCGAACTGACCAGAAAAATGACGAGCGACGGCTTGATTGAACAAAAAGCCGGCGGATATGTGAAAGGTCCAAAATGGAGTGCACCAAAATTCATGCTCGAGAATAAGTACACTTTTAATCAAAGTTGACAGCCTAAGTCGAATTCTAGCGTTGCGGACTTATTCACAAATACATTTGCTCATTGCCCCTACCAAAAACTCGAAAACCGCAGTTCAGGGGCGGCAGCTACACCACAGCTGCCGCCCCTAAAGCTGCACACATCAGTCATCTCCCTGTTTGAGACACCCCGCCCGTGCCAGCACAGCGTTCAGCAGTACATCAGCGCCCTGTCGGGCATCATCAGGCAGCACGTCCTCAGCCTCGTTGTGGCTCAGTCCACCGACGCAGGGGATGAACACCATCGCCGTCGGGCAGTATCGCGCCAACAGGATGGCATCGTGACCCGCCCCGCTGACAATCGATTGCTGCGCATAACCAAGGCCGTCCACCGCTTGCTGCACGGCAGCCACGCAGTCGGCATCGAACGGGGTCGCCGGGCTCACCCAGTGGCGCTCGATACGGACCTGCAGGCCGCGCTGGCTGGCGATGGCTTGCAGCTTCAGGGTCAGCTCGCGCTCCATGGCTTCGATGGCGTCGTCGCGGGGGTGGCGCAGGTCGACCGTGAACTGCAGCAGGCCGGGAATGGTGTTGCGCGAGGACTTGGCAATAGACAGCTCACCTACGGTGGTCAGGCCTTCGGGGGCAAAGTCTGCTGCGAGTTGTTCGACCGACTGGATCATCCGCGCGGTGCCATACAGCGCATCCTTGCGCAGCGGCATCGGCGTGGTGCCGGCGTGTGCTGCCATGCCCTCTACCGTCACGTCCAGCCAGCGGATGGCCTGGCCACCACTGACCACGCCAATGGCCTTGGCGTTGTCTTCAAGGATCGGACCTTGTTCAATATGCGCCTCGAAATAGGCATCCACCTCGCCGCCCAGCGGGCGTTGGCCGGCGTACCCGGTGCGGTGCAGTTCGTCGGCGACGCTGATGCCATCGGCATCGCGGATGGCCAGCGCCTCGGCCAGTGGGAGGCTGCCGGTGAACACCGCCGAGCCGAACATGGCCGGGGTGAAGCGCGCACCCTCCTCGTTGGTCCAGACGGCAATTTCCAGCGGCTTGCGGGTGTGGATGTCCAGGTCGTTCAGGCGGCGCACCACCTCCAGGCCGGCCAGCACGCCATAGACGCCATCGAAACGGCCCCCTTCGGGCTGGGTGTCGAGGTGGCTGCCCATCATGACCGGGGCGGCATGCGGATCACTGCCGGCACGGCGGGCGAACAGGTTGCCGATGGCATCTACCGACAGGCTAAGGCCCGCTTCGCGGCACCAGTGGCTGAACAGTTCACGGCCGGCTTTGTCCTCGTCGCTGAGGGCCAGTCGGCAGCTGCCGCCGCGGGCGGTGGCGCCGACTTCGGCCATGGCCATCAGGCTCGCCCACAGGCGTTCGCCATTGCTTTTCAACATATGCGGGTACTCCAGGATAATTGGGGTTCGATCAGGCCAGTTCCAGGCGCTGGCTACGGGCGTACTGGCGCGCCAAGGCGAGCACGCAAACCAGCGAAATGGTGGCGATCAGGGTGTAGAAGGCTGCCATCGGCCACCATTGGCCGCTGAAGGTATGGGCCAGCCAGGTGCCAATCAGCGGGGTCAGGCCGCCAGCAATCGCGCCGCAGATCTGATAGGCCAGGGAAATGGCGGTGTAGCGCACGCGGGTTGCGAACATGCCGCTGACATAGCCGGCAATCACCGCATAGAAGGAGGCCATGCAGGCTGCGGCCAGTGCGATGCCTAACACGATCAACGGGCCCTGGCCCGAGCTGACCAGCACGAACATCGGGTAGGGCGAGGCCATCGCCAGCAGCGCGACCAGCGCCAGGAAGCGCGTCGCGCCGACCTTTTCCGACAGCCACGCTGCCAGCGGCTGCACACAGAGCTGGATGATCGCCACAAAGAACAGGCATTCAAGGATCAACGAGCGCTCCAGGTGCAACTGCTGGGTGGTGTAGCTGATCATGAAAGTGTTGGTGAAATAGACCCCGGCAATGCCCAGGGTGTTGGCGCCGATGCACAGCAACAGCGGGCGCCAGGCGGTGCGCAGCACTTCAAACACTGGCGCCTGCTCCTTGCGCCGGGCCTTTTGCGCCTGCTCGCGGCTGGCGATGAACTCGGGCGACTCATTCACCCCCAGGCGAATCGCCAGGCCCACCAGCAACAACAACGCGCTGGCCAGGAACGGCACGCGCCAGCCCCAGCTCATCAGCTCGTCTTCAGGCAGGCGGGTAACCGCGCCAAAGGCCAGCAGCGACAGAATCAGGCCAGCCGGGCTGCCCAGCTGGGCGAACGAGGCGAAAAAATTGCGCCGGCCCTTGGGCGCATGCTCACCCGCCATCAATACCGCCCCGCCCCACTCGCCGCCCACGGCAATGCCCTGAACGATGCGCAGCAGGATCAACAGCACCGGCGCAGTGGCGCCGATCTGCGCGTAAGTCGGCAGCAGGCCGATGCACACGGTAACGATACCCATCATCAGCAGGGTGATGACCAGCGACTTCTTGCGACCGATTCGGTCGCCCACGTGGCCGAAGACGATGCCGCCCAGCGGCCGGGCGAAGAAGCCCACGGCGAAGGTGCCGAACGCGGCCATGGTGCTGAACAGGCTGTCGTCAGAGGGGAAGAACAAGGCACCGAACACCAGGGCGGCGGCGGTGGCGTAGATGTAGAAGTCGTACCACTCGATCATGGTACCGATGAACGCGGCGGCGGCTGCACGGCGCGGCTGGGCGGAAGCGGTAGGGTTCATGGGGGCTCCTTTGCTTGTTGTTCTGGCAGGAGTTGCTGGTCACAGTGGCGCTCTCATGGCGCTTGGCCTGCTGGTTCGGTGCTGGCTTCTTCGCGGGGTCGCACCCTGTCTGCGACAGTGCAGTACCTGTGGGAGGGGGCAAGCCCGCGAAGAAGCCGCCGCCGACGCACCAGGCTTCAATGCATGCGATTTATCGGCCCGGGGCTATGATTAGTCAATTTTCTATTTATTATTCGAACTATTAGCCACGCTTATCATCGAGTCCCCGCCATGTCTGACCGCCTGCTCAACGACCGCCTCGACTGGAACCTGCTGCGCACCTTCCGGGTCATCGGCCAGGAGCTGTCCATCAGCCGCGCCGCCGCCCGCCTGCACCTCACTCAACCGGCGGTAAGCCAGGCGCTCAAGCGCCTTGAAGAGCAGCTCGGCCGCCAGCTCATTGCCCGCCGT
The DNA here is from genome assembly GCF_046534705.1 of Pseudomonas sp. SIMBA_068. NCBI lineage: Bacteria > Pseudomonadati > Pseudomonadota > Gammaproteobacteria > Pseudomonadales > Pseudomonadaceae > Pseudomonas > Pseudomonas sp. SIMBA_068. Next base: position 148,120 of record NZ_JAWRYI010000007.1, read on the forward strand.
GGGCCGCGCTTCGTGCTGACAGAAATGGGCGAGCAGCTGTTCCAGCTGGCCGGCGAGGTGTATGGGCAAATGTCGCAGATCGGCGGATTGCTGGAGCAACCGGCAGACGAAGTGGTGGGCAAAGTGCGCCTGCTGATGATCAGCCGCATCGTCAGCGAACGCTTCGACAACTTCCTCGCCGACTTCCACCGCCAGCGCCCGCGAGTGGAACTGGAAATCGACGTGATGCGCAGCTCCGACATCGTCGCCGCCCTGCAGGAAAAAACCGCCACGGCGGGCCTTAGCCTCACCCGGCGTGCACAGCCACGGTTGGAGCAACGGCTGTTCCTGCGCCAGCGCTATGCGTTTTTCTGTGGCAAGCACCATGCCCTGTTCGGCCAGGCCGAAGGCGACTTGCAACGGGAGAATTTCGTCAGTTTCACCAGCGACCAGATTGGCGGCATGTTGTCGCCGCTGACCATTTTCCGTGACCTGCAAGGGTTTGCCGGGCGGATCGTGGCCTCATCGCCAAGCCTTGAGGAGGTACGCCGGCTGGTGATAGCCGGGTTTGGCATCGGCTGCCTGCCGGAGCATGTGGTGGCACCGGATGTCGAAGCGGGGTTGCTGTGGAAGCTGCCGCCGCAGGAAGGGATTGCCGATGTGGATATTCACCTGTTGTGGAACAGGGAACAGCGGTTCAGCCGGGCGGAAGAGGTGTTTATCGAGGCGTTGCAGCGTGTCATAACCTAGCGCTTCTGAGCGGCTCCATAGACCTCGCGCGCTCGCGCTTGCTTATAGGTCATCCAGAGACACCGGTACGCCTTTTTCACCCAGCCTGGTCTTGGCCAATTCACTCAATTCGAGATCTTCCAGGCGCTTCATCATGGATTCGTACAGTTTGGCCGGAACCATGTAACCCATCACACGATTGTGGTTAAGCACGGCAACAGGCATGCCAGCGGCCCCGGCCATTACAGCAGATGGGTTCTTTTTCAGTTCCGATACGCTTACGGTCACACTTGCAAAGATTTTTTGCATTATTCCGCCTCGAATCAAGACCAGATTTTGGTCCATATATAGGACGTAAACAAGCCTACGTTCTTGGTTCAGCCCTGCGGGTCGACGGCGGCGTGGTCGACAGCCTCGCTATCTGAATTCAACTGTAGGCATTCGGGGAAAACTTGGATCCCATTCTATGAGAGGGTATGCTGCGCAATAGCTATACGCCACTATCCAGGCAGGTTTGACGCCTGCCTTCAAGGACGAAGCCTTTGCCCAGCCACCCTACCCGCCACACCATTGCCCGCCAGTGGCAGCTGCTCAAGTTGCTGCCCGGCCGCCACCCCGGGATGAGTTCTACCCAGTTGCAGGCCGCCCTGACAATCGTGGGCCATACCACCAGCAAACGCACCGTCGAACGCGACCTGGTCGAGCTCGCCGCGTTGTTCCCGTTGCAGTGCAACAGTAAAGGCATGCCGTATGGTTGGTACTGGCAACCAGGCCTGAGCCTGGGCGAAGCGCAGCAGCTGCAACCCGACATGCTTACGCCCCCGGCCCAGGTTGAACTGCATGCCTGGGTTGATGACGCGCTGGCCATGCGCCTGGAGCAATCCCCCCTGTCAGCAGACATGCAACTGACGCCGCAAGCGAGCGGTGGCGCCACGCTGGTGGCCACTGTTGACGATAACCGGGCGCTGATGGGCTGGCTGCTGTCCCAAGCAGGTTCTATCCGCATCCAGGCCCCGCAGGCACTGCGCGTGGCCATGCTCGAACAGTTGCGCCAGAGCCTGGCGCTGCACGAGGGTAGTTATTGACCGGCAGGCAAAAGTCATTGTCCCGCGGGCCGCTTTTTCCCCAAGCCTGCCCTGCGCAGAATTCGCTCCTGACAACGCATCTTTCAGGAGCACTCGATGACATGCTTCAAGCCCTTGCTACTGGCCGTCGCCCTGGCGACCACTGCCCAGGCCACTTTGGCCGCCGACTGGCAGACCTCGCCCTACGGCAAACAGGATGAAATCGGCGCGGCCAACCTGCTCACCCCGGACGTGGTCAAGCAGGCTGTCGGCCTGGTCAAGACCGGCAAGACCTACCCTCTGGCCGTGCCCGTGAGCAAGAACTTGCCGGCATTCCGCCACCGCAGCTTCCACCTTTACAACATCCAGCCCGGCGAACAGGCGGGCCAGACCCTGGGCCGCAACAAGTTCAGCTTCAACGATGAACTGGTCAACGGCTGGACCGGCGTCGGTACCCAGCTCAACGGCATCGGCCATATCGGCATCGACAACGTCTACTACAACGGCAACAAGGCGGCCGACTTCGTCACCGTCGAAGGCGTGACCAAGCTGGGCGTGGAGAAAGTACCGCCCATGGTTACTCGTGGTGTGGTGCTGGACATGACGGCCTACTATGGCAAGGCCATCGTCCCGGGCGGCACTGCGTTTACCGTCGCTGACATCAAGGCCGTGCTGAAGAAACAAGGCATTACCCTGCGCAAGGGTGATGTGGTGCTGTTCAATACCGGTTGGCTGGAGCTGATCGGCAAGGACAACCAGCAATTCCTCGCCACCGAGCCAGGCATCGACCTGCCGGCGGCCGAATGGCTGGCGGACCAGGGCATCGTCGCCTTTGGTGGCGATACCTGGGCTTCCGAGGTGTACCCAAACCCGAGCGGCGAAGAGTTCCCGGTCAACCAGTTCATGCTGGCCAAACGGGGTATCTACAACCTGGAACTGATCGACACGCGCGCGCTGGTGCAAGACAAGGCGTTCGAGTTCCTGTTCGTGCTGGGGCAGCCGCTGTACAAGGGCTCGACCCAGGTGAACATCAACCCGGTGGCCATTCACTGATCGCCGGACTGGCTGGCTTTCGAAATTGGGGCCGCTTGCGGCCCCGGCAATCTCAGAGGAAGGTGAACACTTGCGAAGCCGGCAACCGTGACTTGTTCAGCCCGGCGTTGAAGTCCGATTCACTGCGATAACCCAGGCTGAGGATCACCACGCTGGTAAAGCCACGCTCACGCAAGCCCAGCTCGGCATCGAGGATCTTGCTGTCGAAGCCTTCGATCGGCGTTGCATCCAGACCATGTGCCGCGGCCCCCAACAAGGCCGTGCCCAACGCCAGGTAAGTCTGCTTTTCCATCCAGTGCTGCGCGTCTTTATGGTCGTAGCGATGCAGGTTCACGTAGTGACGGCGGCTCTGGTTCTGCCCGGCACGCGCCTGTTCGTCACGGAAACGGCCATCGGCAGCCTCTTGATCAAGCACCGCATTCAGGTGCGCTTCGGTCATTTCTGTGCGGGTGCAGAACACGATCACGTGCGAGGCATCGAGCAGCTTCGGCGTGTTGTAGGCGTAACCCTCAGTCGTGCTTTTTGCCAGGCGGGCCTTGCCTTCGGCCGTATCGGCGACAATGAAGTACCAAGGCTGAGAGTTGACCGAAGACGGGCTGTGGCGCAATTGTTCGAGCAGGGCATCGACAGTGGCCTGGGGAATGCGGCGCGAGGCATCGTAGGCTTTGGTGGTGTAGCGGCGCTTGGCCAGCGAGACGGTATCCATGCAACGACTCCGTGAATGAACAGTGGATTTGTCGCGTATCTTATCTTTCCCGCAGAAAAGAAAAACCGGCACAATGCAGCAACACTTTCATCCCTGGAGTGAAAATGCTGCGCATTGCCGACCTCGAACTGTTTGCCCGCAGCAGCGTGCTGGGCAGCTTCACTGCCGCCGCCCATGAAGCCGGCCTGCTGCCGGGCCAGGTGGCCGCAGCAATCAAGCGCCTGGAGCGCGACCTGGATGTACGCCTGTTCGCCCGCACCACTCGCAGCCTGCGCCTGACCGCCGAGGGCGAGCGCTACCTGCCCACCGCGCTGAATGTGCTGGAGAGCTTGCGCCAGGGCCATGAAGACCTGCATGGCAACCCCAATACCCTGCGCGGCACCCTGCAGGTGTCGGCACCTTCCGACATGGGCCGCAACATGTTGCTGCCCTGGCTCAGCGCCTTCCGCCGCGAGCACCCGGCATTGCAACTGCGCTTCTTCCTGTCCGACCAGATTGCCGACCTCAACCGCGACCCGGTGGATGTGGCCATCCGCTATGGCCTGAACCAGGATGCCAACTACATCGCTCTGCCATTGGCCGACTGGAACCGCAGAGTGCTGGTCGCATCGCCCGACTACCTGGCCCGCCACGGCCGCCCGCTCAGCCCCGACGCCCTTCAGCAACATGCCTGCCTGCTGTACATGCAGCACAACCGGGTATACGACAAGTGGCAGCTGGGCAACCGTACCGTGCAGGTGCGCGGGCCGCTGGTCAGTGACGATGCCGACGTCATCCGTCGCCTGGCCATTCAAGGCGAAGGCATCGTCTACAAGTCGTGGCTGGATGTCAGCGCCAACATTGCGGCCGGTGAACTGGAAATCGTCCTGCCCGAACTGCTCGGCGAACCTACCCCGGTCACCTTGGTATGCCCGCATCGCAAGCAGCTCACACCTGCGGTTTCGCAATTGCACCTGTGGCTGCGCGAGCGCTTCGAGGCCCTGCGTGATCGGGCACTGACCAACGGCTGCACAATCGTTCCAGACTGAGCCGAGGGGTTGCGCTAAGGTAGCCATTTAAGCCAACGGCACACGTTCATGAGCAACTGGATCGACCTCAAGCAAGACGCCGATAGCGGCATCGAGTCGGTCCGTGCGCATTTTGTCGGGCATGCCTACGACCCGCACTGGCACGACAGCTTCCTGGTCGGCGTGACCGAACAGGGCGTGCAGCAGTTCAATTGCCGCCGGGTGCGCCACCGCAGCACGCCGGGGCAAGTTTTCTTGCTCGAACCTGGCGACATACACGATGGCCTGGCGCCCACCGAAGAAGGCTTTACCTATTCGACGCTGTACCTGGCGCCCGATTGGCTCGACCAACAGCTGCGGGCGCTGTTCGAGCACGCACCGGGCGACAGCCTGCCCAGCTTCGCCGACACTCTGTGCCACGACGAACACCTCGCCCGGGCCACCGCCCTCGCCTTCCAGTCCGTGCACGACCAGGACTTGCGCATCGTCCGGCAAACGGCCATGGACGACCTGCTTGCCTGCCTGACCCGCCACATGCACTGGCGCCGACGCATCAACCCCGACCCACGCCTGCCGCTGACCGCCCAGCGCGCACGGGATTTCCTGCACGCCAACCTGGAGCGCGACATCGGCCTGGAAGACCTGGCCCAGGCCTGCGGCATCGACCGCTTTCGCCTTACCCGTGCATTCAAGGCCGCATTCGGCATTGCACCGCATGCCTACCTGATCCAGCTGCGCCTGGCCCGGGCGCGGCGCCTGCTCGCCCTGGGCCAGACGCCTGCCGAAGTGGCCGTAGCCTTGGGCTTCGCCGACCAGAGCCACCTGGGGCGCTGGTTCCGTCGGGCCTACCGGCTGACCCCTGCCGACTACCGCAGGCGCTGCTCAAACCTTCCAGACTGATCGCCTGCGGGCAGCGAGCATGGTGCTTCGAATTTCCGGAGCCATGAACCATGTCGCAGTCGTTGTTGCCCTTCATTCTGTTCGCCCTGGTGTCCAGCATCAGCCCGGGGCCGACCAACCTGTTGATCCTGGCCCATGGCGCGCGCGCGGGTTTGCGCGCGAGCCTGGCGCCAATCGTGGCGGCCTGTGGCGCAGCGGCGGCGATCGTGTTGATGGTGGGTCTGGGGCTGGGTGAACTGCTGCTGCGTCACCCCTTGGCCCAACAGGTGATGAGTTGGGCGGGAGTGTTGTGGCTAAGCTGGCTGGCGTGGAAGATGCTGCGCAGTACCGCCGCACCGCTGCAAGCGGCCACGGCGCAAGGGTTCAGTGCTTTGAGCGCCGCAGCGTTGCAGGTGGTGAACCCCAAGGTATGGTTGATGGCCGTGGCGGTGGTCGGGGTGTTTGCCGCGCCTTCGTTGCCGGTGTGGCAGTTGGCACTGGTGTTTTTACTCATAGCCCTGCCGTGCATGGCAGCGTGGGCAGTGCTGGGGGTGGGCAGCGCCCGCTGGTTGCAGGCACCGCGCCGGTTGCAGCTGTTCAACCAGGTGTTGGCGGCGGTGCTGTTGATTTCTGCCTGGGCTGCCGTACTGGCTTGAACGCCAAGCAGGTGTCCCACACGTCTACGGGGGGAGCGGCCTTGGGTCAGTGTGTCAGCGCCTCGCGGAAGCGCCGCGTGCTGGCAACAGCCAGTACCAGCCCGACCAACGCCACGCTACCGCCCACCAGGCCGATATCGGCCACGTCCATCTGGCTGCTGACGATACTGCCCAGCAGTGCACCGCCACCAATCCCGATGTTGTAGATACCCGAGAACAGCGCCATGGCCACATCGGTGGCATCGGATGCCAGCTTCAACGTCTTGGACTGCAGCGACAGGCTGAAGCTGAGGATCGCCACACCCCAGAACATGCTCAGCACCGCAAACGCATAGAAGTTGCCCGACAGCGGCAACATCAGCAACAGGCACGCGGCGAGCAAGCCGATCGAGCCGACCAGGAAACCATGCGGGAAACGGTCGCTGTAGCGGCTGAACAGCAGCGAGCCGAATACCCCGGCACCGCCAAACAGCAACAACAACAGCGTGGTGCGCTCACCGCCAATCTGCGCCACGTGCAGTGCAAAAGGTTCAATGTAGCTATAGGCGGTGAACTGAGCGGTTATCACCAGCGTCACCAGCAGGTAGGTGATCACCAGCGCCGGGCGCTTGAACAGGATTGGCAGGCTGCGCAACGAGCCCGAGTTCTGGCTGGGCAGCAGCGGCAGCGACTTCATCAGGCACAGCATGGTGGCCAGCGCGACCCCGGCAATGCTGAGGAATGTCACGCGCCAACCCAACGCCTCACCCACCACGCGCCCCAGCGGAATGCCCAAAACCATTGCCAGGGTGGTGCCGGTAGCCAGCAGGCCCAGCGCCTTGGCCTGCTGGCCAGGTGGCGCCACGCGCACTGCCAGCGAGGCGGTAATGGCCCAGAACACCGCATGCGACAGCGCAATGCCGATACGGCTGACCAGCAACATGGCAAAGCTCTGCGACAGCCACGACAGCACGTGGCTGACGATGAACACCAGGAACACGAACAACAGCAGGCGCCGCCGTTCGATATTGCGGGTCAGCAGCATCATCGGCAGCGAGGCCAGCGCCACCACCCAGGCATAGATGGTCAGCATCAGCCCCACCTGGGCGGTGCTCATGTCGAAGCTGCGGCCAATGTCGCTGAGCAGCGCCACCGGGACAAACTCGGTGGTGTTGAAGATGAAGGCCGCCAGGGCCAGGGCAATGACGCTCAGCCAACTGCCGCTGCCCGCCGTGGGCGGCGTGTGGGTGGGTATGGGTCCGTTCATGGGTGGAAAACGCTTCTCCGCAGACAAGGCAACAGTTCGCACGCCAGCCACCCGCTTGCAGGGGGCCGACGTACGCGCTGTTATTGATAGGAATGCACGGCATGGTACGCGTCAACCCGGGGCCTCACAACCGCAAGGCAGGCAGAAGGAGTACCATGCGCGCTTTGTGTGAAACGCGCGTGCAACAAGGAGCCAGATCCGCTCATGGACAAGCAGCACCCCCAGCAGCAGTGGCAGCAGGCAGTCATTGCCTATGCCCAGGCCGTCAACGACTACGTCGCGCAGGGCCGTGCGCAAGGCTGGGACAATCTTGAAGAGCCACAGGCGCCCGCCACCGGGCACCTGCTGGACGCCTGGCTGGCAGCCCTGCAGGCAGCCAATCACCCTGGCGCCAACGAACAACAGCGTCGAGCCTTCCGTGAGGCCTGGCCACCTGCGCACCACCCTCTGGTACCGTTGCTCGAAGACCACGGCCAAGGCATCAGCAATGTCCTGCTGCTGGAGGATGGCAGCCTGCTGGCACGCATCGGCATGCCGTACGACAAGGGCCAGGTGGTGCGTATCGGCCACCAAGGGGTAACCCCGGTCATCGGTATCGAACACTTTGGCCGCTGCCCGGCCCGTCGCTACTTCGCCCTGGCCAACGCCGAAGGCGTGCCTGTGACCGATGGCTGGGGCGGCCCACACGTTCAGCGCCTGGCCTGGCCCACGGGGCTGGAGGGGTTGCCGCCAGGTTACCCGTTCGAGCCGTTCGACCTGCCGCCCACCCCGACCGCGCTGATCCCCTTCCCGGATGGCCAGCGCGTGCTGCTGGTGAGTGCCGAAGGTATCTTCGTGCTGTCCACCCAGGGTGCGACTCGCCTGCTGCCGCAGCAGGCACGCGTGCTCGATGAGCTGGCCGAAGGCACCGACCCGGACGACATCAGCCTGGGGCTGAGCATGGAGCATGGCGCGGTGTCGGCGGATGGCCGGCTGATCGTGGTGGGTGAGCAAGGCAGCCGGCACCTGGTACTGGACGCGCAACTCAGGCCGCTGGCGGACATCGGCCCTGGCAGCGAGTACCCGCACTTTGCGTTGTTCAACCGCACCGGTAACCATCTGGCCCTCAATGCCTGTCATTTCTACAGCGGCGCCACGCTGGGGGTAAACGTCGCCGATTTGCCGGGGCTGGAGACCGACTACTACAGCCAGGACCCACGTACCCCACTGCTGCAGGATGGCGCACGGGTATACGCCGGGGTGGCGCGCGAGGGCGAGTACATTGTGGGTGATGCCTATGGCTACCTGCGGGCGTTTGGCGAGGACGGTACGGAGCACTGGCAGCATTACCTGGGCTCCACCATCAGTGCGATGGATATCAGCGCCGACGGGCAAACGCTGGTGGCGGCTAGCCACGCGGGGGTGGTGTCGGTGATTGCGCTGGATAGCGGGCGGCCTGAATGGCAGATCGGCACCGGGGCACATGGCGAGGTGCGGCGGTGGTTGTTCTGGCGGGGGTGGGACAAGGCATTGGGCTGGTAACAGAACCAGGATTTTTTGCAGCCAGTACTGGCCCCTTCGCGGGCTTGCCCGCGATGAGGCCAGTACTGGCAGCCGATCAATCAGCCCTGCAACGTGGCCATGTCGATCACGAACCGGTACTTCACATCACCTGCGATCATCCGCTCATACGCCTGGTTGATGTTACGGATATCCAGCATCTCGATATCGCAACGGATGTCGTGCTCGGCGCAGAAGTCCAGCACTTCCTGGGTCTCGGCGATGCCACCGATCAACGACCCCGCCAGCACCCGGCGCTTCAGCACCAGGTTGGCCGCATGCACTGGCGGGTCGATCGGTTCGATCAGGCCGACCAGGATGTGCACACCATCGAACGTCAGCGTTTCCAGGTAGGGGTTGAGGTCGTGCTGCACCGGAATGGTGTCGAGCAGGAAATCGAAACGGCCAGCAGCGGCGCGCATCTGCTCGGCATCGGTGGACACGATCACATGGTCGGCGCCCTGGCGGCGGGCTTCCTCGGCCTTTGCCTGGGAGCGAGTGAACAGGGTCACTTCCGCGCCCAGGGCCTTGGCCAGCTTGATGCCCATGTGGCCGAGGCCGCCCATGCCGAGGATGCCGACCTTGTGGCCCGGGCCCACGCCGTGGTGCTTGAGCGGCGAATAGGTGGTAATGCCGGCGCACAGGATAGGGGCGGCGCTGGGCAGGTCCATGCCGGCCGGGATGCGCAGCACGAAGTGCTCGCTGACCACGATGCTGCTGGAGTAACCGCCCATGGTGTTGCTGCCGTCGACCCGATCCGGGGTGGCGTAGGTCATGGTCGGGCCTTCAAGGCAATATTGCTCCAGGTCCTTGGCGCAGGCTTCACAGTGGCGGCAGGCGTCGACCATGCAGCCGACGCCAACCAGGTCACCGACCTTGTGCGCGGTGACCTTGGCGCCCACTGCCGTGACACGGCCGATGATCTCGTGGCCAGGCATCAGCGGGTACACGGCAATGCCCCATTCGTTGCGTGCCTGGTGGATGTCGGAGTGGCACACGCCGCAGTACAGGATCTCGATGGCGACGTCATCCGGGCGCGGGCTGCGGCGCTCGAAGGTCATGGGGGCCAGCGGGCTGGTCGGAGTTTGGGCGGCGTAACCGATGGCGGTATACATACAGGGCCTCGCAGTAAAGTGAAACGATTCAGTCGGCACATTCTGCGCGCCCAACTTCGCCGCGCCCACGGCTGATTCTCCGGCATGCATGCCTGATTCTCCGAAGGTGTCATCCAACACCTGGCGCCACGCCTTCAATCTGCGATGATCAAGCTGTCTGATTCTCTGCACTTGGTTCACCATGCAACTGACCCGTCACGTCGACGCCAATGCGCCGCTTTGCGCACTGATCCGCAGCCTCGCCACGCGGCCAGGCTTTGTGCCCACGCACCTGCCCCAGGTGCAGGTGCTGAGCTGGGACCACTATGTGGCCAGCAGCCCGCAGATCTATGAACCCAGCCTGATGATCCTGGCCCAGGGCAGCAAGCTGGCGCGCCTGGGGCCGCGCACCCTGGAGTACGGCGCCGGGCATTACCTGGTGCAGGCGTTGTCGGTGCCGTTCATGTGCGAAACCTTCGCCACCCCTGACGCGCCATTGCTGGGCGTGGCGGTGGACATCGACCGTGGCGTGCTAGGTGAACTGGTGCAGAGCATGGGCCTGGTGCCGGACGCTGCAGTACAGGCGCAAACACCGCAATCGATGACCTCCGCAGCACTGGATGCGCCAATGCGCGAAAGTGTGGAACGGCTGCTGCACTGCCTGCAGGACCCGCTTGACGCCAAGGTACTGGGCCCGGCGCGCGTACGCGAGGTGCTGTATACCGCGCTGCGCGGCCCGCAGGCCGGTGTTTTGCGAGCACTGGTGGAGCAACAGGGGCACTTCGCGCGCATCGGCGCCGCCCTCGCCCACCTGCGCCAGCACTACGCCGAGCCGCTGAGCGTGGAGGCACTGGCCGCGCGGGCCAACATGAGCGTTTCGACCTTCCATGAACACTTCAAGCGCTGCACCGACATGGCACCGATGCAGTACCTCAAGCGCTTGCGGCTGCTCAAGGCGCAGCAGATGCTGATCGGCGAAGGCCTGGGGGTGGCGCAGGCCGCGCACCGGGTGGGTTACCAGAGCACCTCGCAGTTCAGCCGCGAGTACAAGCGCCAGTTCGAGCGCAGCCCGGGGGATGAACAGCCCTATCAGAGCTTGCCTGTGTAGCGAAGCCATGCTCCCACAATGGTCGCATGCGCTTCATGTTTGCCGTTCGACCATGGCGATAATGGCGGCCTTGAGCTCAGCCTTGGCCTGCCCGGCTTCCAGCTCTCCCGCTGCAGCCGCCTGGGACAGCGCATCCGCTGCCCCCACCAGCAGGCGCATGCCGGCAACCCCTACATTGCCGCTGGGCGAGAACCCGGCCAAGGCTTCGCGGCACTTGTCCAGGAACGGCTGCTCGTACGCCCGCTTCAGCGCCTCCATTTCCGGCGACCCGGCCAGCGCCGCCGACACCCCGGGTATCTCCCGGCCCTGGCTCATCACGCAGTCCACGTAGGCCTCGGCAATCACCCGGGCGCGGCTGGCCAGGCTGGCTTCACAGCTGGCCAAGGCTTGCGACAGCATCTGCGACTGTCGCGCATCGTATTCCTGGTACAGCGCCACCAGCAGCCCGTTGCGGGTCTCGAAATGGTCATAGACCACCGGCTTGGTCACCCCCGCCTGTTCAGCCAGGCGGCCCAGGCTCAAGGCATCGGTACCCTCCTCCCGCACCAATTGCCAGGCCATATCCAGCAACTGCCTGCGTCGGTCGTCGCGGCTCAGGCGCTTGCGCGAACGTGCTTGATCATCGCTTGACATTGATAACCTACCAAAAGTAACTTACTAAACGTAACTTACCTGGAGTATATAACGCTTCAGGCTACCCTGCATCGTTGAATGGAGAGCCACCATGCACGCTCTGATCGTCGTAGGTCACCATGACCCGCAATCCCTCACCCACGCGCTGGCCCGGCAGGTTGCCGACGGCCTGGCCAGCGAAGGCCACAGCAGCGAGATCACCGACCTGGCCAGCGAGGGTTTCGACCCCCGCTTCGGTCTTGCGGACCATGCCGTGCACCGCCGGCAGGCAGCTCCGCCGGCCGATGTACTCAAGGAGCAGGCCCGCATCGAGCGCGCCGATGCCCTCGTGCTGGTCTACCCGGTCTACTGGTGGTCACTGCCGGCTTTGCTCAAGGGCTGGGTCGAGCGGGTATTCAGCAACGGCTGGGCGTTCGACTATGACGAAGGCACCACGATCAAGAAACTGCGCGGCATGAAGGTTCACCTGATCGGCGTCGCGGGTGCCGATACAGGCACCTTCGAACGGCACGGCTATGGCGAGGCGATGCGCGTGCAGATTGGGCACGGCATCTTCGACTATTGCGGCGCCGAAGTACTCAGTTCCACATTGTTGGATGACAGCGAAGGGCCTGACCAGCTTCCCCACTTGCACCACGCACACGCTTTGGGCCAAAAACTGTTTGCAGATTGCCAGGCCGCAGCCTGAACTGTGCGCAGTGCCGCTATTCAAGTAGCGGCACCTCGGTTCTGTAACCGGCCCATTGCAGGGAATCAGACGACCCGGCTACCATTGAGAACGATTCACACTAACAACCGGAAGCCAGGCGTTGGACAGCACATCGACCCGTAAACTGGGCTTTTTCTTCAGCGACCACCATCGCTGGTTGCTCCAGCACATCCAGAAACGCCTGCGCAACCACGCCGACGCAGAGGACACAGCCGCCGAAACGTTCTGCCAGATGCTCGGCGCACGGGTCGACCCGGACAGCATTCAGCAGCCTCGCGCCTACCTCACAGTCATCGCCCGTCGGCTGATCTTCGACCGCCATCGCCGTCGCCAGCTCGAGCAGGCCTACCTGGAACACCTGGCGCGGTTGCCTGAGGCCGTAGCGCCATCGGCCGAGGAGCAACTGCTGCTGATCGAGGCCCTGGTGAGCATCGATGAGGCACTGGACGGCTTGCCGGCAGTCGTCAAAGCCACCTTCCTCTACAGCCAGCTCGACGGCATGCACTACGCCGACATCGCGGCAAAGCTGCAGATCAGCGAACGCTCTGTCAGCCGCTACATGAAACAGGCGCTGCGCCAATGTTACCTGTGCGAGGTGCAGGCATGAGCAGACCTGCCCTGGACCGGGTCAGCGAGCAAGCCATCGACTGGATGGTCGAGCTCAGGGCCGCTACGCCTGACCCGGCGCTGCTGCAACGAGTCAGGTTGTGGCTGCAGCAAGACCCCGCTCACCAACAAGCCTGGAACCGCCTGGAGCAACGCCTTGGCCATCCGTTCGCCGCGCTGCTCGCCCTGGATCAACGTGCCCCTGGCCAAGCAGCAGAGGCACGCCGATTGCTGATGCAGCCTACTCGCTCACGGCGTGACATACTTGGCGCCATGGCCAGTCTGGGGCTGTTCGGCGCGGCGCTGTGGGGTGGATGGCGTAGCGACACCACCCAAGGCTGGCTGGCCGATTTGCACACGGGCAGTGGCGAGCGGCGCAGTTTTACCTTGGCAGACGGCAGCCGCCTGAGCCTGAACAGTGCCAGTGCGGTCGACGTGCAGTTCGATGCCGGGCAGCGGCTTCTGGTGCTGCGTCACGGCGAGTTGCTGATCCAGGTTGCGCGCGATCCGCTGCGCCCCTTGCGCGTGCGCACCGCGCAAGGGCAAGTGCAGGCGTTGGGGACGCGGTTTCTGGTCAGCCAGGAGCAGGACGCCACACGGGTCGTGGTGCTGCAGCACAGCGTCCGCGCCAGTCTCGCCGATGGGCAGTGGGCGGAGCTGCAGCAAGGGCAGGCTGCCCTGCTACGGAACAACACCATCGAGCGGCTGACAGGCGAGCAACAGCAACGCGCTGCATGGCTGGAGGGCCGCCTGGAAGTCCTCGACGCGCCACTGCATGGGGTGATCGACGCGCTGCGCCCCTACCAGCGCGGCTACATCCGGCTCGCCCCCGCGGCACGCGACCTGCGGGTGCAGGGCGTATTTCCTCTGGACCAGCCACAGCAGGCGTTCAAGGCGTTGGCCGAGGCCCTGCCAATCAGCGTGGAGCGCTATGGCCCGTGGCTGATGTTGATCGACCTGAAACCCGCTTGATAAAAATATTTATCAAAATCATTCGCAATCGTGGCAAGTTTTCTTTGCTCATCCCACATACCTCCTGACAGCCACTTCATTCGGGAGTAATCCGTGTACAACCCCTTGCCCCGCGCCCTGCCCTTGGTCGCTGCCCTGGCCAGCTTCAACGTGCTTGCCCAGACGCAAACCCAAGTGTTCGACCTGCCACCCGCCAGCCTGGCTCACACGCTCAACCGCATCGCCAGCCAGAGCGGCCACATCATCGCGCTGGAGCCAGCACTGGTGCGCGGCAAGCAGGCACCTGCCGTGGTCGGCCAGATGAGTGCCGAGCAGGCCATGCAAGCTGCGCTGGCCGGTAGCGGCTTGCAGTTGCGGGTTTCCGCCGAGGGCCATTTCAGTGTGGCTCCCGGCAACCTGGGCAGCGACGTCATGGAGCTGGGCAGCACCAGCATCACCGACAACTATGTGGACGCAACCAGCGAAGGCACCGGGTCGTATGCCGCCCGCGCGGTGACCCTGGGCAAAGGCACGCACACCCTCAAGGAGATTCCCCAGTCGGTCACCGTCATCACGCGCAAGCAACTGGATGACCAGGGCATCACCGACTTGCAGGACGCGCTTAACCACACCACGGGCATTGTCGGCGCGCAGGGCATTGGCCCTGGCGTGGTCGTGACCTCGCGTGGTTTTCAGATTGATGACTGGCAATACGACGGTGTGCCCATCCCGCGAAACAACTATTCGCTGGGCAACTGGGCCACTCAGGACCTGGTGTTCTTCGACCGGGTTGAAGTGCTGCGCGGTGCTTCAGGCCTGTTGCAAGGCACCGGCAGCCCAGGTGGCGCAATCAACCTGGTGCGCAAGCGTGGCCAAACGGCGCCGACCGTTACGCTGACAGGCAAAGCTGGCTCCTGGGACCACTATGGCCTGCAGCTGGATGCCGGCGGCCCGCTGACGACCGACGGCCGTGTGCGCGGGCGGCTTGTCGCTGACGAAGACCAAAGCGACAGCTTCATCGACTATGTCTGGAGCAAAAGCCATTCGTTGTATGGCGCCCTGGACATCGACCTGAACGACGCGACCACGGTGGGCGGCGGTATCAGCTACAACCGCCAGCAGTCCCGGCCGATGCTGCGCGGCCTCCCACGCTACGCCAGTGGCAAACCGGTCGACCTGCCGCGTTCGACTTACACCGGCGCCCGCTGGAGCCGCGCAGAAACCGACGTCACCACGTACTACCTGGACCTTGAACACCGCTTCAACGATGACTGGACCTTCAAGGCCGCAGCCGTGCGCATGGATGAAACCAACACATCCACCCACCAGCGCGTGCAGAGCACCCGCCAGGGCGTTGCGCCTGACGGCAGCGGCATCACCTACGCCGACTGGCTCACCGATTTTCACTCGACCAAGCTGGGCCTGGACATGAACGTGGTGGGCCACTTCGATACCGGCCCACTGGCCCATGAAATCACCGTGGGCGGCAACTACTCGAAGCTGACTTCGGATGACGCCTACTGGCGCAATTTCGATGCCGGCGGCAACATCTTCGACATCGACCATGACCGCCCGGAACCCAGCCGCGACAGCGTCTTCGAGGGCGAACTGGCACGTGCCAACAGGGCCAGCTACGACATCCGCCAGAAAGGCCTGTACGGCGCCTGGCGCGTCAAACCCACCCAGGACCTGACGTTGGTCCTTGGCTCGCGCGTTAGCTGGTTCGACTACAGCTGGGACTCGATCGACTTCGACAGCCTGACCGACCCCGGTACCCGCTACCCGACCAGCCGCATGACCGAAACGGGCCAAGTCACCCCTTATGCAGGCTTTATCTACGACTTGACCCGCGAATGGGCATGGTACGCCAGCTACACCGACGTGTTCGTACCGCAAACCGAACGCGCCGTGGGCAATACGCCGCTCAAACCGGTGATCGGCAGCAACTACGAAACGGGACTCAAGGGCGAACTGCTCGACGGCCGGGTCAACGCCTCGATCGCATTGTTCCGCTACGACCAGGAAAACCGCGCCGTCACCGACGTAGCATCCGGCTTCGCCTGCGATGACTGGTACTGCTCCACCGCAGCGGGCAAGGTGCGCAGCCAAGGCGTCGAAGCCGAAATCAGCGGCGAAGTGCTGAGTGGCCTGCAACTGTTCGCAGGCTACACCTACAACACCACCAAGTTCCTCGATGACCCTGACGACAAAGGCCGCACCTTCAGCCAGTGGACACCCAAGCACATGCTGCGTGCATGGGCCGATTACACCCTGCCACTGGACGGCCAGCGCTGGAGCACCGGCCTGGGCTTCACCACCCAGAGCCACACCCTCGGCTACGAGCGTACCTACACCGTGCCTGGCTATACCGTCTGGAGCGCACGCCTGGCCTACCAGCTAACCCCCGACCTGAACCTTGCCGTCAACGCCGACAACCTGTTCGACAAGAAGTACTGGGTTGCAGGCTTCAACCAGCTCAATGGCAGCAACAACTATGGCGAGCCACGCAACTTCATGCTGACGGTCAAGTACACCCCGCAACTCTGACCGCGGGTCAATCTGCCAGCGGCCACTGCGCCAAGGGCCGGTAAGCGCCCTTGCGCGACTCGTAGAGCGTGAAATGGCGAGCCGCGAGGTAGAACTCCGGCGCGCAGCTGGCCTCGGGTGGTTGCCCGCGGTAATCCCTGGACAAGGTCAAGTGTGGCCGATACTCACGGTTGGCCACCTCCACCCCCAACGGCAGCAGTGCCTGCTGCAAGCCGTACACCAGTTGCAACAGGGCTGGCGGTGTCTGCTGTGGCTCCAGCACCAGCGCGCCGGCCCGCTGCCACACCTGCAAGCGGTCAAGCAAAAGCAGCGGTGCCATGGCCGGCAGCGCCAGTTGATCGATTGCCGCACAGATCGCAGGCACCTGCGCGGTATCTACATCGCCGAGGAACAACAGCGTGACGTGGAAGTTGGCCGCTGGCACCGGTTTGCCGCTGCGCAGGGCCAGCCCACGCCGCCACTGGGCCAAGGCCCGGCGCTGGGCATCGCTGACCGGCAAGGCGAAAAACAGCCGTTTGAACGGGCTACCGCTGGGGCGTATATCCTGAACCATACCAACTCCATGACGTGAAACGTTTGCGCAAGACTGTAGGGCATTACACCAATGTCGCCCCGGCGTTTCGTAACAATAAGTACAAACTACCCCCATGATTGTTTATGCTGGCGGGCTTATGCCATGGCGCATGGCCATTTTTCGACAAGTAAACGTCCATGAAAATTGCACTCGTACTTATCTTCGCCCTCTCGATTGCCTACGTGCACCTGCGCGGTCGGGTTCGCCACAAGTTGACCCGCCAGCTGGGCGACCACTCCAGCTTCCTGGCCCCGGTCAACAGTTTCCTGTACCTGTTTTCCAAGCTCCCGGCCAAGCCTTACTTGCCGGTCGAAGCCTTCCCCGAACTGAAGCCGCTGCAGGACCACTGGCAGGAAATCCGCGAGGAAGGCCGCCAGTTGCTGCACGTGGGCGAAATCAAGAAGTCCGACAATTACGATGACGTCGGTTTCAATTCGTTCTTCAAGACCGGGTGGAAGCGCTTCTACCTGAAGTGGTATGGCGAAAGCCACCCATCGGCGATGGCCCTGTGCCCCCGCACCACCGAGCTGCTGCAAAGCATCGGCACGGTCAAGGCCGCCATGTTCGCCACCCTGCCACCGGGCGCCAAGCTGGTGCGCCACCGTGACCCGTATGCCGGCTCGTACCGCTATCACCTGGGCCTGGACACGCCCAACGACGACGGTTGTTACATCGACGTGGATGGCGAGAAGTATTCGTGGCGCGATGGCGAGGGTGTGATCTTCGACGAAACCTACATCCACTATGCGGCAAACACCACCGAGCACAACCGCATCATCCTGTTCTGTGACGTCGAGCGCCCGCTCAAGTACCGCTGGGCAACTGCGTTCAACCGCTGGTTCAGCCGCAACGTCATGGCCGCTGCCGCCGCGCCTAACGGTGACGGCGACAAGACCGGCGGTATCAACCGTTTGTTCACCCGCATCTACAAGATTCGTGAACGCGGCAAGGCGCTGAAGAAGCGCAACCGCATGCGCTACTACCTGGAAAAGTGGGCAGTGGTTGCGGCGCTGGTGCTGGTGTTCATCTACATCTGAATGCTCAGCGCGCTCCCGTCTGTAGGAGCAGCCTTGCGCTGCGAAGAGGCCATTGCAGCTGAAGAAAATCTTTAGCCTTACTGGCCTCTTCGCAGCGCAAGGCTGCTCCTACAAGGTGCTGCGGCAGCATGAGTGATGGTGCAAGACAGTTGCCCTCACAAGTACTGCTGCACACCCACCAAAGTACAAGCCTCGCTCTCGCCACTCTTCGACTAGCCTGAAAGCTCCACTCGCAACCACCCCAAGGTGAAGACGATGAGCATGATGGACTGGGACGCCTACCGTAAGCAGTTGATGGCCGGCATCGGCGATCTCAAGCAACTCTCCCCCGACACCGTGGCCGGGTACATGACCGCCAGTGGCGCGGGAGCCAAGACCAACCACCTCGACGCCAAGACGCGTGAGCTGATCTCACTGGCCGTGGCCGTGACCACCCGTTGCGACGGCTGCATCGCCGTGCATTCGCAGCAGGCGGTCAAGCACGGTGCCACCCGCGAGGAAATTGCCGAAGCCCTCGGCGTGGCGGTGGCGATGAACGCCGGTGCGGCGCTGGTGTACTCGGCGCGGGCCATGGATGCGGTGGGCAAAGCCAACGGCTAGGTACAAACGGCGTCGTCGCCCTTGCGCGACGGCGCCGCGCCCCACAGACTTGGCGGCCCAGCCCTTGCAGGAACCCGCATGATCCACATTCGCCCCATGACAGCCGAAGACTTCGAGCGCTTCTGGCCCACCTTCCAGGCCATCGTCCAGGCCTGTGAAACCTACGCATTCGACCCAGCCCTGAGCTTCGACCAGGCACGCCAGCTGTGGCTGGAGCTGCCATTGCACACGCTGCTGGCCGAAGAGGATGGCGAGCTGCTGGGTTCTTATTACCTGAAGGCCAATGCCGCCGGGCCTGGCGGGCACGTGGGCAACTGCGGCTACATGGTGTGCGAACAGGCACGTGGCCGGGGCGTGGCGCGCCTGATGTGCGAGCACTCGCAGAAGCTGGCACGCCAAGAGGGCTTTCTGGCCTTGCAGTTCAACTCGGTAGTGGCCAGCAATGAAGTCGCGGTGGCACTGTGGCACAAGCTGGGCTTCGAAACGGTCGGGCGCTTGCCCAAGGCTTATCGCCATGCCCGCCTGGGGCTGGTGGACTGCCTGGTGATGTACAAGTGGCTGGCGGATGAGCCGGTGGTGGAGAAGCCGCCACTGCTGATCGGACGCAAGAATATCGAGGCACGGGTGTCACGGCGTCGCGGGCGCTGATCTTTTCTCGCAGGTTAGTCCTCTTCGCGGGTGAACCCGCGAAGAGGTCGGGCATGCTAAACGCTCAGTTTCAGAAGGCCAGGCCCACCTTCACCCCAAACTCGTCACGCTTGAGCTTGGTGTTGTCTGCTGCTGGAGAGTCTTCATCCAGCTTGTATTCGGTGCGGGTGTAATAAACCCCCGCCTGCACCGGCATACCGCCCTGCTGGTTCATCAGCAACGTCACTTCGGCATACGGGTTGGTGCGGTCTTTCAGGTCGACCGTGTCGCTACCAAAGTCGTCAACCTTCAGCCGCGCGCGGCCGTCCAGGGTGTGGCGTGCCCCAACTTCCACGCGCAAGGTCGAGGCGTCGAACTGATGGTTGTAGCCCAATGCCGCCTTGGCGAAGGGCGATTTCACGGTGAGCTTGGTATCGAGGTCGTTGATTTCCGGCTCGAAGCGCGACCAGCTGTAACCGCCGCCCACGGTCACGTCGACAAAGTTGCGAGCGTCCAGCGCCGCACGCCAGCCAAGGTCAAGGTCGGCCTGGGCCTCCTTGAGCTTGTTGTCGTTCTTCTTGCCGAATTTGGCTTCGGCGCCGAGCTGGTAGATGAACCCGGATTCGGCTGTCAGCTTGTTGCCGAAGGTGGCGAACACGCCGCCTTGGCCCATGTGTTCCTTGTCGCTTTCACTGCCACCTTCGAACTTGAACTTGTCGTAGGCGCCCTGCAGCCCGATGGTGAACAGCGGGTCAGTGCTGGGTGCGGCGGTGGCGGCCAGCGGTGCGGCGATCAGGGCGAGCAGGCAGGTGTGGCGCAACAGATGACGAGCAGGCATGCGTAAAGTCTCCATGACTTGATAACGAAAGACGAACGTGCGGTTCGAGACAAACGCCAGCTGAAAAGTTCGAAAAAAAGTCATTAAAAGCGCGCAACCTCGTGTTTTATCGCAGTATTCATGGCACGCCAACATTTGACGCCCCAGCATTTCAGTGGTCATATGCGCGCCAGTTTCAGGTGCCCTTCGCCGCCGCGCGCAGGGTGAAACGGGAAGCCGGTGCGTCGTGGTACCCACGACAAGTCCGGCGCTGCCCCCGCAACGGTAAGCGAGCGACCCCTTCGAGATACCACTGTGCACATGCATGGGAAGGTGAAGGTGTCATGCCCCTCGCAAGCCCGGAGACCGGCCTGGAGCGTCACTTGGCAACCCGCGGTGGGCGGGCGCAGGCCGGAATCCGTGCGCGCGCCTGCCTGCATGGTTCGCCTTTGCGTGTTTTCCACCGGGATCCATTCATTCCTGCAGCAGTGGAACGACATGTCCCGTATGTTCAAGCTTCACCCCCTGGCGGCCTGCCTGGCCGTCGCCCTGCCGGTCCTGGCCGATGACCGTGACCCGCAGCCCCTGGCCTTGCCCTCCACGGCCATCACCGACACCCTCGACAGCCGCGCGATCGACCTGGCCACGCCAACCCCGGCAGGCTCGCGCCTTGGCCTCAGCGCCCTGGAAACACCGGCCAGCACCAGCAGCATCAGCGCCGAGCAGATCCAGCAGCGCAACAACCTCACCGTGCAGGATGCGGTAACGCGGTCGCCGGGCATCACCTTCGTCGGCTCACCGGGCGACGGCGGCACCGGCCTGTCCGCCCGCGGCTTTGCCGGCCACAGCTCGGTGATGACCCTGTTCGACGGCGCCCGCCTCTACACCGGTGCCGGCACCCAGACGTTCCCTGTCGACCCGTGGATGGTCGAACGCATCGATGTGATTCGCGGCCCGGCTTCGGTACTGCATGGCGAAGGCGCCACCGGCGCGGTGATCAACGTGATCCCGAAAAAACCGTTTGCCGGTGAGGTGCGCAACCACCTGCGCCTGGGCTACGGCTCGTGGGACCGCCAGCAGCTGGGCCTGGACAGCGGCGGCAGCCTCAGCGAGCGCCTGAGCTATCGCCTCACCCTCAACCAGCAGGCCGGCAACGGCTGGGTCGACCGCACCACTTCGCGCAGCCTGGCCCTGAGTGCCGCGCTGCGTTTCGATGCCAGTGACGACCTCAGCTTCACCCTTGCTCACGACCGTGGCGATGCAAAGCCTGCCAACTACTATGGCACCCCGCTGATCGACGGGCACTACCGCAGCAGCCTGCGCAAGAAAAACTACAACGTGCAGAACGACGTGCAGCACTACGTCGATGAGTGGACCCGGCTGACCACCGACTGGACGTTGAACGACCACATCAGCGCGAGCAACCAGCTGTACTACATCAAGAGCCGCCGCCACTGGCGCAACGCCGAAGACTACGGCTGGGACGCCGAGCGCCAGCAATTGCAGCGCGGCAGCTACCTGGAAATCAAGCACAACCAGGAACAGTTCGGCGACCGCCAGACCTTCACCTTTGACCACAGCGTGTTCGGCCTGGCCAGCAAGACCGTGATCGGCGCGGAATACAACAAGGTCCGCTTCAACGTCGACAGCAATGCGCCCTACAACGATGTGGGCGGCGACTACATCGACCCGTGGCAACCAGAACCGGGCTGGTTCCACAGCGCCTCGCCGCTGCGCCCGCAAACCTTGTCCAGCACCCAAACCTTCGCCCTGTTCGCCGAGAACCGCCTGCAGCTGAGCGACCGGCTGTCGCTGGTCACCGGCGTGCGCCGCGACCAGAACCACATCGACCGCACCAACCTGACCAACGACAGCCGCAGCGACCGCAGCCTGCAAGGTGGCAACTGGCGCGCCGGGCTCGTGTTCGCCATCAACGACGACCTGTCGCTGTACGGGCAGTACTCCACTAGCCAGGAGGGGGTCAACAACCTCATCAGCCTCAGCCCCACCCAGATGCACTATGACCTGACCGAGGCGAAGCAGACCGAGGTAGGCCTCAAGCAGCGCTTCTGGGACGGCCGTGGCGAATGGACGCTTGCCGCCTACCACATCGTCAAGAAGAAACTGCTGGTGGACGACCCGATCACCCACGAGAAGCAGCAGGCTGGGCAGCAGGCGTCCGATGGACTTGAGGCCACCCTGGAACTGGCCCTGGCGCATCAGTGGCAGGTGTCGGCCAACGCGTCGCTGGTGCGCGCCAGGTATGACGACTTCGACGAGATGGTCGGCGGCGTGGCGCAGGACCGTGCTGGCAACCGGCCGGCCAACGTGCCACGGCGTACCGCCAACCTGTGGTTGAGCAAAGGCTTCGGCCAGCAGGTAGAGGCCGGCATTGGTGCGCGCTACGTAGATGAGCGTTATGCCGATACCGCCAATACCCAGAGCGCCCCCGGGTACACCGTGGTCGATGCCAACATCGCCTGGCAGGTGCTGCCGGATGTGAAGTTGGGCTTGCAGTTGAACAACCTGTTTGATCGTGAGTATGTGCAGTCGGCCTTCAGTGGGCAGCAGTGGTTGATGGGGATGCCGCGGTCGTACTTTGCGACGGTGGATTACACCTTCTGAACTGAGTTGCCTGTAACGGTCTCTTCGCAGCACAAGGCTGCTCCTACAAGTCACCACCGACCGGTAGGAGCAGCCTAGCGCTGCGAAGAGGCCGGCCCAGGCAACACAAAAACTCTACCAACCTCTAATAAATTAGTTATAAGATAACGTTTCACATGACATTCATTCCTATCAGCGACCCTCCATGACAAGCGCCAGCGCCACGCCCTCCCTGATCACCCAGCGCCTGCAGAGCATCGATGCCCTGCGCGGCCTGGTGATTCTGTTCATGCTTCTGGACCATGTCCGCGAAACGTTCTTCCTGCACCGACAGGTCAGCGACCCGATGACCATCGACGCCACAGAGCCGTCGCTGTTCTTCAGCCGCACCCTGGCCCACCTGTGCGCGCCAGTGTTCGTCCTGCTGACCGGCCTGTCGGCCTGGCTGTATGGCGAAAAACACCAGGGCCGTGGCGATGTCTCGGCGTTTCTGTTCAAGCGCGGGCTGTTCCTGGTGGTGCTGGAATTCACTTTGGTCAACTTCGCCTGGACCTTCCAACTGCCCCCCAGCGTCATCTACCTGCAAGTCATCTGGGCCATCGGCGTCAGCATGATCGCCCTGTCGCTGCTGGTATGGCTGCCACGTGCGGCCCTGCTCGCCCTGGGCGCAGTCATCATTGCCGGTCACAACCTGCTCGACGGCCTGCACTTTGGCGTGGAGTCCGCCCTGCACGTGCCATGGGCCATCCTGCACGACCGTGGCTGGCTTGAATTCTCCGAAAACCTGCGCCTGCGCACGTCTTACCCGGTGCTGCCATGGATCGGCGTCATCGCCCTGGGCTATGGCCTGGGCCCCTGGTTCGCCCGTGGCAGCACAGCCGGCCAACGCCAGCAGCGCCTGCTGCTGGCTGGGCTGACTGCGTTGCTGGGCTTTGTCCTGTTGCGCCTGTTCAACGGCTATGGCGAGGCGCCGTGGAGCGGTTACCCGACCCTCACCCAAACCGTGATGAGCTTCTTCAACATCACCAAATACCCGCCGTCACTGCTGTTCCTGGCCCTGACCCTGGGCTGCGGCCTGCTGTTGCTGCGCGCCTTCGAGCGCGCCGGCCAGGCCCGGTGGATCAGCGCGCTGGCAGTGTTTGGCGCAGCACCGATGTTCTTCTACCTGTTGCACCTGTACGTGCTGAAACTGCTGTACCTGGCCTGCGTGGCGCTGTTCGGCCTCAACCATGGCGACTATTTCGGCTTCGACGGCATCACGGCGGTGTGGCTGGGCGCAGCGGCGCTGGCGGTTTCGCTGTACCTGCCGGTGCGCGGGTTCGCCCGCCTGAAAGCGCGCCGCCGCGACATCACCTGGCTGAAGTACTTCTGAAAAGCGTTTTCACCCGGCGGCGCGATGGTCTACCATGCGGGCCGCCGGTTTCCACCACGGAATTAATAGGGAATCCCAGGCCCGTCAATACGGGCCAAACGGAACTGCCCCCGCAACTGTAGGTGCCGAGCCTGCTCCATCGATGCCACTGGGCCACGCGCCCGGGAAGGCCGGAGCCGGGCCATGACGCACCAGTCAGGAGACCTGCCGGCCTACATTTACCAACCGGCGGGGTGTCCGGGATTGGCCATCAGTGTTGCCCCTGCCATCAGCGGGGCTCGGCGATGCCTGTCCGTGCGTTCCTCACCCGAACTGTCCGATAGGAGATCGCCCAGCATGCTGCCCCGTTTCGCCACCCTGCTTGCCGGCCTTGGCCTCACTGGCCTGGCCCAGGCCGCTGCCACCCACTACCCGCTGACGGTCGAGAACTGCGGCAAACCGCAAACCTTCGCCCAGGCGCCGCAGCGCGCCGTCACCATCGGCCAGGCAGGCACCGAGATGCTCTACGCACTCGGGCTTGGCGACAAGCTGGCGGGCACCTCGCTGTGGTTCAACAACGTGCTGCCCGAGTACCAGGCGCAGAACGACAAGGTGCCGCGCCTGGCCGACAATGACCCCAGCTTCGAGGCCGTGGTCGGCAAGCGCCCGCAACTGGTGACGGTGCAGTTCGAATGGATGGTCGGCGCCCAGGGTGTGGTCGGCACCCGCGAGCAGTTCGATGAACTGAAGATCCCCACCTACTTGCTGCCTTCGGACTGCGAAGGCAAGGACAACCTGGTCGGCGCCGACGGCACCCGCCTGCAGGCGTTTCAGGTCAGCAGCATCTACAACAGCGTCAGCCAGCTGGCCGAGATCTTTGATGTGCAGGACCGAGGCACTGCGTTGAACGCCGAGCTGAAAGGCCGCCTGGACAGCGCCAAGGCACAACTGGCCGGCAAGGACCTGTCCACCACTTCGGCACTGTTCTGGTTCTCCAGCGCCGACCTCGACATCGACCCTTACGTGGCGGGCCGTCAAGGGGTCGCTGACTTCATGCTGCGCACGTTGGGCGTGCGAAATGTGGTCGAGTCCACCGAGGAGTGGCCGACCGTAGGCTGGGAAACCCTGGCCAAGGCCAACCCCACCTGGCTGATCATCGCTCGCATGGACCGCCGCCGCTTCCCCGCCGACGACTACCAGAAAAAGCTGGAATTCCTGCGCAACGACCCGGTAACCCGCAACATGGACGCGGTGAAGCACAACCGCATCATCGTCCTCGACGCCGACGCCATGCAGGCCGGCATCCGCCTGTTCCGTGGCCTGCAAACCTTGTCGGCAGCCTTCGCCAGCGGTAAAGCGGCCCAGTGATGATTCGCCTGTTACCCTGCATCGCAATCGCCTTGGCGGCACTGTTGGCCGCCTTGCTGGCCGGCACAGCCATCGGTGAGACCAACCTGTCACCCAGCGTGGTCGGCCAGGTGCTGGCCAACCACCTGTGGCAGGCCGGCTACCCGGTTGACCCGATCGACGCCGGCATCGTCTGGAACTACCGCCTGACCCGTACCCTGGTCGCGGCAGCCTGCGGTGCCGGCCTGGCCACCTGCGGTGTGGTTCTCCAGGCGCTGCTGCGCAACCCGCTGGCCGAGCCGTACCTGCTGGGCTTGTCGGCCGGCGCCTCGACCGGTGCAGTGCTGGTCGGCCTGCTGGGCCTCGGTAGCCTGGCGCTGAGCATGTCCGGTGGCGCCTTCATCGGTGCGTTGGCTGCGTTCGCCCTGGTGCTGCTACTGGCCCGCGCGGCCGGCCCAGGCAGCAACAACGCGCAGGTAATCCTCGCCGGCATCGCCGGCTCGCAACTGTTCACCGCCCTCACCGCTTTTCTCATCACCAAGTCGGCCACCGCCGAACAGGCACGCGGCATCCTGTTCTGGCTACTGGGCAATCTCAGCGGCGTGCGTTGGCCTTCCGTGTGGCTGGCTGTGCCGGTGGCGCTGTTCGGCCTGGTGGTGTGCCTGTTGCACCGCCGCGCGCTGGACGCCTTCACCTTCGGCGCCGATTCGGCTGCATCGCTGGGCATCCCGGTGCGGCGCACCCAGTTACTGCTGATCAGTTGCACGGCACTGGTCACGGCGGTGATGGTGTCCATCGTCGGCGCCATCGGCTTTGTCGGGCTGGTAATCCCGCATGCCCTGCGCCTGCTGCTCGGCCCCGGGCACAGCCGCCTGTTGCCCGCCAGCGCACTGGGCGGCGCACTGTTCCTGATTGCCGCCGACGTACTTTCGCGCACCTTGATCACAGGCCAGGTGATTCCCGTGGGCGTGGTAACCGCACTGATCGGTGCACCGGTGTTCGCGTTGATTCTGGTCAGCCGCCGAGGGCACTCATGACGGTCATGATCGCTGCACAGCTTGCGCCACTGAGCTGCCAGGGCCTGGGGCTGCAACTGGCCGGCAATACCGTGCTGCGCGATATCGACCTGCACGTTGTGGCAGGTGAAACCCTGGGCATTGTCGGCCCCAACGGCTCCGGCAAATCCTCACTGCTCAAGCTGCTGGCCGGGCTGCGCAAGCCGGCCAGCGGCAGCGTGCAACTGCTGGGCGAACCGCTGGCACAGCTGCCCCGTCGCCGTGTTGCACAGGCCCTGGCGCTGGTTGAGCAACAGGCTGACACCCTCGATGCGATCAGTGTGTTCGATGCCGTTGCCCTGGGCCGTACGCCTTGGTTGTCGGCACTGGCACCGTTCTCTGGAGAGGACCGTGCCATCGTCGAGCAGGCCCTGGCTGACCTCGACGCCCTGCACCTGCGCACACGCCTGTGGGGTTCGCTGTCGGGTGGCGAGCGCCAGCGCGTGCACATCGCCCGCGCCTTGGCGCAACGGCCACAGGTACTGTTGCTGGACGAGCCGACCAACCACCTGGACATTCAGCACCAGCTAAGCCTGCTGCAGCAGGTTCAAGCCTTGCCGGTGACCACGCTGGTGGCCTTGCACGACCTCAACCAGGCACTCACCTGCGACCGCGTCGCGGTGCTGGACAACGGCCGCCTGGTCGCCCTCGGCAAACCGTTCGAAGTCCTCACGCCAGAGCGCCTGCTGTGCACCTTCGGCGTGCATGCACGTTACCTCACCGATCCCTTCGATGGCGCCCGCATCCTGCGTTTTCGCGCCCCCTGAACCAGGAAGTTCTACTGATGCTGTTGCGCCCTGTCGCCCTGCTGCTTGCCAGCGCCCTGCTTGCCCCCGCCGCACTGGCCGAGGTGCATGAAGTGAAAATGCTCAACCGCGGCAGCGAGGGCGCCATGGTGTACGAGCCGGACCACCTGCGCATTGCCCCCGGCGACACGGTGCGCTTTCTGCCCACCCAGAGCGGGCACAATGCAGCCAGCGTGACCGGCCTGCTACCGACCGGGGCCGAGCCCTTCAAGAGCAAGTTGAACCAGCCGTTCGAGCAGACCTTCAGCGTGCCGGGCGTATACGGCATCCAATGCATTCCGCACCTGGCGATGGGCATGGTAATGCTGATCCAGGTGGGTGATGCGCCGGCTGCCGGATTGCCAGCCAGCCTGCCTGCACGGGCGCAAGCCCGCTTCGCGGCCCAGTTGCAGAAGCTTGAGGCCGCGCGATGAACCGGCTGTTGTTGGCGCTGCCGTTGCTGGGGTTGTCGACCTTTGCCCTGGCCGACGCCGCCCAGTCGCAAAGCAACGGTTTTGTCGAAGACAGCAGCTGGAACATGCTCAACCGCAGCGTATTCGACCAACGCGACTACAAGCACGGTGGGCGCAACAGTGCCGCGCGCAATGCCTACAAACCGCGCAGCGAACGTAATGGCAAGGCTGAGGAATGGGCCTACGGTTTGATGGGGACATTTCAGTCCGGCTTCACCCAAGGCCTGATCGGTATTGGCGTCGATGCCCATGCCTATCTGGGCGTGCAACTCGACAGTGGCGGCGGGCGGACGGGCAAAGCGCGCCTGCTGGGGGTGGATAACGATGGGCACCCGAAAAACGAATACAGCCGTGCAGGGGCAGCGCTGAAGTTGCGGGCGTCCAATACCGTGCTCTCCTATGGCGAGCAACGGGTCAAGACCCCGGTATTCAGCTCTTCCGACAGCCGCCTGCTGCCCGAGACCGCTACAGGGTTCTTCCTCACCAGCAACGAGTTCGACACGCTCAAGCTGCTGGCCGGGCACTTCAACGAAAGCACCGACCGCAATGCCTCCAGCCACGACCAGGGCTTCGTGGTGAACTACTCCAACGGCAAACAGGGCAACATTTTCGACCTGGCCGGCGTAGTGTGGAACCCCGGCGCAGCCTTCAGCGGCAGCCTGTACACCTCGCGCTACGAAGACAGCTGGAACCAGCACTACCTGGGCAGTACCCTCAGCCATGCGCTGGATGACCGACGCAGCATCAGCCTGGACCTCAACCTGTACCGCACCACAGACACTGGCAAGGCGCTGTCCGGGCGCATCGACAACACCACCTGGAGCCTGGTCTCGCGCTACAGCCAGGGGCCGCACGGTTTCAGCCTTGGCTGGCAGCAGGTCGACGGCAACACCCCGTTCGACTACGTGACGCGAGGGGCAATCTTCATTGCCAACGCCGTGCAGATGTCGGACTTCAACGCACCGAACGAGAAGTCCTGGCAGGCACGCTATGACCTGAGCATGGGGGCCTATGGGGTGCCGGGTTTGAACCTGACGGCGTTGTATGTGCGGGGGTTCGATATCGACGGCACGCATGTCGACCCCAATGGCGGGTATGCGTACCTGGGGTATGGCAAGGGTGGCAAGCATTGGGAGCGCGACCTGGAGGCGCGGTATGTGGTGCAGAGCGGCAAGGCCAAGGGGACGACGTTCTCGGTGAGGCATAACGTGCACCGTGGGAACACAGCGCAGGCTGAGCTGGACGGGGACCAGATACGGTTGGCGGTGGAGTGGCCGTTGTCCGGGGGGTTCTGATAGACCGAGTTGCCTGATGGAGCCTGGGGCTGCTTTGCAGCCCATCGCGACGCAAGGCCGCTCCTACAGGGATCGCGAAAAGCCCGGACTGCGCGACGCCTGTAGGAGCCACCCAGGCTCCATCATGCGAGCGAGCTACCCGCAGGCAACAACCCCCACTCCATCCGCTCCTGTTCATTCATCGCGACCAGCACCTCGGCCAACGCCCGTTCCAGCTCTGAACTGACGTTTCCAAAAACCTTGTAATTGGTCAGCAGATACCGCTTCACCACCCTCGGCCAACGGCGTTCCTTGTGCGCCGCATTGATGATGCCCTTGGCGTCATGGTAGGTCGCCCCCCGCCACAGTTCTATCAGCCTTTTTTCAAAATCCGCAAAGGTCCACCGGTCAATACGCTCTTCAAATTCGTCCAGCAGCTTGAGTTTGTACAGGGCCATGTATGGCATCGTGAGTCTCCCTCGGGTGCAGTGAGCAAGCCGTGCACAGGGGAAGGTAAGCAAGCCGGGCCGGTTTTGAAATGAACACGTGGATCACGCCAAAGGCGCCGTTGTAGGCGATTTCCCACAGGTCAGGGCAATCGCAAGTGCATGTGCGTGGTCTGCCAGACCGGGTCTTGCTCCACATCCACCACCGCGAACCCTTGCCGCTCCCAGAACGCAATTGCACCCGGCAGAAACGGATGCGTATGCAGGTACAGGCAGCCGATGCCTGCCTGCTCCGCCCGCTCGCGCAACGCGCCGAACAACGCGGCAGCCAGGCCATGCCGGCGGTAGGCCGGCAGCACGAACAGGCGTACCACTTCGACTACCCGCTCAGCGTGATAATCAAGCTGGGCAAAGCGGTGGTCATAGGGCACGTAGCCGATCACCGCGACCAGCCGCCCGTCATCACGGGCCTCAAGAAAGCATCCCGCGCCGTCCAGGTAGGTGTCGGCAAAATGCGCAAGGTCGTGCGGCAATGGCGCCTTCGCAAGCATCGGGAACATCTCGCGGCGAGCGTTATCGACAAACGCCACGACTTCGGCAATGGCGACGCGCGCCACAGGTTGCAGGGTCCAGTTCGGCATGGGGCTGCTGGCAGTGGTTGGAGGGCACGGTTCTACCTCAGCGCGCCGTTCAAGGCAAATCACAAAGCTCGTCGTGGCCAGGCGGACATCGGTATAATCGGCAGTCTTCACTGCCCGACCAGGCCACGCCATGCCTCGCTTCCAGAAGTTGCTGTTGCCCCTGCTGCTGACTGCCGCCCTCACCGCCTGCGACCAGAAGCCCTCCCGCGAAGATCAGATCCTCGCCCAGCTGCCGCTGCAGGATGCCTACACCCACAACATCGAGCGCATGGCCACGCTGCTGGGCCGCACTCACCCGCAGCTGTCGCAGGCCACCATCCAGGATGTACTGCGCAAGTACCTGACCGTCGAGGACCAGCGCCAGGACCTGTTCAGGCTGTACAGCGAAAAGAACTTCAGCGACGCCGAATTTGCCACCATCGTTGCCGCCACCCAGGACCCCGCCAAGGCCAGGGCGCTGGAAGACACCGAAGCCGGCAAGCGCCTGAGCGAAAAACTCACCGCGCTGATGCGCGAAACCGCCCGCGACGTCAAGGTGCAAGCGCTGGTGGAGCGGCGCATGCAGCAGGTGGAAGACGAGCTGAACGCACTGGACAGGCCTGGTTCCTGAACACGGCGCCCCATCCCCCCTAGCGCGAAAGGTCGTCGCTACTTTCAATCACCCGAGGTCAGGATTGCCACACGCCAAGCACGGATTGCGCCTGGATCTACGCACACTCATTCTGGTGCTCTGCGCCCTCACCGCCCTGGTCATGCTGTGCGCCAGCTATTTCGCCAGCTACCGGGTGCAGCGCCAGCTGCTGATCGACCACGCCCTGGAAGCAAACCGGGTGTATGCGATGAAGCTGGCCAGCATCACCGAAACCTTCATCGGCAACGCCCAGCAGCAGTTGGCCTTCAGCGCCGGCGTACAAGGCCGGCAGCTGGGCGATGCCGCTGCGCTGCTGGTGGAGACCGACCGTGTATTGAGCCAGAGCATGGCCTTCAACTCCACCTTCGTGATCGATGCCAACGGCGTGCTGCTGGCAGTATCCCCTGCCCCGCTACGGCACCTGGTCGGCAGCCACGTACAGTCGCCCGGCGCTCAGGAAGCATTGCAAGAACGCCGCCCGCTGGTTTCCACACCCTACCTTTCGGCGGCCGACAACCTGGTGGTGGCGCTGTCGCAACCCGTTTTCGACAGCAACGGTCGCTACATGGGGTATGTCGGTGGCAGCCTGTACCTGCGTGAACGCAACATCCTCAACAGCTTGCTGGGCGAACATTTCTACAAGGACGGTTCGTACCTGTATGTGGTCGACCGCAACCGCCGCCTGCTGTATCACCCCGATAGCGAACGGGTCGGCACAGTGGTGGAGGGCAATGCGCTGATCGACCAGCTGGCGACCCTAAACAACGGTACCCGGCAACTGACCAACAGCCAGGGTGTGGAAATGCTCGCCGGGTTTGCCACTGTGCCCAGCGCCGGCTGGGGGGTGGTGGCGCAGCAACCGCTGACGCAGACGGTGATGCCACTGAACCACCTGATCCTCAGCGTGGTGGGCACTTCTGCGCCCCTGGCGCTGGTGGGCTGCCTGCTGCTGTGGTGGCTGGCCATGACCATCGCCCGGCCGCTGTGGCAACTGGCTGCCGGTGCCCGAGCGATGGACCGTGCTGGCACCGCCGAGCGCTTGCATCGCGTGCGGGCCTGGTACTTCGAGGCAGCCGAACTCAAGCGCGCCCTGTTGATCGGGCTGAACCTGCTGCAGGAGCGCATCGGCCGGCTCAACCGCGACGCCCAGACCGACCCGCTGACCGGCCTGGGCAACCGCCGCAGCCTGGAATTCAGCCTGTCATTGCTGGAAGCCGAAGGCCGGGCCTTTGCCGCCATCGTGCTGGACATCGACCATTTCAAACAGGTCAATGACAACCATGGGCACGAGGTCGGCGACCAGGTACTGCGCCGCCTGGCAGAGCTGATGCGCCGCTGCTGCCGCGAGGGCGACCTGCTGTGCCGCACCGGCGGCGAGGAATTCTTGATGCTGCTGCCGGGGGCCAGCCTGGACGTGGCCGCCGTGGTGGCCGAGCGGCTGCGGGTCACGGTGCAGGATACGCCCGTGCAGCCGGTGGGCGCGGTGACGGTTTCGCTGGGGGTGGCACGCTGGGATGGCGAGGCTGGCAGCGGGCCCATGGACGCATTGAGCGAGGCGGACCGGGCGCTTTACCAGGCCAAGCAGGAGGGGCGTAACCGGGTAGCTATTGCCTGAACCCGCCTCTGCGCAGGTACAGCCAACGATGAAAGTGATTGTTGTAACAATCTTTGTCATAAAACTGTCGTGTTCCGGTCATAGGATTGACCACAACCTGACATTTTCATTTCATGGATGAGCGTCTCATGCGTCGTGTGGTTTTCAATCAGAAAGGTGGCGTCGGCAAGTCCAGCATCGCCTGCAACCTCGCCGCTGCCAGTGCCGCCGAGGGGTATCGGACCTTGCTGGTCGACCTCGACCCGCAAGCCAATGCCACTTACTACCTGACCGGCCTGGTCAACGACGCCATTCCTGCCGGCATCGCCGATTTCTTCCGCCAGACCCTGTCACCGGTCACGGCGGCTGGCAAGAAGCACCGGGTGGCGATCACCGAAACCCGCTACAGCAACCTGCACCTGGTCACCGCCAGCCCCGACCTCAGCGACCTGCAAAGCAAGCTGGAGAGCAAGTTCAAGATCAACAAGCTGCGCAAGTTGCTGGTGGAACTGGGCGAGGATTACGAGCGGATCTACATCGACACCCCGCCGGCCCTCAATTTCTACACCTTCAGCGCGCTTGTTGCGGCAGAGCGCCTGCTGATCCCGTTCGACTGCGACAGCTTCTCGCGTCAAGCCCTGCACAGTGTCATGGCCGAGGTCGAGGAACTGCGCCAGGACCACAACCCGGCGTTGCAGGTAGAAGGTGTGGTGGTCAACCAGTTCGCCGGGCGCACCGCCCTGCACCAGACCCTGGTCGACCAGTTGCGCAGCGAAGGCCTGCCGGTGCTGCCGGTGTACCTGAGCAATTCGATCAAGATGCGTGAATCGCACCAGGCGTCAGTGCCGTTGGTGCACCTGGCGCCACGGCACAAGCTGGCGATGGAGTTTGTCGATTTGCTGGATGCGCTGGAGCGGGCGGCCTGACAGAACGGGGAGCGCTCTGCGCCCCGGAAACTTGCAGTAAAAGCACTACCCGACCGTTCATCAGGGTGGTAGATTCGCCGCCATGAAAACCACCCGGCACACTCGCACGCTGACTGCCTGGACGCTCTATGCCAGCGTCCTGTTCAGCCTGTTGCTGTGCGGCCTGCACCATGGCCAGATGGGTGGCCTGCGCCTGGCCGGCCTTGAAGGCGGCTTCTGCTCGGTCAACAGCGAACACGGCGTGGCCATCGACCTGGACGGTGCCGGCGGTGACCAGCACATGGCCCAGCTCGACTGCCCGGTGTGCTCCTCGTTTGGCCTGGCCGTACCGCTCAGCAGCGGCGGCTGGTCGTTCACACCGGCGCAAGTCGTGGCCACCTCGCCCATCGTGGTGCGCAGCTGGGCACAACCGCCGCCGCGCTACCAACGCCCCGCCCTCAACCCCCGCGCCTCCCCCGCCGTCTCCCCCGCAGCCGTACTTCATTTCGCCTGACTTCAGCCGGGCGCGCCTTTGCGCGCGTTCGCCGTCAGCCATGACCTTTGCGTGGAAGACACACAAACATGCTTCGCAAGACCTCCCTGGTGCTCCTCATGGGCACCTGCAGCTTTGCCTGCGCTGAAACCGCCCCTGTCGAACTCGGCGCCACCACCATCGACGGCGAACGCGACGCCGCCAGCGGCGTGCAGCTGGACGAGCCGATCCGGACCGGTTCGCGCCTTGGCCTGACCGCGCGGGAAACGCCCGCCTCGGTCAGCGTCTCGGACCGCCGCCTGATCGAAGAACGCGGCGCCAAAGACAGCCAGGACGTGGTCAACGCCATGACCGGTGTCAACGCCTCCGCCAACCCAGGCTTTGGCGGCTTCGTCGCCTATCGCGGCTTTACCCAGAACCAGGTCACCCAGTTGTACAACGGCATCAACCTGGGCTACAGCAGCGCCACCCGGCCAGTGGACGCCTGGGTACTCGACCGCGTCGAGCTGATTGGAGGGCCGTCTTCGTTCCTGCATGGCGCGGGCGCAGTGGGCGGTTCGATCAACTACATCACCAAGCTCGCCAGCCGCGACCAGCAGATCATTGACGGGCGTATCCGCTATGGCAGTTTCGACGACAGCGAGGTGGCATTCGGTATCAACCAGGCGCTGGCCAGCAACCCCGCCGATGCCCGCCATTTCGCGCGTCTGGACTTCAGCCGCGGGCATGGCAACGGCTTCGTCGACCGCAACGAACGGCACACCGACAGCCTGGCCTTTTCGCTGCTCAGCGACCTGGCACCCAACCTCACCCACACCCTGGCGCTGGAGTATCAGGAAGACCGCGAAGACAGCCCCTACTGGGGCTCACCGATCCTGCCCGGGCGCAGCACGATGAAGATCGACAACAGCCGCCGCTTCGAAAACTACAACGTAGCCGACGGCCGCTATGAGCAACGGGTGCGCTGGCTACGCTCGATCCTCGACTACCAGATCAGCGACAGCACCAGCGTGCAGAACACCCTGTACCACTACAACGCCCAGCGCGATTACCGCAACCTTGAACGCTACGCCTATACCAGCGATGGCAAGGTGCAGCGCAGCAGCCCTTACCTGCAGCGCCACGACCAGAACCTGCTGGGCGACCGCATCGAGCTGCGCCACGATAACCAGCTGCTCGGCCTGGCCAGCCAATGGTCGCTGGGGCTGGAGTACTCGCGCATGCGCCAGACCCTCTACCCCACCTCCAGCAGCTGGAGCGACGTGGTCGACGCCGAGCAGTTCGACCCCGGCAGCTTCGATGACATCCCCGGGGTGAATGCCGGCCTGACCAAGCAACGCCACCACGAGGTCATCAACCGCGCAGTGTTCGCCGAAAACCGCTTGCAGCTGACCGAGCGCCTGGCCCTGCTGACCGCCCTGCGCTACGACTACCTGGACATGGAAGTGACCAACTACGGCGCGGTAACGCCCACCTCGCCAGCCTATTTCGAACGACGCTGGGAACCGCTGTCCGGGCGCATCGGCCTGACCTATGCGTTGACACCTTCGGCCAGCGTGTACGTGCAGTACAGCTCTTCGGCCGATTTACCGGCCGGTTCGCTGGCAGCGGCGACCTACTCCAACGTCGGGCTGTTCGACCTGTCCAAGGGCGAGCAGTGGGAAGTGGGCAGCAAGTTCGACTTCCTCGACGGGCGCGGTGCGGCCACGCTGGCGCTGTACCAGATCGTGCGCAAGGACTTTGCCGTGCGCGACTCGAACGACGCCAACCTCACAGTCCAGGCCGGGCAGCAGACCTCACGCGGCGTCGAACTGTCCGGGCGCTTGCAGGTAACGCCGAAACTGCTGGCCGAGGCCAACTATGCCTATGTCGATGCGCAGTACGATGAGTTCAACGAGGCGGTCAACGGCAAATCGGTGTCACGCAAGGGTAATGCGCCGACCAACGTGCCGGCCAACGTCGCCAACCTGTGGCTGACCTACAGCCTGTCGCCGGCATGGTCGGTGGGCGCGGACGGGCGCTACGTGGGCTCGGTGTATGCCGACAACGCCAACAGCCTCAAGGCCCCGGCCTACACCCTGTTCGGCGCGTTCGCCCGCTACCGGCTGGATGAACACACCACGCTGACCGGGCGGGTGCGCAACCTGACCGATGAGGTATATGCCAAGCAGGCCTACAACAGCCAGTACTACATGGGGCCGCCGCGCACCTTCGAACTGGCACTGGACATGCGCTTCTAACCTTCAGCTCGGTTACCCACTCCCGGCAGCGGGCCCAACACCTGTAGGAGCAGCCTTGTGCTGCGAAGAGGCCGGAAGGGCTAAATATCACCTTGTGCTGCAATGGCCTCTTCGCAGCACAAGGCTGCTCCTACCGGGTGAGTGGTAGCTTGGGTGATGGTGGAAAATAGTCGGTCCCACATTTCTCCACAAAAACCACACACAGTCCTCACGCATTTCGCGTGATAATTTCTTGTCACCGCCGGCATGAGGGCCGGCTCAATCACATCAAGGAAGGTTCTGTGTTCAGATCGTTGTCTCCGGCACTCGTGGCTACCGCACTCATCGCCTTGGCGGGTTGCCAAAGCCGGCCTGCCTCCGAGGCGGACAAGCAGGCGCGCCAGACATTCGTCAGCGACATGCAACAAGCCCTGAAGCTGGGCATCGCGACAGCAGACACGGACAAGCAGATCGGCGTGGTCATGCTGGATGTCAAACTCGACCAGCATTCCGCGCCCGTCAGTTGCAAAGCCAGCAAGGCACCGATCAAGTATGAAACCGTGCTGCCTGCCGACCTGCCCCGCTCGGACTTCAAGGCGTTGGCCAGCGTAGTCGAGGCGCAATGCTGGAAGACCATCTACCCCGTGGTGCCCAAGTCGCTGCGCGACGAAGACGGCACGGTGGAAGTACGTGCGCCCCTGTTCGTGGTGCTGCCCGCTGCGGCCCAGGCGCCTGAAACGCCGCGGCGCAAAGCCAATGCACAACGTGAATTTTTCTGGCAGCACCTGTTCCGCGACCTGCCGGTGGACAGCATCGGCAGGGCCTCGCTCTACTATGATGCGAATGCGCAGGGCAAGGTCCAAGGCTGCCTGGTGCAGATCTATCCCCACCCGAACCGGCCGGATGACTTTCGTCTCGATGGCAAGCTGCAGGCCGAAGTCAACAGCCGCTGCATGGCGCTTGACCTGAGCAAGCTACCAGGCTTCAGCGCCGACGAGCACGGCCGGGCCAAGGGTTACAGTGAAATGGAATACGCCCCCTGGAAGGTGGGCCGGCTGTAAACCGCAACAGCGGTTGAATCAGGTATCCCGAGGTCGCCCTCGACAAAGCACCGGCCTGCGCCCGGTTATCTACTGGCAAGCACAACAATGATGGCGCGGCCCGACCGTGCCACTTTCATCATGGCTGCCAATGGAACCGGAGAGCACCCGCATGTCCGCACCTCATGAGGTATCCCCCGCCACCCTGCGCAGGGTGATCGCCGCCTCGGCCATCGGCAATTTCGTCGAATGGTTCGACTTCGCCGTGTATGGCTTTCTCGCCACACTGATCGCCAGCCAGTTCTTTGCCAGCGAAGACGCCAGCGTGGCTTTGCTCAAGACGTTCGCGGTGTTCGCCGTGGCCTTCGCCCTTCGCCCGCTGGGCGGCATCGTGTTCGGCGCGCTGGGCGACCGCCTGGGGCGCAAGCGCATCCTGTCGCTGACCATCCTCTTGATGGCCGGCTCCACCACCCTGATCGGCCTGCTGCCGACCTACGCCAGCATCGGCCTGGCAGCCCCCGTGCTGCTGACCCTGGCGCGCTGCTTGCAAGGGTTTTCTGCCGGTGGCGAGTACGCGGGGGCCTGCGCCTACCTGATGGAGCACGCGCCCAACGACAGGCGTGCCTTCTACGGCAGCTTCGTGCCGGTCTCGACCTTTTCCGCCTTCGCCTGCGCCGCCGTGATCGCCTATGGGCTGGAAGCCAGCCTGTCGGCCGAGGCGATGAATGCCTGGGGCTGGCGCGTTCCGTTCCTGATCGCCGCACCGCTGGGGTTGGTTGGCCTGTACCTGCGCTGGCGCATGGAAGAAACCCCGGCCTTTCGCGAAGCCGTCGCCCAAGGCAAGGAGCATGAGCATTCGCCGCTCAAACACACCCTGCGTCACCATGGCCGGGTCATTCGCAACCTGGGGGCTTTCATCTCGCTGACCGCGCTGTCGTTCTATATGTTCACCACCTACTTCGCCACGTACCTCCAACTGGTGGGCAACCTGACCCGCGCGCAGTCGCTGCTGGTAACCACCGTGGCGCTGCTGTTCGCCGCTGTCGGCTGCCCACTGGCCGGGGCATTCTCGGACCGGGTGGGGCGGCGCAAGACCATTGGCTTTACCTGCCTGTGGGTGATGATGTGCGTGTTCCCGGCGTACTGGCTGGCCAGCTCGGGCTCGATGTCCGGCGCACTGCTGGGGGTGATCCTGCTGGCGGTGGGGGCCTTGTGCAGTGGCGTGGTGACCGCAGCGCTGCTGTCGGAGAGCTTCCCCACCCGCACCCGCTATACCGCTTCGGCGATTACCTACAACGTGGCCTATACCCTTTTTGGCGGTACCGCGCCGCTGGTGGCGACCTGGCTGATCGGGCAGACCGGCAGCAGCCTGGCACCGGCGTTTTACCTGGTGGTGATTGCGCTGGTGGCGTTGGTGGGTGGGTTGGCGTTGCCGGAGACTTCGCGGATTTCGTTGCATGATGAGGTGGGCTCGGACGCTGTACGGGCTGGAGTCCGAAGTACCGTCTGAGATTTTTGGGGCTGCTTTGCAGCCCTTTCGCGGCACAAGGCCGCTCCTACAGGGACCGTGTCAGCCAGGGGATGACGCGGACCCTGTAGGAGCGGCCTTGTGCCGCGAAAGGGCCGCAAAGCGGCCCCGAGTTATCAGCCCTCCTGCGCCTCTTCGCGCCGGTACGCCCACTGATACAACGCCGGCAACACCAGCAACGTCAACGCGGTAGAAGACAAGATCCCGCCAATCACCACCGTCGCCAACGGCCGCTGCACCTCAGCCCCGGTCCCCGTCGCCAACGCCATCGGAATGAACCCCAGCGAAGCCACCAGCGCCGTCATCAGCACCGGCCGCAAGCGCGTCAGCGCGCCCTCCTCCACCGCCACCCGCAACGGGCGCCCTTCTTCGCGCAGGCTACGGATAAAGGCGATCATCACCAGCCCGTTCAGCACCGCCACCCCCGACAAGGCAATGAACCCCACGCCCGCTGAAATGGACAACGGAATATCCCGCAGCCACAGCGCCAGCACCCCGCCAGTCAGGGCAAACGGAATCCCGGTGAACACCAGCAGGCCGTCCCTGAGGTTGTTGAACATCATCAGCAGCAGTGCCATGACCAGCAGCAAGGCCACCGGCACCACCACCTGCAGGCGCTCGGTTGCCGATTGCAGCTGTTCGAACTGGCCACCCCAGCGCGTCCAGTAACCCGGCGGAATCTGCACCTGCTGGATCAGAGTCTGCTCGGCATCCTCCACGAACGAGCCCAGGTCACGCCCCCGTACGTTGGCACTGACCACCACCACCCGCTTGCCATCCTCGCGGCTGACCTGGTTAGGCCCCAGTTGCAGGTTCAACGTGGCCACCTGCGACAGCGGGATAAAGCCGATTTGCGCAGCGCCCACTGCAGCACTGGCCGGTACCGGAATCAGCAGGCTGGAAAGCCCGCCCACATCCGTGCGCAAGGTTTCCGGCAAGCGCACCACCATGTCGAAGCGCCGGTCACCTTCATACAGCGTGCCCGCGGTGCGGCCACCCACGGCAATGGCGATGGCGTCCTGCACGTCGCCCACGTTCAGGCCATGGCGAGCCGCCTTGTCGCGGTCGATGTCGATGGTCAGCACCGGCAGGCCGCTGGTCTGCTCGACCTTCACCTCGGACGCACCCGCTACCCCCTGCAGGCTGCTGGCGATCTGCGCGGCGGTGCGGTTGAGCACATCCATGTCATCACCGAACAACTTCACCGCCACATCGCTGCGCACCCCGGAAATCAGCTCGTTGAAGCGCAACTGTATCGGCTGCGACAGCTCGTAGTTGCTGCCCGGCACGCTGGCGGCAGCACGTTGTACCTCGGCGATCAGTTCGTCACGCGGCTTGCCGGGGTCTACCCACTGCTCGCGCGGGCGCAACATCACATAGGCGTCGGAGATGTTCGGTGGCATCGGGTCGGAGGCGATCTCGGCAGTACCGGTACGGGCGAACACCCGCTCCACTTCCGGCACCTGGGCGATGATCGCCTGCTCCAGGCGCTGCTGCATGTCGACCGACTGCGACAGGCTGGTACCCGGTACGCGCAGGGCCTGCAAGGCAAAGTCGCCCTCGCTGAGGCTGGGGATGAACTCGCTGCCCATGCGGCTGGCCATGACCCCGGACAGCACCACCAAGCTAGCCGCGGCGGCAAACGCCAGCTTGCGCCGGCCCAGCACCCAGGCCAGCACCGGGGCATAGCGCTGACGCGCCGTGCGCATCACCAGGCCTTCCTCCTCCTTGACCTTGCCGGTGACGAACAGGGCGATGGCCGCCGGCACGAACGTGACCGAAAGGATCATGGCGCCGAGCAGGGCCATGACCACGGTAAAGGCCATGGGGTGGAACATCTTGCCCTCGACCCCGGTCAGGGCAAAGATCGGCAGGTACACCACCATGATGATCAACTGCCCGTAGATCAGTGGCCGACGCGCCTCGCGGGCGGCGGCGAACACTTCATGGAAGCGCTCGCTGCGGGTCAGCATGCGGCCGTGGCGTTGCTGTGCATGGGCCAGGCGGCGGATGGCGTTTTCCACGATAACCACGGCGCCGTCGACGATGATGCCAAAGTCCAGTGCCCCCAGGCTCATCAGGTTGGCGCTGACCTTGTTGCTGAACATGCCGGTGAAGGTGAACAGCATCGACAGCGGGATGACCATGGCGGTGATCAGTGCGGCGCGGATGTTGCCCAGGAACAGGAACAGCACGGCGATGACCAGAATCGCGCCTTCGATCAGGTTCTTCTTCACCGTGGCGATGGCTTTTTCCACCAGGTTGGTGCGGTCATACACGGTCACCGCTACCACACCCTTGGGCAGGTTGCGGTTGATCTCGACCAGTTTGGCGGCAACGGCCTGGGACACTGTGCGGCTGTTCTCGCCAACCAGCATGAATACCGTGCCCAGCACCACTTCCCGACCGTTTTCGGTGGCCGCGCCTGAGCGCAGCTCTTCGCCCAGGCCAACCTCGGCCACATGGCTGACGCGAATCGGCGTGCCATCAACACTGGAAATGACGATATTGGCGATGTCTTCGGCCGAGGTCACCTGGCCCGGTGCCCGGATCAGCAACTGCTCGCCATTGCGTTCGATGTAACCGGCGCCAACGTTACCGTTGTTACGCTCCAGGGCCGCGATCAGGTCGTTGAGGGTGAGCTTGTAGGCCGCCAGCCGCTTGGGCTCCGGTGCAATCAGGTACTGCTTGGCATGGCCACCGATGCTGTTCACTTCGGCCACCCCCGGTACATTGCGCAACTGCGGCTTGATGATCCAGTCCTGGATTACCCGCAGGTCGGTCAGGGTGTACGGGGTGCCATCCTCTTTGAGTGCGCCCTGTTCGGCCTCCACGGTCCACAGGAAGATTTCGCCCAGCCCGGTGGAGATCGGCCCCATGCCCGCTTCTATGCCTTCGGGCAATTGCTCACGGGCCACTTGCAGGCGCTCGTTGACCAACTGGCGGGCGAAGAACAGGTCGGTGCCGTCATCGAAAATCACCGTGACCTGCGACAGGCCCGAACGCGACAGCGAGCGGGTCTGCTTCAGCCCTGGCAGGCCGGCCATGGCGGTCTCGATGGCGAAGGTGATGCGCTGCTCGGTCTCCAGCGGCGAGTAGCCAGGCGCGGCGGTGTTGATCTGCACTTGGACGTTGGTGATGTCCGGTACAGCGTCGATCGGCAGTTTCTGGTAGCTGTGGATACCCACCGCGGCCATCAGGACCACGGCCAGCATCACCACCAGGCGCTGCTCGATGGCAAATTGGATCAGGCGTTCGAACATGCAGGTGTCCCCGTGATCAATGGCTATGCTCGGCCGAGCCCTTGCCCAGTTCCGACTTGAGGACAAAGCTGCCGGCGGCGGCCACCTGGGTACCGGCCGCCAGGCCGCTGGTAATTTCCACATGGCCGGCGTCGCGGCGGCCGGCCTTCACCGGGCGGGCTTCGAAGCCTTCCTCGGTGCGGGCAAACACAACAGTCTGTTCTTCCCAGCTTTGCAGGGCGCTCTCCGGCACCACAACGGCGGCATTGAAGCGCTCGACGCTGACCGCGATATTGACGAACAGCCCGGGGCGCCAGGCGCCGTTGGGGTTGGCCAGGGTGGCGCGGACCGTGGCGGCGCGGTTCTGCTCGCCGAGCAGGCTGCCGACGTAGTTGACCTTGCCTTCGACCTGAGCGCCCAGGTCCGGCGCGCTGACCGTGACATTGCGGCCGGTCACCACCTTGTCCAGGTCACGCGGGGCCACGGCGAAGGTGGCCCAGACCCGGCTCAGGTCAGACAAGGTAAAAGCGTTGCTGGTCTCGTCGACCACCTCGCCCACAGTCAGGTGCTTTTCCACCACGACTGCATCGAACGGTGCGCGCAGCTCATAGCGGTTGCCAGCGCCGGCCGGGCCTACGGCGGCGACCTTCTGCCGGGCGTTGGCCAAGGCAATCTCGGCCTCCTGCAGTACCTGGCGCGCCTGCAGGTAATCCTGCTCGGCGCTGATGCGTTCCTGCCACAGCTGCTGTTCGCGCTGGAAGGTCAGGCGCGCCAGCTCAAGGCGGCGCTGGGCGGCCTGTTGCTCGCTGCGCAGGTCGGAAATCTGCTGGCTGGCGATCACCGCCAGTACCTGGCCACGCTTGACCGGCTGGCCCAGTTCGGCTTGCACCGCCTCGACCACGCCGGGTACACGCGGCACCACGTGAGCAGTGCGGTCTTCGTCGAAGCGGATTTCCCCCGGGAAGCTGAAGGCGGTGCCCAACTCACGAGGGCCGGCGGCAGCCAGCTGCACACCGGCGGCCTCGATCTGGGCGATGGACAGGTGCAACTGGCCCTCTTCTTCGCCGTGCCCTTCCTCGGCATGGCCTTCGGCCGCCTTCTCGGAACCATGGCCGTGGCTGTTTTCGCCATGGTCGTCGTGCCGGGCCTGCGCATTCGACGCCTGGCCGAGGTTGCCGGTCCAAGCCAGCCCGCCCAGGCCGAGCGCGGCGATGGCGGCGACCAGAAGGGCTACTTTGCGTGGGTTAGTCATTGTTGCTCCTGCTGTTCAAGGGGGTGCTCAGGTCATCGAGGTCGCCATAGATCCGCTCGACCTGCGCCCGCGCGTCGGTCGCCGCAGCCAAAGCTTCCAGGTACAGCCCGCGGGCCTCGATCAGCGTGCGCTGGGCGTCGAGTACATCGAGGAACGCGAACTTGCCCATTTCAAAACCACGGGTGGCGGTGTCCACGGCCTGTTGCGCAGAGGGCAGGATGGTGCGGTCGTAGGCATCCACCTCCTCCATCGCCGTGTGCCACTGGCTGACGGCGCTGCGGGTTTCGCTACGCAGGCGCAGCTCCACGGCGTTACGCAAGTCACGCGCCTGGTCGGCACGGCGTGCAGCCGCCAGCACGTTGCCCTGGTTGCGGTCGAACAGTGGCAATGGCATGGACAGGCCAACTACATTCACGCGCTCGCGGTCCTCGCGGCTGTACTGGCTACCGAGGCTGACGGTGAGGTCGGGAATACGCTGAGCTTTTTCCGACCCCAGCGACGCGTCTCCGCGCTCGACCTGGGCAGCAGCCAGACGCCATTCGACCGTTTGCTCGACACGGTCGAGCAAGGCGTCGGCACTGGGCGCCATGCCAGGCGAAAGGTTGGCGGCCTGCAACGGGTCGAAGCTTGCCAACGGGCTACCGGTCAGGCGTGCCAGAGCCTGGTAGGCCACACTGCGCTGGGTCTGCGCGCGGCGCACTTCAGCCTGGGCCTGGGCCAGTTGCACCTGGGCACGGGTTGCCTCCACGGGCGAGGACTGGCCAGCGGTCACCCGCCCCTGCACCACGCGCAGCCCGCGCTCGGTCAATGCCTGTGATTGCTGCGCCAGCTCCAGCGCAGTCTGCGCGCGCAAGGCGGCGTGAAACGCCTGCACCACATCGGCACGCAGGCCATTGCGCTGGCGCTCCAGGCCAAGCTGGGCAATGGCCTGGCCGGTACCGGCCACGGCAATACGTGCGCCGCGCTTGCCGCCCAGTTCCAGCGGCTGGCTGAGGGTGACGGTGGTGGTGCTGGTGTCGCGGCGGGTGTCCTCGACCTCCCAGGAGAGCTCTGGGTTGGGGATCAACCCGGCCTGACGCCGCTCGCCGTCGGCAATGCCGATTTCCCGGCCGGCTGCGGCCAGCTCCGGGTTTTGCGCAAAGGCGGCGGCGAGCGCCTGGGGCAGGCTCAGGCTCTGACTGGCCTGGGCGCTGCTGGCACTGGCCAGCACCAGACAGAGCAAGGCGATCTTGCGGGGGATGGGCACGAACAGATTCCTCGTCGACGCGTGTAGGCGAAGCACTGTAGGAAGCCGTGGTTATCGAGGTGGTGGCGGGAAAATTACAATTCTGTAATCCAGCTGCATTTCTCTTTGCAGGAGCAGCCTTGTGCTGCGAAGAGGCCGGCAATGCCACAGCAGATGTAATGGCATTGCCGGCCTCTTCGCAGCACAAGGCTGCTCCTACAGGGGGTATGTACATGCTGAGGGTTCGATAATCGCCCACTTTCCGGGCGCAGCGTTTTAGTGCAATTGACTAAACTAACCAGGCGGTACAAAACTAGATGCATCCAACAACAACAAAGCGATGCTCGTCATGAAGCCCCTTATTCTCG
Organism: Pseudomonas sp. SIMBA_068; assembly: GCF_046534705.1. Classification (NCBI taxonomy): domain Bacteria; kingdom Pseudomonadati; phylum Pseudomonadota; class Gammaproteobacteria; order Pseudomonadales; family Pseudomonadaceae; genus Pseudomonas; species Pseudomonas sp. SIMBA_068. The sequence goes on from NZ_JAWRYI010000007.1 coordinate 192,754, forward strand.
TGCTCAACGGCCCCAACCTGAACATGCTGGGTACCCGCGAGCCTGCCCAATACGGCCGCGAAACCCTTGCTGACCTGGCCCAGAGTTGTGCCGATACTGCCCATGCCAACGGCCTGGAAATCGAATTCCGCCAAACCAACCACGAAGGCGAACTGATCGACTGGATCCACGCCGCCCGCGGCCGTTGTGCCGGTATCGTGATCAACCCCGGCGCCTGGACCCACACCTCGGTGGCCATCCGCGACGCCTTGGTGGCCAGCGAAGTGCCAGTCATCGAAGTGCACTTGTCCAACGTGCACAAGCGCGAGCCGTTCCGCCACCTCTCATTCGTATCGTCCATCGCCGTGGGCGTGATCTGCGGTCTGGGCAGCCATGGCTACCGCATGGCCCTCAGCCACTTTGCCGAAATGTTCCAGGAGCGCACGGCATGAGCCAGCACGCCATCCTCGCCGGCCTGATCGGCCGCGGCATCCAGTTGTCGCGTACCCCTGCCTTGCACGAACACGAAGGTGACGCCCAGGCCCTGCGCTACCTGTACCGGCTGATTGATGCCGACCAGCTGCAACTGGAGGACAGCGCCCTGCCCGGCCTGCTCGACGCCGCGCAACACACAGGCTTCACCGGGCTGAACATCACCTACCCGTTCAAGCAGTCGATCCTGCCACTGCTCGACGAACTGTCGGACGAAGCCCGTGGCATCGGCGCGGTGAATACCGTGGTGCTGAAGGACGGCAAACGCGTTGGCCATAACACCGACTGCCTGGGCTTTGCCGAAGGCTTGCGCCGCGGCCTGCCCGACGTGGCTCGACGCCAGGTGGTACAGATGGGTGCCGGTGGCGCCGGTTCGGCCGTGGCCCACGCCCTGCTGGGTGAAGGGGTCGAGCAATTGGTGCTGTTCGAAGTGGATGCGGCCCGCGCGCAGGCCTTGGTAGACAACCTGAATGGCCATTTCGGCGCTGGCCGTGCCGTGCTCGGCACCGACCTGGCCGCAGCCGTGGCCGAGGCGGACGGGCTGGTCAACACCACGCCGGTCGGCATGGCCAAGCTGCCAGGCACACCGCTGCCGGTCGAGCTGCTGCATGCGGGATTATGGGTTGCGGAAATCATCTACTTCCCGCTGGAGACCGAACTGCTGCGTGCGGCTCGGGCTTTGGGTTGCCGCACGCTGGATGGCAGCAACATGGCGGTGTTCCAGGCGGTAAAGGCGTTCGAGCTGTTCAGCGGGCGCCAGGCGGATGCGGCGCGGATGCAGGCGCACTTTGCCAGTTTCACCTGATAGAAAAGTGTTGGCTTCTTCGCGGCGGTTCGACGCCTCGAAGAGGCCGGTACAGGCGAATCACCCGCGCTCATCCAGCAACGCCTGTATCACTTGTTCCTGCCCGCCATAATCCCCCTCGCCAAAGTGCACATGGCGCACCTGCCCCTTACGGTCGACAAAGTAATGCGCCGGCCAGAACTGGTTGCCCCAGGCATTCCACACCTTATGGTCGTTGTCCACCGCCACCGGGTAACCGATACCCAGCCCTGCCACCTTGTTTCGCAGGGTGCCCACATCGTGCTCGTAGTCGTACTCCGGCGTATGCACGCCCACCACCACCAGCCCCTGCTCGGCATAACGCCGCGCCCAGTCGTTCACATGAGGCAGGCTGCGCTGGCAGTTGATGCAGTCCCAGGTCCAGAAGTCCACCAGCACCACCTTACCCTTGAGCGCTGGCCCATCCAGCGGGGACGAATTGATCCACTCGCTGGCCCCCGACAGCGACGGCATGGCGCCGTAGCTGTCACGGGCCATCAGGTGCCCCGCCAACCCCAGCCCCGTCAGCGCCAGGGCAATACCACCCACCTTCAGCATCAGGCGGCGATCAATTCTCATGGCAACCACCGGTGGCATAGGTGCGGTACTGCACGCTCTGCTGATGGCCGTTGGAGTCGAGGTAGTCCATACGGGTGTTCACCAGGCCGCAGGCGTTGCTCTGGTCGTCCTGCACCGACAGCACTTTCTTCACATCCAGGTGTTCACCGTAGCGGTACTGCATGGCACCGGCCTCGCCCATGGGTGCGGTGGCGGCCTGGGCCGCAATGGTGCCAAAGCTGAGCACGGCGAACAGGCTGGCGCTGGCGAAAGTCTTGAAGTTCATGGCATCTCTCCTGTGAAACGCTTGGCAGTGGGGCGTATTGTTCCCCGGTCGAGAGCCATTTGACGCCTGCCAAGTATCCCGTCTGTGTCACTCAACCCCGGGATGTGCGTCCGCCTGTAGCTGCATCCTTTTCGGAAAAACATCGCAAAATCATGGAAAACCCTTCGCAAGCAGGTAGTTATAAAAAAGAAGGCGCCCATGAAGGGCGCCCCGGCTGTACAAACGGATACAATAGATTAAATTAGTTACAACCTAACGCTTGTTATCACTCACAGGTTCAACTTTATCGTGACGGCTGTATAACTCAGCCCTCGATGCACGTTCTGTCAGCGGTCCTCTGTTTTCACCTTTACTGGAACGCTGAGTGGATTTATTGTCGCCATCACCCGAGCAACTACCGCTTTGAACGGTTTGCTTATCTTTCATAAAAACCTCGATAGAGCCACCTGTTTCAATGGCTCATATTGTTCTTCAGGATGTGGAACGCTGGAAAAAAGCATGCTTTGTCATGCGATCTATCAGCACAGGGCTAGTGCAGCCAGGCGCGTCTCCACGGGGTATCCGGGCCGTCCGAATGGCGGCTGAATCTCGGTGCATTCGAGGCCAATAGCTTTGCTGCAGGCACTGGCTCGACCTCAGTAACAGGGTCAGGATCGATGTAATTTTCCCGATCATCAGTTGGAGACTGAACAAGCCGATCATTGCGCAACAGTTGGCGATCCTGATCAATTTCCGGATCACTCTCCGGCGAGCCCTGCCCTGTCTGGTTTTTACCGTACATAAGCACCTCTCATAGGCCCAGATATTCTGAGCTTACTGAGTATGCGCCCTGCCTGAAAACAAGAAGCAGGTATCAGACCACCGGACACAATCTATAAGCCGCGCTTCATGAACAGGAAAATAACAACGATATTCTTTGCGCACTGTTGCAGTATTTAAAGCGCTTCATGATCCAAGCTCGTCGGCCTGGCGGGTATCGCCACGCGCTCGTGAGGCCTTCAACAGGAGTGTAAAACTGCCGGTGAGTTGATGACGAAGCTCTTTGGGCATGACAAAAGCGAAATGCACCAGCCATGACCCGTCTCCCAGCAAAAAGCTCTCCCGTCGGTATTGGGTCACTTGTTGTTCAGAAATACCTATGCAAACGGCAATTACGCAGTCGCTCGGCTCTTCGCTCACGGGCGTGCCCCTTCAAAAATCGGTATTGAAGCGCTCGAATGGTGGTCGGTTCAGGCAGCAAAGGCAGGCCATCAAGGCTTGGCTGTACGTTCCTTGCCCCACTGAGCTTTGGCTACGCCATACGGGGTACCGGTGACACCGCTGGCTACGTGCTGGATATGGCCGCCATGCTGGAGGAACGTTTCGATTTGCTCGCAAAGGCGTTCGTGGGCTCTTTGGGCTGTGCCGGGGTATGTCTGATGCATGGAGGCTACTCGGTAATGAGCCACTGAAATACAGTTACCCGAACGATCATTGTACGCTCTGTAGTGCTATCAGGCTCGGAACCCGCCGCGTACCCGGCTTTTATCGGCCAGGCGGTCAATGGCCAGCACTGGGCTGGCTGGCCGCGGGCCGCTTCAACCAGCCCCGGGCACGGTTCGGCTTCCCTGCCAGATACACTGCAATACAAACCCCCGCAGGCAAGCGCAAACGCGCCGGGTACACTGCGCCAACCCCACTCGAACAGGAACGCTGCGCATGGAACACGTCGATCACATCCTGATCGTCGACGACGACCGCGAAATCCGCGAACTGGTCGGCAACTACCTCAAGAAGAACGGCCTGCGCACCAGCATCGTCGCCGACGGCCGGCAGATGCGCGCCTTTCTCGAAGCCAACAGCGTCGACCTGATCGTGCTCGACATCATGATGCCTGGCGACGACGGCCTGCTGCTGTGCCGCGAATTGCGCGCCGGCAAGCACCGCAACACCCCCGTGTTGATGCTGACGGCCCGCAACGATGAAACCGACCGCATCATCGGCCTGGAAATGGGCGCCGACGATTACCTGACCAAGCCGTTCTCTGCCCGCGAGCTGCTGGCCCGTATCAATGCCGTGCTGCGCCGCACGCGCATGCTGCCACCCAACCTCACCATCAGCGAAAGCAGCCGCCTGCTGCGCTTCGGCCAATGGCGGCTGGACACCACCGCGCGCCACCTGCTCGACAACGAAGGCACCCTGGTGGCCCTGAGTGGCGCCGAGTACCGCCTGTTGCGGGTGTTCCTTGACCACCCGCAGCGGGTGCTCAGCCGTGAACAGTTGCTCAACCTGACACAAGGCCGCGAAGCTGACCTCTTTGACCGCTCCATCGACCTGCTGGTCAGCCGCCTGCGCCAGCGCCTGGGCGACGACGCCCGCGAGCCCAGCTGCATCAAGACCGTGCGCAGCGAGGGCTACGTGTTTTCGCTGCCGGTGCAATTGCTCGAGTCCCCCTCATGAAATGGCCGCGCACCCTGGCCTCGCGTCTGGCGATGATCTTTTTCACCGGCCTGGTGTTGGCTTATGGTCTGTCGTTCGGCCTGCAGGCCTACGAGCGCTATATCAGCAGCCGCTCGATGATGCTCAGCAACCTCGAACAGGACGTGGCGACTTCGGTTGCCATCCTTGATCGCCTGCCTGCAGCCGAGCGTGCCGCCTGGCTGCCCCGCCTGGAACGGCGCACCTACCGCTATCGCCTCGACCAGGGCCTGGCAGGCGAAGCGATGGCCAGCAGTGACCCACCGATGGCCGCCGCGTCGATCGTCAAGGCCATTGGCAGCGACTACCGCCTGACCTTCCAGGAAATTCCGGGGCCCAATGCGCACTTCCAGGCGCACCTGAACCTGGCCGACGGCGCGCCACTGACCATCGACGTGACACCCGCACCGGTCCCGGTAGCCCGTTGGTTGCCCGTGGTGCTGCTGATTCAGCTGGCTGTGCTGATGCTGTGTACCTGGCTGGCGGTACACCTGGCCATCGGCCCGCTCACCCGACTGGCCCAGGCAGTGGACAACCTCGACCCGGACCAACCCGGCGTGCAACTGGATGAAAGCGGGCCACGTGAGGTGCGTTACGCTGCCGTGGCCTTCAACGCCCTGCAGGCGCGCATTGCTGCCCACCTCAAGGAACGCATGCAGTTGCTGGCAGCCATCTCCCACGACCTGCAAACACCGATCACTCGCATGAAGTTGCGGGTCGAAGTGATGGATGAGGGGGTCGAAAAGGACAAGTTCGGAAGCGACCTGGATGAAATGGAACACCTGGTGCGCGAAGGCGTGGCTTACGCCCGCAGCATGGACAGCAGCACCGAAGCGACCTGCCGGGTCAACCTTGATGCCTTTCTCGACAGCCTGGTATTCGACTACCAGGACAGCGGCGCCCAGGTTGAACGCCACGGCAGCAGCGGTGCCCTGCTGGAGACCCGCCCGCATGCGCTGCGCCGGGTACTGGTGAACCTGGTCGACAACGCCCTGAAGTTTGCAGGTGCTGCCGAGCTGCAAGTATCACGCGAGGGCAGTACCACCATAATCCGCGTGCTCGACAACGGGCCGGGGATACCCGGTGACGAGCTCGATGACGTGCTCAAGCCGTTCTACCGGGTGGAAGGTTCACGCAATCGCAGCACGGGTGGCACCGGCCTGGGACTGGCCATTGCCCACCAGCTGATCCAGGCCATGGGGGGGCGGCTGACCCTGAGCAACCGCGAACAGGGCGGATTGTGCGCGCAGATCGAACTCTCCTGAAGTGCATCTGCGATAGTTGGCAGGAACGGCCTTGGATCTGGATCGGGCCGTTCCTGTAAAACGCGAGGTCGCCTCTACAAACAGATACACAACTGCATCCCCCTGACACACTGCAGATACCCCGCCTCGACACACTCCCGGTCACACAACCACACCCCGGGAGTCCCTGATGAAAGCCCTCACTTTACCCTCCGGCTGGAAGCTGTTCGCCGTCCTCGCCGGCCTGACCTTGGCGATGACCGCCGTAGTCCTGGCCAGCCAACCTGACCCGGACGGCTTGCGAAGTGCCATTCGTGCCACCGCACGTAGCTCGTTCGCACTGTTTCTGCTGGCGTTCCTGGCCTCGTCGCTGGTGACCTTGCTGCCTGGCACCTCAAGCCGCCGCATCCTTCAGGAGCGACGCTACCTGGGGTTGGCATTCGCGTTCTCCCACACCGTGCACGGCGTGCTGATTTATCGCTACGCCCAGCAATTCCCCGAGCTGTTCTGGGCCGGCCGCACATTTACCTCCAGCCTGCCCGGCACATTCGGCTACCTGTTCCTGATGCTGCTCACCGCCACCTCGTTCAAGGCCCCGATGCGGCTGTTGGGCCGCCGTGCCTGGCAAGCGCTGCACAGCAGCGGCATGTGGGTACTGGCTGCCGTGTTCTGCCTGTCGTTCTACAAACGCATCCCCATGGGGGGGTGGTACCCGCTAGCGTTCGCCCTGATGTTCAGCGCCATCGCCGTCAAGCTCACCGCCAAAGTGGCCCGTAAACAACGCCGCAGCACCCGCGCCCTTGCCTGAAGAGAGAACCGCAAATGACGACCTTGACCCGTACCCTGACCACCGTTGATCGCCTCGGTAGCTGGAGTGCCGACGTGCCATTACGGGTATTTCTGGCGTGGGAGTTTTTCGAGTCCGGCCTGGAGAAATTCAACGGCAGCAACTGGTTCGCCGACCTGCAGTCCAGCTTCCCGTTCCCCTTCAACCTGCTGCCCACGGAGCTGAACTGGCAGCTGTCGATGTGGGCCGAGTTGGTGCTGCCGTTGCTGCTGTTGGGCCTGGGTACCCGGCTGGCATCGTTGGGTTTGATGGTGGTAACCGTTGTAGCGATAGCGGCAGTGCACTGGCCGGCGCATTGGTCGGGCCTGGCGGAGCTGGCCCAAGGCTATGCCATTACCGACCAGGGCTTCGGCAATTACAAGTTGCCATTGATCTACCTGGTGGCGTTGCTACCCCTGCTGCTCAAGGGCGCCGGGCGCCTTAGCCTCGATCATTGGCTTGGCATGCGGTTCGGCAGATGAGGGTCGGGGGCTGCTGCGCAGCCCCCCAATGCCTTCAAACTGTTCCGACAATGACGCCCTGCTCGCGCAATGCCTCCAACAATACCAACCCTTGCTGCACATCCCCGCCCAATGCCTGCAGCCGCGCTCTTCCAGTCCCCTGCTCCACCAGCAACCGGTACGCCATAGGTGCCAACCGGGCAAAACGCACCTGCAACCGGGCATCGCGATAAACCAGCAGCAAGCTCGGCGATGCTGGGGCAGCCGTTGGCTGGTAGTCCATGCCAATGCTTTCCACCGGCCAACGATAGGCCAGCACCCGCGCCACACAAGACAACAACGGCTCTCCAGCCAGCAGGTCACCTCCCGGGTCATGCGCCGGGTCCTCGGCATCGCTCAGGTACAGTTGCGCCTCGACCCACTCATAGTGCGCCAGCTCCAGTTGCCAAGGGGTGTCCAGCGCCACACGTTGCAAGTAGTCGACGAACGTCTCGGCAATTTCGGTAAACAATGGCGTCTGGCAACGGTAACTGGCGTAGAAGTCACGTACTCGGGCGTGCCAGCGCTGCTCGCCCAACACCTGGCGCATGACCGGGAAGCTGCCAGCCAGCAACCCTTCGATGGCACCATAGAACAATTCACGGTAAACCTTCAGGCGCCGGGCCTCGACGCCGGGCGGCGGGGCATGGCGCTGTGGGTCGCGCAGGTGACGGGCCAGGGCATACTGCTGCGTACGCAGGGTCTCATCCATCTGCTTGCCCTCCGGCAGCGCATTGCACAGCACGCATACGCGCCGTCTCGGCCAAGAGTTCGGCCAAGGGCGGGTAGTTGAAATCACGTTCAAGCACCGTCGGCTTTACGCCAAAGCGCACGCAAGCGCTGGCGTACAGGGTCCAGACATCCTCCTTCACGGCTGCCCCGTGGGTATCCACTTTGAGGTCCGGCGCTTCATCGTAATGCCCGGCAACGTGCATCCCGGTCACTCGCGCCGGGGGCAAGCCTGCAAGGAATTGCTGGGCGTCGTAGCCATGGTTGCAGGCGTTGACATAAACATTGTTGACGTCCAGCAGCAGGTCACAATCCGCTTCTTCGAGCACCGCCCGGATGAAGTCGAGTTCGCTCATCGCCTGATACGGCGCGGCGTAGTAGCTGATGTTCTCCACGGCAATGCGCCGCTCCAGCTGCTCCTGAGCCTGACGTATGCGCGCGGCCACATGGTGTACGGCTTCCTCGGTGAACGGGATGGGCATCAGGTCGTACAGGTGCCCGTCATCACTGCAGTAGCTTAGGTGCTCGCTGTACAGCCGCACCTGGTACCGATCGAGAAACTGCCGGGTCTGCTCAAGGAAATGGCGGTCCAGCGGCTCACTGCCACCCAGCGATAAAGACAACCCATGACAGGTGACAGCAAAGCGCTCCGCCAACTGGGCCAAGCCCTTGCCATAGGCACCGCCCACGGCAATCCAGTTTTCCGGCGCACACTCCAGAAAGTCCACTGCACCCGCCTCCATGGCCAGCAGTTCCGGCAACAGGCCACGACGCAAGCCTAACCCGATGTTCAACATTGCAGGAAACATAAAAGTTCTCCAACCAGCACAACGCCCCACCTGGCCAGCAGGAGGAGCGTTGTGGCGTTTCATGGGGTAGAAAGTCAGGGCTTGCCGGTCAGGTGGCTGAACAACCCATCAGGCATGGCTTTGCCATTGGCCTGATAAATCGCCTTGAGGTGATCCGCCGCTTCCTGCTCGGAGATGAAGCCGTCATGGTTGCGGTCGATCGCGTCAAACTCACGGGCACGATCCTTGGCCACCGCCAGAAACTCATCGCGCGAGACCTTGCCATCGTGATTGCTGTCGGTTTTGGCGAACGAGGCGTCACCGCACTTGCCTTCACCACACTTGCCCTCAGCCCCGGCCTTGGCGCCGGCGCCGCATTTACCCTCACCGCACTTGCCTTCGCTTTGGGAAGCCTTGCCGCTCCCCCCGCACTTGCCTTCACCACACTTGCCCTCGCCGGCAACTTTGGCCGAGGCCAGTTGGTAACCTTGAGCCAGCGGCTCGACGGCGAACGCACTGTTGCTCATTGCCATGCTGCCGATCAGGGCGGCGCCGAGCAGGCCGAGGGTGTTTTTTGCTTGAGTCATGATGCAGCTCCACTGGGGTTGGAAAGTGGAGCCATTAGGCCGTTGCGGTTTGTCGTGGATGTATCGTGCCAGGCGCACTTTTGTATGGCAGTAGGTCTGCAGCACAGGCAGATACAGTGCGATACACACCACCCGGCAACGGGCCCCAAGGTGCCTTGGAGCCCTGAGGCGTGATCAGTCTTCCAGCGGTTTGGGCGGGGCCGCTGGCTTGGCGGGCTTGGCAGGCTTGGCCGACTTGCTGTCCTTGTCCTTGGCTTGCGGGGCCGCCGCTACGGGCTCGGGCGCCGCCACCGCCTTTTCGCTGGCAGGCAGTTCATCGACCGCTTTGAGGATCACCTGTGGGTCGATGGCCTCGCCGGTGTCGTCGTCCTTGAGCATGTGCCGCTCACCGTCCTTGCCCACCAGAATCACCTTGGTCCCCTTGCTCGCACCCAGCTTCAGTTCCCGAATCAGGGCCATTGTCGTCTGCTGCTCGAGGTTCTTGTCCTCTCGCTTGCCCATCATGTTGGCGACGCTGTACAGGACAAGATTGCGCTCCTTGAACGCAGCCTGGGTGGCCGGGTCCTCAAGCGCCTTGTTCAGCCCTCGCAACGTTGGGTCGGCACTGCTGGGAGCGATAACCACCAATGGTCTGGCCTTGCCCAGTTCCTTGGCTAGAGGCGCATCACTGTCTGCGGCAAACAGGGGGCCGGCAACAGCAAGCAAGGTTGCGAGGGTCAGTGACCGGACAAGCATGCGTATCTCCTTATTGTCTCGATATACCAATGACTACAGATCACGGAGAAAAATCCGACAGGGAGCCTAAACCACTTCATTCCAGAACGGGGTGTGCAAAAGTAACTGTCGATTTCCGAGCCACCTGAAGCCAAGACTACGGCGCTGGTACAAACCACTGTCAGCACGATTGAGCATAGCCCAAAGCCGCTTTGGCAGGGCCAGGCAGCCCTTGATCTGAGCGCTGGTCAACGCACATCGATCGCTGGCCCCATGGGTGCAACTTCCATCGCGTGAATCGTCATATCCAGCATCAGCCCTCTGCGTGCAGCGCGCTGAGCATCACGAATGGCATCCGCCTGGTCGATCATGGCCCCTTCGGTCAGCGCTTCGTCGTCAAGCACGGTTTCAAGCTGCCTTCTGAACGGCAGGTCGACCGCCGCGAATCGCTCAGGATGGGAACGCTCCAGGTGCGCCTGCCAGAATTCACGGTCAACCATGGAGCGGGCAATCTCTTCCGGCGTTTCTGCATCCCGCACCACAGCCTCTGCCTCTGCAAGGTCCGCCTCCAGGACGCCCGAGATCGCAAGAAAGCTCATTTCGCCCACCTGCAATGGCAGGTCGAGACGCTCCCTCAGCCCGATCCTGAAAGCCAACCCCACCTCGCTTCCTTCCAGTGTCCTGCCATGCTGTAACGCCCATCGGGTAGCGAACATGTCGACTGCATCCTGGCGCCATAAACGTCTGCCCAGGTCTAGCAAAGCGCGCTCGCTTTCTCCCTGAGCCGCGTGCTCAACCTGCCAAACCAGCAAATTCAGTTCAAGGTTGCTCAAGCACCAGGTTGCACCATCCTGGCACCCCCACTCATCATTGGCCACTGAAAGCAAGTTCTGCCGCAACTCCGGCGTAATGGCCATCGCTTGCAATACCGCCATTACCCGATTGCCCATTGCACGCGCATTGACACGAAAATCTTCGGACAGCAACAACTGGCGAAGCACACGGAAAAAACGCTCGGCGTCCTGCCCTGAATCCAGCGAGTCCCAGGCAGCAAGCATCAAGCCGCGATGCTCCGGGGCCACTGCATCCCCCCATATTTCACGCGCATGACTCATCCGTAGCTGCACTTGCTCCTCGTCGAGGTCAGGACCATTACTATTCAACGCAGCCTGCAAGCGTAACGTCTGGGCTTCGCCGAGGGGGTTCGCATTCAGACGAAATCGCCGCCGATGCCACACAGGCAACTGGTAGAAACCCTCTGGAACGAGCCGGATCCGGTTATCCCGCAGGTCAACGGACAGCAATTGAGTGTTGTCGAACACGCCCAGTGGAAATTGTGAGATCTGTGTGTCGCGCAAGTTCAGCCAACGCAATTCAGCCAAACCCGCCAGCATGAACCTGCTGCCCAAGGGGTTATGGGACAGGTCGAGTGACTGCAGGCCGGCGCAACTGGCCAGTGTGGCGGTTTGTGTAATGTTCAGGACGATACGGTTGTTGGTCAGGCTCAGATGCCGCAGCTGCTCTATCTGCAGCAAAGGTTGCGGAAGACGCGTCAGAAGATTCCCTCCCAGGTCGAGGGTTTGCAGATTAGGGAAAGCCAGCAGGAAGCTGCTTGGCACCTCCAGTAGGTCAAGGTGCAACAGAGACAGGCTGGTAACGCCCCTGAAGCTGACCTGCACGGGAATGTTGGGCAAGCCGCCCGGCCTGAAATTACAGAACATGACGTGGAGGTTTTCCTGGGCATTGATTTGCAGTTCCCCCACACCCACCGACCGCCTCCAGCAATTGAACAACGTCTGGCGCAACGCTTCGCGATCATCCATGACATCGCCCCGCCCTCGTGCCACCCAGGTATTCATGGTCCTGCGAAGCATCGCGAACTCATTGTGAAGGCTAGTCAGTACTTCTTCCAGTTGGTGCCCTGAACGCCTGGCGTCATCGGCGAAGGTTTCGACCTGTTGATCACTCAACCACGGGAAGAGCTCGCGCAACGTTGCCCTCAGGGCACTCCCCCTGGATGCAAAGCCACCCACTCCACCACCACCCAGTGGGTAGCCAATACGTCCATCGGCCAAGCGCATCGGCCCTCGAACAGCACCCGGGCGTACCGCGCCAAGCAAACGACTGATCTCATCACGATGGCGTACCGCTTCGCGCCCCAGTATCACCCTGAGGTTGTGCGAGAATGGATCACCGATCCCCATCGCCTCCCGTTGTACATCGGTATAGGCTGGCGCCATGACGTCGAACAACTCACCTGCCTCACCACACGCCCTGCCGTGGCTGTCATGCAGCTGAAAGGAACCCTCCAGGTGCACCAGGTCGAACGCCCCCTGCCCTTGCTCGGTCTTCGCCAGCATCGGCCCGCCCAGCCAACCTTCGTACACCCGCCAGCACACCCCTCGCTCGCCCCCAGGCAGATACCGCAACAAGCCCACGGCTACCCGTGCCAGGTCTGCATGCTGCGGCGTATCAAGGTACAGCGCTTCAAATAACCGAGCCTGCCGGGTAACCAGCAAACTGCCCCTCGCCGCCTCGGCAAGCCCCAGTGCAACCCTGCCGCTGGATAGCAACCGTGTGCGGTCAACGCTGGTGGCAGCCTGTACCAATGCTTGCGCACCGCGCACGCTCAGCCCAGGGAAGACCCGGCGCAACGCTGCGCTGCCAGGGGTGTCGCTGGGCTGCAAGGCTTCGAAAAGGTGCTGCAGCAGTGTTCGGCGCTGCGTCCATGCCAGCGCGGCCAGGGCCTGATCTGTCAGGCCACTCGCGCCTGGCAAGCGCCGAGCATGATCGAGCACTGTTGCATCTTCTACCGGCTCGCCGCTGCGCAAACGGCCAATCATGCTGCGGATGCGTTGGTCAAGCCTGACCCGCTCCACACTGTCAATCATCCCGGGGCTCGGTGCCTGGGCGTGTACATGCAAGCCCCGCACGTCGTCGCCATCAAGGCCATGGAACAGTAGAACCTGATCGATCTGTTCGTCATTCAGCCCATTGAAGGGTTCACCCAAACGCCGGAACATGCGGTATTTGTCGGTCCACCGAGCCGGTTGCTCGCTCCACAACCGCCAGGCACCTGCGCCATTGTGGCGCAGCAACGGCCCGTGGCCGTCGACCGGATGCAACTGCCATTGATCATCACCCGCCTCTGCCACGCGATAGTGATGCCCGTCCATTTCGATCCAGGCCTGCCCGTCCTGACGCCGAATACCCAAGGCATCCCGGCTTGAGGCCGCAACGGGGGCCTGGCTTTGAAACGGGGTCAAGTCGTGTTGCCAGAGTTTCTCAGTGCCGTCCTCCAGCCGAGCCGGCACCATGGCATCGACCTGTGCAGAGCGAGCCCAAATCCGTCGAGCCACACCCACCCCGGCTACCGTGGTCGCCACGACGGCAAGGTCTGTAGCCACATGGGTCAAATGGTCGAGCGCCTCCTGGCGAGCGCCTTCATGCCAAGCCTCGACGCCATGGTAGACCTCACGCAGTAGTTCGCAGGCCGTCACGGCCAGCAGCGCCAGGCCGAGCCCAGGCAGAAAGAAACTGGCCAGGTTGAGCAGCGCCCACCCTTCGGCTTCAAGGCGTAGGTCATGCTGGCGCTGAACCTCACGATCCAGTCTGGCCACAGGAACTGCGATCATCGCCGCATCGTCCTTGATCTGGTGGATGCGTGCTTGTGCCAGGCTTATGAACAACGGATGCGGGTAGGCCTGCAAACGCGGTTCGAGATCGCGAAAGGCCCAGTCCGCCAAGTCATCGAAGAGCTCCGCGACCTGGGCGAAAAACGCCTGGCTATCACGCCGCAGCACGAAGCGGCTGAAGAAACGCTGATAGGCCTTGTCTCGCAAGCGACGGCCCAGGTGGCGGTTCAGTTTGTCGATGCTCTCGAACACGCTCCAAGGCGAACCAGGGTCCCCAGGTACGTATAGAAACACCCGACGCGTAGTGTCGAACAGCACACCCTGCTCAACCACGACGAACACTGTCACCTGCTCGATCTTGCAACCCAGCAACTTCAGCTGCATGGCCTGGACAAGGTCCCCCGCCAGACGCAGCAGCTTCCCCTTCTCGCACACAGCCACCATCAAACCGAGCTCGCTGTCATCCAGCGTTCCTTCCTGCCGGGCCTTGTAGGCGTCCACCAGCATGCTGTAGCGCATGGCATCCACAAGCCGGGACACCACGTACTCGCCACTGCCAGCGGGCTTGAGGATGGCATCCAGATGACGTTGATAGCGCTCACCCAGGTCCAGCTCACGACACAGTCCGGCAAATTCGATGCTCGTAGGGGGTTTGACCGTACCGTGGCGTGGAAGCAGCAGCCGGTTACCGCGTGGCTGACCACCTTCCTGCGCCTGCGCGGCCGTGAAGTTGCGCAATGCCACTTCGAGCAGCGGCTTTTCTTCATACACCACGTCAGTCAGGTGCGCGCCTACCGGCTGACTGTTGATCACAGGCTCCCGGCGGCCCTCCAGAAACCTGAGCAAGTACGGGTTACGGCCAAGCCCGTAACGCTCGTCGAGGGCCTTTCCCAAGGCTGATGCGACGAAACTGTCGAGGCCCTCGATACCTCGCAGCACGGCATTCACTTGCTCACGGCAGCGAAGACTGTTTGCCAATGCCTTGCCGATCTCTGGCAGTTGCTCAGCCGGTGCATGACGCAACCAGGGTGGCAGGCGCCTGCCGATGATGCCGTCCTGGAAAGCATCGATGGCGGCCTGCGCATCTGACGGCACAGTGGTGTCCATGGCTAGGGGCCTCTTCATGAAAAGAAGCCAGACTAAGTCGCCTGCTCCCCGCCAGGCGCTATATAACTAATGCCTGCGGCCAGACAACCGGCCACCCGCTAGCTGAGCACACGCTGCACCGTATTCCGGTCCAGCGCCTCCAGCGTCAACTGCAGCAACACCGCATGCTCGCGTTGCTGATTGCGGATCTGCAGCCGTGCGATTTCCTCGTCCCGGTTCCCCAGCGCCATCAGCCGCTCCAGCTCAGCGTGCATGGATGGGGGCACTTGCAAGCGAACCGCAGAGGTCTTGCGCAGGTAATCCTGCCAGAACCACTGGCGTGACAGGTAATCAGCAATGCCCTCCCGGGTCTGGCGCGCCAGAACCCTTTCACGGGCCTGGAGAAGGTCCTGCTTACCCAAGGCAGGGATACCTGCATAGAGCATTTCATCGGGATGGCCAGGCAAGTCCAGCGACGTGCGCAAGCCAATTCGATAGGCCAAGGCGAATTCGATCGATTCAGCCCCCGCCCCCACCCGCTGAGCATGTTCAGCGGCAATTTGCTCAAGCACCGCCAACCGCCACATCCGGGCACCGAGCTTCAGCAAGGCCCGTTCAGGCCGGGCGGATCCGCTATGCCTTGTGCGCCATATCATCACTCGCAGTTCCAGGTCGGCGAAACGCGCGGTGGCGTTATCCTGGCAACCGGTCGCCGCAGCGTGCTCGAACAGCTCCTGCCTGAGGGCATCATGCTCCGACATCGCCTGGAGCATGTCGAACACCCGGGCCGCCAGCGCGGATGCGGTCGATGAGAAACTGAAGGCGCCCGACTCTGTCAGCATCGACAGGGTATTGAAGAACTCTTCCGATTGTTCCTCGGCCTCCAGATGGGCCCACAGTGCAGCCATTTCATCCCGACGTTCGCCAGGCAACGCATCCAGAATGCGCAACCGGTAAGGTACGCGACTGGCCTCAAGCAAATGCCAGGTTGATAACCCATCCTGAGCGCCCTCCAGCAGGTTGCCGGAAAGCTCGACCCTGCCCGAGCGCCACAGCTGCGATCGATGAAAGCCCTCTGGCAGTTCCGCAATACGGTTGCCGCTGAGATTCAGGGTATGCAGTTCTGGCGCGTCCATCAGCCCGTAGGGAAACTCGGGTATCTGTGTGTTGGTCAGGTAAAGAGCATTCAGCTCGGTCATTGCGAGGACAGAAAATGCCCTGCGCAGCGGGTTGTTCGAAAGGTTCAGGTATACCAGGGACCGGCAATCTGCCAGGACCAATGCCTGGCCTTGGTCGAGCGCGATCTGGTTACCAGACAAGTCGAGCACCTCCAGCTTCTGGACAAGCCCCAGCGGCAATGGCAAACGCCTGAGTCGGCAATTGGTGATTTCGAGGTTGCGCAAGTTGGGAAATGCCTGCAGAAACTCATCCGGAACATGCTCCACGCGCATGGAGCGCAGGGCCAGGATGGAGACGTGGGGAAAGCCCACCTGCGCAGGCAGGGCCGGCAGGTGGCCCAAGCGGCTGATCGTCTGGGTCAGCATGAAGCGCCCGTCGTCCAGTGCCGCTTGCGCTTGCAGTTCGGGCACAAGAGAGCGCCAGCAGTCGATCAGGCCCTTTCTGAATTCACGCCGTGCGACCAGCTCCGAGGATAGCAAGGCACTGCGTGCCCACTTGGTCAAGTATCTCTTCAGCACCCCATATTGCTGCTCCAGCCTATTTAACCTGGCCTGCGCGTCGCCTGAGGCCAACCAGCGCTCGATCTGTTCGTCGGTAAAGGCCGGGTACAGGTCTCGCAACCGGGCCTGAAACGCCCTAGGCCTGTTTCGCCCTAGCGCCCCCCATAGCCTGCCGCCAGCCATGGGGTAACCAATCCGGCCATCCGCAAGCCGCTGCGGCGCAAGAAACGAGCCGCTGGGCTGTTCCAGCCTGAGCAGGTTCACCACGGCCTGGCGTCGGTCGAAAGCAACGTTGGTCAACGCCTGGCGCAGCGCAGGCACAAAAGGCTGACCCTGGCCGATGGCCGCTTGTGCTGCGTCGTCATAGGCTCCGGCCAAAGCTTCGAATAACTCGCCCGTCTCACCGACAACGCTGGGCGTTCGGGCGCGCAGGCGGAACAGCCCATGGCGATGAAGCAGGTCAAACGTCTGCCCCGATCCCTGGACCGTCAGTAACGGCTCGCTGGCATCTGCATCGAACAACCGCCAGCCCGGGCCGCCAGCGCCTGGCACATGCACCAGCAGGTTCAATACTACCCGCGCCAGGTCGAGGTTTTGCGGCGTGTCGATGCACAGCGCCTCATACACCCGCGCCATTCGAATTCGCGCTACCTGCAACCTTGCAGCCTCGCCCATCAGCAACGGTACACGCCCCGTTTCACGCAACAGCTGCACGTCATCCTCGCTGGCATTGCGCAGCACCTCATCCGCGGCCAAACGGTGCAGGCTGGTGAAATCCTGCCGTAACAGGCGGCCGGTTTCCGTGTCGGGGTTCTGCTCGTCGTATACCGTCTGCAGCAGTTCCCGTCGCCCGGCCCAAGCCACATCGGCCAACGCTGGCCCGTGCTTCCCGGGCGCCTGTGGAAGGCGCATGACCCGCGCCATCAGCAGCGGGTCTGCGGTTACCCCTCCCTCGCGCAACTGGTTGATCAACGTACCAATCCTGCCGGCGAGCCGCACGCGTGCGACGGTGTCGACCAGCGCTGCCTCCGCTGGTCGTCCATACACATGCCATGCCCGCAGGTGCTGATCATCGAGGCCATGGATCGCCAGCGACCGGTCGATCTGCGCATCGTCAAGGTCGCTGAATGGCCCGCCCAGGCGGCGGAACAACTGGCGTGTGTCGTCCCACTCGGCGGGCTGCTCGCACCACAGCCGCCACGCACCGGCGCCATTGTGGCGCAGCGGCGGCGCATAGCCCTGATAGGGGAGCAGTTGCCACTGCTCATCGGCGTCGTACCAGCTCACCTCATACCAGTGCCCGTCCATGCTGATCCAGCGGCGCTCGCCAAAGCGGTGCGTACCCTGCATGTCCAGCACTGCCGTAGCTGGCGGGCTTTCGCCGCGATAGGGGCTGAGGTCTGCGTTCCACAGTTTTTCTTCCCCGCTTTCCAGCTGCGCCGGCACCAGGCTGTCGACCACGCTCCAGGCGCGTCGGGCGGTGGCGACCACGGCAACGGTTGTCCCCACAGCCAGCAGCCCTTTGCCAACATTCAGCAGGTGCGCAAGTGCCGCATTGCGTTCGTTGTCCTGCCAGTCCCCTATCGCCTGGAAGGTCTGCTGTAGCAGTTCCCAGGCCATCACCCCCAACAACACCGCGCCGATGGCCGGAACGAAAAGCCCTGCAACACCCAACAGCGTCCAGCCTTCAGCACGCAAACGGCGGGCGTGTTCGGCCTGGACCTCGCGATCAAGCAAGGCCACGGGCGGGGCGATGACGGCAGCATCGTCCTTGATCCACGCGACCCAGTCGTTCGCAAGGTGTTCGAACAGGGGCAGGCGATATGCGAAGGTCTGCTCATCGAGGTCTCTGGTCGCCCAGCCGGCCACGTCATCCAGCCGCTCGCTGACGGCCGAAAAAAATCGCTGGCTGTCGCGTCGGCGCACGAAGCGGTTGAAGAAACGCCGGTAGTCATCTTCGCGCAGGCGTTTGCCAAGCACCCGGCGGGCATACTCATCCAGGTCGCTGCGCACGCTCCAGGGGCCATGCGGGTCACCCGGCACATAGACCAGCACGCGCTTGCTGGTGTCGAACAACACGCCATCGTCGATCACGTCCAGCACGACGATCTGCTGCAGGCGGCAACCGAACAACGCCAACTGCCGCACGCGAACCGGTGCACCTTCAAGTTTGCCGAGCGTGTCCTCAAGGCAGAGCGCGACCACCCACTGCAGTTCGGCTGCGCTCAATACGCCTTGCGCCCTGGCTTGCAAGGCATCCACCAGCATGCTGTAGCGTTGCCGTCGTGTCAGCAACCCCTTGACCTCGGGCTGCAGTACGTCATCCAGGTGCGCCTGGTATTTCTGCCCGAGGTCCAGCGTGCGACACAGCCTGGCGAAGGCCGTTGCAGATAGTTCAGCACGCTTTTCGCCATGCGCATCGACCAGGCAATTACCAGGCGGCTGGTCGCGCTGCTGTTGCGCGGTGAAATTGCCCAAGGCGGCCTCGAGCAGAGGAATGTCGTAGTAGTCGTTGGCGACAACCGGAAGCCGACTGGTTACATAATTGATCGTCGGCGACGTGAAGGTATACCACTGGCGAAAGTACAAGCGATCTACATCAAGGCTGCCGTGGGTACCCAGCGCTTGCTGCAGCAAGGGCTGGGTGAATGCACTCAGGTTGCGTAGCCGCGCCAGCGCTGAGGACAAGCCTGCGCGACAGGCTAGCAGTTCAGGCAATGCCCCGCTCAACAGGGTGAATTCGGCCATGCTCAGCCGCTTCATCCAGGCCGGCAGCCGCCGTGCGATGTAGTGGTCCTGGCATGCTTGTGCCATGGCAAGGGTATCGACCGCAGCCGATGGTTGACTGCTCGTGTTGTGCATCTCTGCCTCCGCGGTAGCATGGAGGTCCGAGTCTGAAGACTGCAGCGTGATGCTGACGCCTAGCTATCTACCACCCATTCAGAACAGCAGTAACTGATGGTCGGTAAGGCGAACGAAATCATCGCCAACAAAAGGCAGGATGGCGTCGGCCACCGGCAATAGCTGACGGCTGATGTAGTGATCGTAGTCGATCGGTGCCTGCAGGTTTTCCAGCGGCTCAGGGCCGGCGGTGGTGATCACGTAACTGATCCAGCCCCCACGCTGGTACTGCAAAGGGCGCCCCAGACGTTTGTTGTACTCGTCGGCAAGGCGTGCGGCACGCACATGCGGCGGCACGTTGCGCTGGTAATCGGCCAGCGGGCGACGCAGGCGCTTGCGATAAACCAGCAGTTCGTCCTGCTCGCCGGCCAACGTTCGCCGCACGTACTCGCGGACATAATCTCGGTAGGGCTCGCTGCGGAACACACGGCCGTAGAGTTCCTGCTGGAACTGCCGGGCCAGCGGTGACCAGTCGGTGCGCACCGATTCCAGGCCCTTGTAAACCATTTCTTGCGAACCGTCGGCCCGCTGCACCATGCCGGCATAGCGCTTTTTACTGCCTTCATCGGTACCGCGGATGGTGGGCATAAGGAAGCGTCGGTAATGCACCTCGAACTGCAGTTCGAGGGCGCTCTGCAGGTTCATGGTCTCGTGCAGATGGGCTTGCCACCATTGGTTGACCTTTGCCACCAGCTCGCGGCCGATGCGCGCCGCGTCCTCCTCGGCATGGGCCCCCTTGAGCCAGACAAAGGTGGAGTCGGTATCACCGTAGATCACATCGTAGCCACACGCCTCGATCAGGGACCTGGTCTGGCGCATGATCTGGTGGCCGCGCATGGTGATCGACGACGCCAGGCGCGGATCGAAGAAACGGCAACCGCTGGAACCCAGCACGCCGTAGAAGGCATTCATGATGATTTTCAAGGCCTGCGACAGCGGCGCATTGCCCTCGCGCTTGGCCGCTTCCCTGCCCTGCCACACCCGTTCGACGATGGCTGGCAGGCAGTGCTGTGTGCGTGAAAAACGCCCACCGCGAAAACCCTCGACCGAATGTGCGTCGTCAGGCAGACGCAGGCCTTCAATCAGCCCGATCGGGTCGATGAGAAAGGTACGGATGATTGACGGGTACAGGCTCTTGTAGTCCAGCACGAGCACCGAATCGTAAAGCCCCGGCCGCGAATCCATGACAAAACCGCCGGGGCTGGCTTCGTCAGGGCGGCTGCCAAGGCTGGGCGCGACAAACCCAAGGCGGTGCATCGGTGGAATGTACAGGTGACAGAACGCAGCTACCGACCCACCGCTGCGGTCCACGGCCAGCCCCGTCACCGACGCACGCTCAAGCAGGAAGTCGAGCAGCCGGGTATGGGCGAAAATGCGCGTGACCAGTTCGCAGTCCTTCAGGTTGTAGTGCGCCAGAGCCGGTTTGTCTTCGGCGAAGCGGCGGTTGATCTCGTCCATGCGTTGGTACGGCGTGTCGATGGCCTTGCCTTCGCCCAGCAGGGTCTGGGCAACGTTCTCCAGGCTGAACGAGGGAAAACTCCAAGTAGCCGAACGCAACGCCTCGATGCCATCGATCAGCAAACGCCCCGGCGCATCGGCAAAAACGTGGCCACCACCGGCATGGCTGCGCAGGGTCATGGCCGCACCGTTGCGCCCCAGCGTCAGTGGCACCTGCAACGACTTGGCATGCTCATGCAGCAGGCGCAGGTCGAACTGCACCAGGTTCCAGCCAATGATCGCGTCCGGGTCATGCCTGGCCATCCACTGGTTGAGCCGGGTAATCAAAGCGGCGCGATCAGCGCAATACTCCAGGTCGAAGTCAAGCTCGGCGGCATCGCCGTTGGCCGGGCCGAGCATGTACACCTGGCGCTGGCCACAGCCCTCCAGCGCGATACTGTACAGCTCGCCACGCTCGCTGGTCTCGATGTCCAGCGACACCAGGCGCAGCGGCGGGCGATAACCGGGCGAGGGTTTGAGCTGGGCATCGCAGAGGACGCCCTGGGCATCGGGTTGGCCGGTGAACTGCACCGGGGCAGTGATGAACCGCTCCATCAGGTAGCGTTCGGGTGGGCGGATATCCGCTTCGAACACCTCGACACCCGCCGTACGCAGGCGTTGCTCCAACTGCATCAGTTGCCGGTGCTGCCGGCAGTACAACCCCAGCACCGGGCGCTGGTCGAAGTCTTTCAGGCCCAGTGGCCGCAGCTCGACGCCGGGCTCGTTGGCCAGCAACACCCGCGCATGCGCCTCATGCGTCTGCGCAATGAACGCCACCGAGACCTGTGGCGCCAGACGTAGCTGCCGTGGCCCCTGATCGGTTGCCAGCCAGAATTCCACGCAGGTGCCTTCGGGCGTGTCATGCCAATGACGGGTCAGCACAAAACCCTGCTGCAACTCCACTGCGTCGACCTCTGCTGAAAAACGCAATTCTACGCTAGCGAGCCCCCGCCACGAAGCCACTTCTGCGCGCTGCCCAGGTCAACAACAAGGCCACCGCGATCAATGCCAACACCACCCCGCCAAAAGCCTCGGTCCCGCCCCCGACGAGCAACGCGCCACCCACGATCCCGCCCAAGGCGATAGCGCTGTTCCACACTGTCACCAGCATCGATTGCGCCACATCCCCGCCCTCGCCCGCCGCATCGGCACAGGCGGTCTGCAGCAGGGTCGGTGCGCCACCGTAGGTCAAGCCCCACAGGGCGATGCTCAGGTACATCAACCACGACGACGCCTGCCCCAATGCCAGCGTGGCCAAGGCAAAACCGGCCAGGCTCAGCAACACCAGCTTGCGCAGGTGTCGGTCGACCAGCATCCCCACCAGGCCGATCCCGGCCAGCGCCGAAAGGCCGAACACCATCAGCACCGCGCCAATTTCCCCAGCCATGCCGGCCGCCGCCAGCAGCGGCACAATGTAGGTGTAGAGGATGTTGTGGCCAAGGATCCAGGTCAGGATCACCAGCAGCACGATCAACACCCCCGGCGTGCGCAGCACCTGCATGGCCGCGGGCCGCTTGCCAGCGGCATGCCCCGGGTACTCCGGCACCGAGCGCAGCACCCACACCACCAGTAGCAACGCCACCAGGGTGACCAGCACAAACGTTGCACGCCAGCCCAGCCCAGCGCCCAGCCAGGTGGCAATGGGCAGCCCGAGCGACAAGGCAATCGGCTGCCCGAGCATCGCCAACGCCATGGCCCGGCCCTGCAACGGTGCCGGCACCATGCGCCGGGCATGGCCAGCGATCAGGCCCCATGCCAGGCCGGCCGCAGCCCCCGTGAAAAAGCGCAGCACCAGGGTCAGGCTGTTGGAGCCCGACAAGGCCGTCAGCCCGTTGAACAGCACAAAACCGAGGATCGCCAGCAACAGGGCCCGCCGGCGATACCAGCCCTGGGTCAAGGTCACCAGCGGGATGGCTGTCAACAGTGAACCCAAGGCATAGGCCGTGACCCATTGCCCGGCCATGGCCTGGCTGATGTGCATGCCGTCGGCGATCTGGTCGAGCAAGCCCGCCGGCAGGGTTTCGCTGAGGATGGCGATAAAGCCGGTCATGGCCAGTGCCAGCAGCCCGCTGAGGGGCAGGCGTTCGCTACTGGCATCCAGCAACGGTGGGGAGGATGTCTGGGACATTGCAATTGCCTTGAGTGGGAAAACAAGGCGGACAGTCTGCAAGCAAGGCCAATGCGGAAAAAGACGGTTACAATGCCGCTCACCCAGGACATTTATGTCCGCAATCAGGAATGCAACATGGACAGCCTCAGCGGCTTCGTGGTTTTCAATCGGGTGGCCGAAACCCGCAGCTTCGTCGCCGCCGGCCAGTCGCTGGGCATCACTGCCTCGGCCGTGGGCAAACGCGTGGCGCGCCTGGAAAACCGCCTGGGCGTGCGCCTGTTCCACCGCAGCACACGCAGCATTACCCTCACCGCCGAAGGCTCGATGTTCCTCGAGCGCAGCCGCCGCATCCTTGCCGAAATAGAGGCCACCGAGCAGGAACTGTCCCAGGCCAGCGAAACGCCGCGCGGGCGCCTGCGGGTGAGCATGCCGCAGGTGACCAGACTGGTAATGCCGGCACTGGCCGAGTTCATGGCACTGTACCCACAGGTTGAACTGGACCTGGACTTCTCCGACCGCATGGTGGATATCGTCGGCGAAGGCTTCGATGTGGTGATGCGCGGCGGACAGCCGGTGGACTCCCGGCTCAGCGCCAAATTCCTGGGCCACTTTCAGCACCGCCTGGTGGCCTCGCCCGAGTACCTGCGCGAACGCGGCACCCCCTTGCACCCACGCGACCTGGCGGTGCATACCTGCCTGCATTATCGCTTCCCCAGCAACGGCAAGCTGGAAACCTGGCCGCTGCGCCAGGAGCATCCCGAGCAAGCCTATGACATCCCCATCTCGATGGTCTGCAACCACGTCGAAACACGCGTCTGCTTTGCCTTGAACCACCGCGGCATTACCTGTCTGCCGGACTTCAACGTGGGTCGTGAGTTGGGCAATGGCTCCCTGGTCAGTGTCCTCGACGACTTCATGGAACGGCGCGGCAGCTTCTACCTGCTGTGGCCGTCCGGGCGGCAGATGCCGCCGAAGTTGCGGGTGTTCATCGATTTCATGCTCGAGCGGGTGTTCAACCGTACAGGTAATTGATGTCCTTGTAGGCCAGCGGTGGCACCTGGCCCAGCAGGAAATCGCGCAGCTTGTGCATCTGCCGCGCTTTTGGGCTGGCCTTTAGCCAGGTCATGTAGTACCCGTCACCTGTGGCCACTGCATGCTTGAACGGCGTGGCCAGGCGCCCGGCCTGCAGGTCGGCACTGGCCAGCACCAGGTCGACCACCGAAATACCCAGGCCTTGCTGGGCAGCCGAAATGCCCTGGTCGAGCGTATCGAACACTTGCCCCTGGTCGATGCTGATTTCCAGTGCGCCCATCCGCGCCAGCCAGCGCCGCCAGTCGCGCCGGTCGGGTGACGGGTGCAGGAACTCGCATTGGGCCAGGTCCGCCAGGGCCGGTTGAGCCTGTGGCATGTAATCGGGCTGGCACACCGGGATCAGCCATTCATCGAACAGCTTGAAACTCTCGATATCCGCGGGGAAACGCCCGCTGGCCAACAGGATGGCGCAGTCGTAGGGCTCGGAATAGAAGTCCACGCTGTCGATATCCATCCACACGCTGGACAGTTGCACGCTGCAGTTGTCATCGGCCTTCTTGAACGCATCCAGCGCCCGCAAGAGCCAGCGCATGGTGAGCGTGGACGGCGCCTTCAGGCGCAGGCCGTAGCGGTCCTGACGCAGCAACGCGCAGGCATTTTCGATGATCTTGAAGCCAACCTTCAGCTCTTGCGACAGCAGGCGCCCGTGCTCGGTCAGGCTCAGTTTCGGGCCACGCCGCTCGAACAGGTCGCAGCCAAACAGTGCTTCCAGGGTCTTGATGTGATGGCTGACCGCACCCTGGGTCAGGGCCAGTTCTTCCGCCGCACGGGTAAAAGAGCCATAGCGAGAGGCCACCTCGAAGGCACGCAGGGCGTGCAAGGCCTGAATCCGTTCCGACATGGCGACGTCCCGAGCATGAACAAGACTAATAGTAGGTCATAGTTCCACGCGTTTTACAACGTCGAGAGCGTCTCGGAAAATGCAGGTAAATAATAAACATAACCAAGATCCTGCCTGCATATGACTGGAACGTTCACTTAATCAACGCCTGGGGAAATCATGTTTACGGGATATGGAAATTGCTATCGCCTGGATGCGCTAGAGCAGGCCGTTGAACATGGATGCAATACGCAACACTGGACCTTCAAAACCATAGAACACTTTCGCAGTATCCTCGCCAACCCCGACTTCCCTTGCCTGTTCGGCCGCAAGGCGGTAAATGGCGAAACCTGCCACATCCTCTTCGCCCGCGCCGAGCAACTGGCCGATGACATCGCCCAGGGCCTGGCCGACTACGTGGGTACCATCGCCCCGATCACACCCAAGCAGCGCATCGGCAGCCCACTGGTGGTGTTTCTCGAAACCGCCGCCGATTACACCCTGGCCGAACAGCAGGCGCTGGCCTGGAAGGTGCTGCGTGGCGTGCATGCGCGCGACCCGCACCCCTGGCCGCAGGGCATGCCGACCGACCCCGACGACAACGGCTGGTCGTTCTGCTATGCCGGCATGCCCTTGTTCATCAACATGAACTTCCCTGGCCACCAGCAGATGAAAAGCCGCAACCTGGGGCATCACATCACCTTCGTCATCAATCCACGGGCGAACTTCGACGAAGTGGCCAACGCCAACACCGAGAGTGGCAAACGCATCCGCGAGCGCATACGCGAGCGCGTGCACCACTACAACGACGGCGTCATGCCCGACACCCTTGGCTTTTTCGGCGATACCGACAACTACGAATGGAAGCAATACCAACTGCAGGAGACAGGCTCGCTCAACCCGTCGCGCTGCCCGTTCCACGCACATGCCGCACACCCTGCGACACCCGACTTACTGATCGAGAACTGACCGTGAATACCGCACTCACCTTCACCTATGCCCTCACCGTCCTGCTGCTCATCGCCACCCCCGGCCCGGTGGTGGCGCTGATCGTCAACACTGCGGCTGCCTCCGGCTCGCGCAAGGCCATGTTCACCGCCGTTGGCACCAACTGGGCCTCACTGGTGCTGATCGGCGCCGCAGCCTGGATCATCCTCACCAGCGCCGCGATCGACAAGGCATGGCTCAGCACCATGAGCCTGTTGGGTTGCCTGTTCATCGGCTACATCGCCGTGGGCACGCTGAGGGACGCCCTGCAGGCGCCGGCCCCGGAGGCGGCGAGCGAGGCGCCCAAGGCCGCGCGTGGCGGGCTGCTGCAAGGCTTCATGGTGGGTATTTCCAACCCCAAGGACATCATCTTCTTCATCGCCTTCTTCCCACAGTTCATCCAGATCACCGAGTCGTTCGGCAAAAGCATGGTGGTGTTGTCGCTGCTGTGGGTGGCCATCGATTTCGCCGTGCTCAGCCTGTACATCTTCGCCATCGGCAAAATCGCCTCGCAGCGCAGCAACCGCGTGATCAGCCTGGCTTCGGGCGTTGCCCTGCTGCTGATCGCCGCCGGCGGCCTGCTGTACAACATTAACGAACTGGCGGCCTGACCCTGATGCGAAGTGCCCGTTGCAACAGAAGGAAAAACCATGACAGCGACTGATACGAGCCCGACTCCTTCGCCGCTGCAACAGGACTACCAGCGCTTTCTGCTGCTGGGCAGCCGCCGTGCGCCGCACACTGTGCACGTGCATGAAACCGGCTACCGCTCCGGCACCATCAACACCGATGCCCTTGGCCTGCGCTACAGCCATTGCGCCGGGAAGCGTTTTTCGGCGGCCGAACGCGGCGGCGCTTCACGTATCAACCTGCTGGTCGGCGGCTCCACGGCCTTGGGCATCGGCGCCAGCTCCGACGAACACACGGTGGCCTCGCACCTGTCGGCACTCACCGGCGAGGTCTGGCTGAGCCTGGCCGGTTGCGGGCTCAATGCCAGCCAGGAACTGCTGATGTTCCTGACTCACCAGCACCGCCTTGGCCAGCTCGGCCACGTGGTGGTGCTCAGCGGCCTCAACAGCCTGGCCCACGAAGCGCTGTGTGAAGTGCTCGGCAGCCCCAACGACCCACTGCACGCCAAGGCCTACCAGGCTTTTCTCAACAGTTTCAGCGAAGGCCTGCAGCCTGCCGCACCACCCCGCAGGCCGTCACTGTGGCGGCGCATCGGCCAGGCCCTGACCACGCCTGCGGCCCAAGCCCCGGTCATCTGGCCGCTTTCGCCCCCGGAAAAACGACTGGCCCGCGCGGCCGACAGCATTGGCCGCACCTTGCGTCAGTGGGACCGGCTGCTGGCAGACAGCCACGCTACCCTCACCTTCATCCTGCAGCCGTTGCTGCCCTGGTGCCGGGACACCCTGCCCGCTGGCGAGCAGGCCATGCTGGCCGCGCTGGAACAACAACCGGCAAACTTCGACCGGCTGCTGGACGGCGCATTCGACAGCCAGTTGCACTCGGCCTTCTTCCGCCGCATCAAAAGCCAGGCCGACCCGGTGCCCTGCTATGACATGAACGGCATGCTCAGCAGCTCGCCAGTGTTCGGCGCCGACCTGTTCATCGACCGCCTGCACCTGAACGACCTGGGCAACAACGCCCTGGCCAAGGTCATTACCGCCAAGCTTGGCCTGGCCCAGGAAAAACACGCTCAACGCAAGGTCACGCCGATCAAGCTCGTCTGACAGTTGTCGACTGGTCTTCCGGCCACCCCCATTGGGTGGCTAGAATAGGCCGTCGTTCCGATTTTCCAGAGGCGTACGCTTGACCGCCATTAACATCGAAGCCGCCCATCCTTGCCTGGCCGCCCACGGGGCTTGCCTGTGAGCCGCATGCGACGCCTGCCCCCGCTGTTGGCCGCCCTGATGCCGCTGGCTGCGCACGCGCTGGAGGTGCGCATCGACCCTCACGCCGACCTGCTCTATCGCCAGGCCTTGCCGCTGCTGGAGCAGGCCGATAACCAGGGCGACGATACCAGTACCCTGCGCACCGCCTTGGGCGGCGATCCCGAGCTCAGCCGCCAGGGCCAGGCCATGGCCCATACGCTGCCGACAGCGGTTGCCCTGTTGAAAAAGTCGGTAGAGCTGGGCCATCCGGTCGCCCAGTACCGCCTGGCGCTGTACTACATGACTTACCTGCCCGCCGCGCAAATTCCGGATGCCGCTTGCCCGTTGCTCGAAGCCAGTCTCAAGCAGGGGTTTGCCGCACCCGCGCCAGCGATCGCCACCTGGTGCCAGCCCTACAATGCCAGCAGCGAATACCGTGCCGCGCTGGAGGCCATCCCCAGCATGGCCACCGTGTACGCCCCCTACTACCCGCAACCGACCACCCGCCTGGCCTGCAGCCGCAGCCGGCCAGAAGGCTTGCAAATGTTGTGGGGGCGCCAGCGCGACTACCAGGCCGAGGTGTACCGCCTGCTCGGCGACCTGGACCCACCGCACCGCCTGAGCCTGCTGCAGAAAGCCGTGGACATCAACGGCTGCGTGACGGCGCAACAACACCTGACCCGCCACCCGTGATCCTCTGCCAGACGCGGTCCCTGTTGGGCAACTGTCTCACTCAAACTTTGGATTCCGCGCGATCACTGTAGGAGCAGCCTTGTGCTGCGAAGAGGCCGGTAAGGCTAAAGATTGTTTTCGGCTGCCATGACCTCTTCGCAGCACAAGGCTGCTCCTACAGGGCTTGTGTTTGCCTTGAAATCAAACCCGATCAGCAAGATCGTTCAAGCCATCCCCCGCCCCGTCTGGCATGCTGATCTGCCTCGTACACGCATTGCAGCCATCATGCCCCACATCGCTCGCCAAGCCTTCCTCCACGGCGCCATCGCCATCATGCCGTTGTCCCTGGCCGTCGCCCCCTGGGGCCTGCTGGCCGGCTCCATGGCCATCGAGGCCAACCTCAGTGCCTGGCAGGGGCAAGGGCTATCAGCCATCGTCTTCGCCGGTGCCGCGCAACTGGTTGCCATTGGCATGCTCAAGGGCGGCGCCAACCTGGCGTCGATCATGCTCACCACCCTGCTGCTGACCTCCCAGCACCTGCTTTATGGCCTGTCGATGCGCCCGGTGCTGTCCAGCCAGCCATTGCGCTGGCGGTTGAGCCTGGGCTTCCTGCTGACCGACGAGTTCTTCGCGTTGACCAGCAAGTACGACCAGCAGCAATTCAACCGCTGGTATGCCCTGGGGGTAGGCCTGACGTTCTACGTTGCCTGGAACCTGTTCACCCTGGCCGGCATCCTGCTGGGCCAGAACATTCCCCACCTCGACCAACTCGGCCTGGACTTTTCCATCGTCGCCACCTTCGTCGCCCTGATCGCGCCGCTGGTGCGCAACCTGGCTACCGTGGTGTGCGTAGCCGTGTCGCTGTTCTGCTCGGTGCTGTTCAGCTACTGGCATTGGGAGGCCGCCTTGGTGGCTGCAGGCCTGCTGGGCATGAGCGCCGGGTTCATCTGCCAGAAATTTGCCGGAGCCCGCGCATGACCTGGATCCTGATTTTCGCCATGGGCGCCATTGTGTTCCTGAACCGCTACGCGTTCCTTGAGCCACGCCTGCCCTTGCGCCTGAGCTCCAATGCCCGGCAGTTCCTCGGCTTTGCCGTGCCCGGCATGCTCACCGCCATTTGCGGCCCGATCATCTTCATGCCCGACCACCAGCTCAACCTGAGCCTGCTCAACCCCTACCTGCTCGGTTCACTGGTGGCCATCGCCCTGGTCCTGTTGACCCGCAGCGTGTTGCTGAGCATGCTGGTGAGCATGTTGATCTTCTTCCTTCTGCGCAGCTGGCTGGCATGACCACGCCCCTGCGCGAGCAGACACACCTCTGGCAGGCGCCGGCCCTGGGCGACGTCGAGATGCTGCACGCGCGCTACTTCCAGCAGCGCTTCGCCCCGCATGTGCATGAAGGCTATGTGTTCACGGTGATCGAATCCGGCGCCCAGCGCTTCTGGCACCGCGGCAGCGAGCACCTGGCGCCGGTCGGCAGCATGGTGCTGATCAACCCCGACGAGCTGCATACCGGCGCCACCGCCCATGAGGCGGGCTGGCGTTATCGCGGCTTTTACCCCGAGCACGAGCGGGTCACCGGTGTACTGGACGAACTGGAACTGGGCCGCCACGGCATGCCCAGCTTCAAGGACAGCGTGATCCACGACCCGGCCCTGGCCATCGCCTTCAGCCAGCTGCATCAGTTGTCCGAAAACGGCGCCAGCGCCCTGCAGCAACAGACCGCCTGGCGCCAGGCGGTGCTGGCCCTGGCGCAACGCCACGGGCAATGCGCCGAACCCTCCGCCCCAGGCCGCGAACCACTGGCCGTGGCCCGCGCCCGCGAACTGCTGGAAAGCCAACTGGCCGACCCGCCCTCGCTCGAAGCGCTGGCGGCGGCCGTCAACCTGTCACCCTTCCACTTCGCCCGAGTGTTTCGCCAAGCCACCGGCCAGCCGCCGCACGCCTGGCTGAAGCAGCGGCGCCTGGCCCGCGCCCGGGAAATGCTGAAGAGCGGCCTGGCCGCCTCGGAGGTGGCGTTCGACCTTGGTTTTGCCGACCAGAGCCATTTGAGCCGGCAGTTCAAGCAAGCCTATGGGGTGACGCCGGGGGCGTATCGGCAGGCATGCGCTCAATCTGTATTACCCGCCTGAAGCCAACTCAAGCTTGCCCCATGCGACACAGCGCGCGTCGGGCTATCCACGATTGTCGCCATCCAGGGAATGTGCTTTCAGGTTCCAGCGTACTGGCGCGATGAACAGCATGAACGTCATCCAGACCAACGTGGCCGGCCCCGCAAGCACAAAGACCAGGCTGGCAACCAGCCCTGAAACGGCGTCACCAATGACGGCAGTAAAGTAGTAGAGGGAAAAATTCCTGCCAACTTCATGCTCGCTCGACAAACACTGGATGTTGGTCACGATAGCGATATCGACAAATGCACCCATGAAGCCGACCAGGAACAACATCAGCAGGAACAGCCAGTTGTTGAATTGCAGTGCCACGGCTGCAGCAAAAAACAGTGCACCGTACAGCACCCAGTAACGCACCACCAATCGTGCGGTGGTGCGCGGGTTGAAGCGTGTGTAGAGCACGCCACCCAACACAGTGCCTGCCGCAAGCAGTGAGAATACGTAGCCCACCGCCGCTTCAGAGGCGAAGTGTTCCAGCACTGACGCAGGAAGGATGAAGCGAATCACCGAGGTGGCGAACATCGCACAGAGCGTGGTGCAGCCAATAACAGCAAACAAAGGCGCATTGCTGACCCTGAGCTGACTGACACTGCGCGCCGCATCCCGGACTATGGCGCGCCCATCGAATGCCTGCCGGGCGCCCTGCCTGGCAGGCCCCAGGGTCGCGATGGAAATGGCCGACGATACCAGGCACCCCGCAAAGAACAAGAAGGTTGCTTCGCGAGTCAGCAGTAACACACATGCCGAAAACACCAGCGGCCCGATAATCGAGGCAGCATCCTCGATCACCTGGATACCGCTGTTCACCGAGGCCAGCTGGGCCTTTTCGACAAGGTCCGGAAAGTACGCGCGAAACGCAGGCACATAAAGGCATTCGAGCGCTGTCATCAGCATCGCAAGGCCGACCAGTACGGGCAACACGGGTGAGGACAAGCTGAACAAGGTAAAGAAGGCAAGTGCCAGCAGGCCTTTGGCCGCCTCGACCGCAAATAGTGTTCGTTTCTTGTCTGCGTTATCCGCCAGCCAGCCCCCCAAGGGTGAAAACACCATGCTCGGCAAGTAGCGGAAGAAATAGGCGATGCCAATCAAAAGCAGATCCGCCTCGGTCATGGACACGATTGCCACGGCAAACGCAGCTTCGAAGGCAAATTCACCACATTTGGAAAAGCAATAGCCCAACGCCAGAGAACGTGTTCCGGGGTTACGACTCAACGCCTGCATAATGGCTGTATTCCTGAGCCAGCGGTTTAGGTCGACTGACTTTAGAGTTCATCCACCACCGGGCTCAACGCTGAAGTTGTAACCATAGCGGGCACGGCCAGCGTAGTAAGAATCAGGCTGAGAATATTCCTACACGCTTTAACCGATGCCGAAAGCGGGCCTAGGTCTGCAAAACTGCATGACAGAACGATGCAGCACACCAGATCAAGCAGTTAAGGTTGATACCCCATGCCGCGTAGCGGCATCGGTTTAAACACTGTGTTTATTCGCCCAAAACAGTAACTCGCTGTTACTTGGGAAATGGAGCGTTCATTTTCGCCTCTTCGGCAACTGCTGCAGAGGCAGCGGAGCTGCGCCAACCCTCTGCTACACTGACATGGCTGAATGGAGGATCCTGCCATGTCCGAAAGAGAGCTCACCACCCTCCTGTCGCTGATGAACCAGCGCCAGGCCTGCCTGAACAGTGCCTGCAAGGAGATTGCCGACTGGATCGACCGGCAGGGCGATGTGCCCGCCGCCGGCAAGATCCGCGCCAGCCTGAAGGCACTGGAGGCCGATGAGGCCCAGGTTCGAAAGACCCTGACCTCGCTGACGCTCGACAGGCCGCTGCCGCGCTTTCGTAGCTGAAAGGCGCCGCTGAAAAAGAAAAGGGCCGCTAAGCGCGGCCCTTTGGTCTGTCAGTGCTTCATGTGCATGTGGTCATGCCCACCGCCAGCCTCGGCGTTGAGCGGGCGCACCTCTGCCTGCACATCCAGTGTTTCCTTGGCCCCTTTTGCATCTTCGATGGTAAGGGTCAGCGGCACTTTATCGCCTTCCTTCACCTGATCGTTCAGGCCCATCAGCATCACATGCAGGCCATTGGGGTCCAGGGTCACGGCCTTACCGGCCGGCAACTCGACAGCCTTCACCTCACGCATGCCCATCACGTCGCCGTTCATGGTCATCTCGTGCACCTGCACGGTCTTGGCCACGGGCGAAGCCACGCTCACCAGCTTGCTATCGCTGCTGGCGGTCAGGGTCATGAAGGCACCGGTGGACTGCTGGTGCGGCACGCTGGCACGGACCCAGGCATCGCTCACGGTAGTCTGGGCCAGGGCCGGCAGGGCCAGACCCATCAGTGCCAGGGCAGCCAGGCCGCGTTTGATCGGTTGCATCGACATTCAGCAGATCTCCATCAGGGTGACCAGGTCTTCGGCGCATTCCTTGGCATTCAGGGAATGGCCCAGGCTCAGGCGCAGGGTGCCACGCGTATCGTAGACGTAGCTGGTGGACGAGTGAGAAATGGTATAGGTGTCAACGGCCGGGACCTTCTCGTAGAACACCTTGAACTCCTTGGCCACTTCCGCGATTTCTTCGGGGGTGCCAGTGAGTGCGGTGAACGACGGGTCGAAGGCCTTGACGTAGGCATCGAGCACTTCGGGGGTGTCGCGCTCCGGGTCCAGGGTGATGAACACCACCTGGAACAGGTCGCGGTCACGGCCGCGCAGCAATTTGCGGATTTGTGCCGCGCGCGCCAGGGTAGTCGGGCAAACCGCCGGGCACTGGGTGAACCCGAAGAAGATCATCGGCATACTGCCGTAGAAGCTCGACAGGGTGCGCACATTGCCTTGCGGGTCCTTGAGGCGGAACTTGCGCCCAAGGATCTCGTTGCTCATGTTCTTGCCGTACTTGAACTCGAGCCCGCGGGCCGGGCTGCAGCCTGCCAGCAGGCCAAGCCCGAGAACGCCCATCCCGGCGACAACCGCGCGCCGGGTAAATAGATCATTCATGAAACCATCCTTTACAGGGAAGGTGCCGGCCCTCGGGACGGGCCGGCTGAAAAACCGGGGCATTCTTGCATGACACCCAAAGCGGTTCTACCCGACGAACGCGGGTATGGCCTGCAGCCCTTTGAATACGGGCTGCGGCCTGTTGTCGCAGGGGTTGAAACCGTAACAGTTTATTGCTATGAGAGCCGCCCTTACACAAGCCATGCAGGTGCGTCAGCCTTAGTAGTAGGCGTTCTCTTTCTGGGTGTGGTCAGTCACGTCACGCACGCCCTTCAGCTCCGGAATACGCTCGAGCAAGGTGCGCTCGATGCCTTCCTTCAGGGTAACATCGGCCTGGCCGCAGCCTTGGCAACCACCACCGAACTGCAGCACCGCGATGCCGTCGTCGACCACGTCCACCAGGCTGACCTGGCCACCGTGGCTGGCCAGCCCGGGGTTGATCTCGGTCTGCAGGTAGTAGTTGATACGCTCGTTGATCGGGCTGTCTTCGTTGACCATCGGCACCTTGGCGTTCGGTGCCTTGATGGTCAGCTGGCCACCCATGCGGTCGGTGGCGTAGTCGACCAGTGCGTCTTCCAGGAACGGCACGCTGACTGCGTCCAGGTAAGCGGTGAAGCTCTTCAGACCCACGGCGGTGTCGTCAGGCTTCTCTTCGCCCGGCTTGCAATAGGCAATGCACGTCTCTGCGTACTGAGTGCCCGGCTGGGTGATGAAAATTCGAATGCCGATGCCAGGCGTGTTCTGCTTGGAAAGCAGATCGGCCAGGTAGTCATGGGCGGCGTCGGTAATGGTTATATCGCTCATGTAGGTTCCTCACAGACTTGCCGCCAAGTGTACGCCAACCGGCTCCTCGAACAAAGTCCTAGCATTTGACTCGGGAAAGCGCATATTCCGCGGCCTGCCCCCGTGGCGCCGCCAGCCAAGCCTGCATGCGCCGGTACAGGCCGCGCTCCAGCCACTGGTAGCTGAACCACGACATTAGTCCAATGGACGGTACGCACAGGGCAAACACCAGGTATGGGTTCAAATGCAGCCGCTCGCTGGCGAACCAGCCGGCGTACAGCACCAGCACATGGACCAGGTACACCGAATACGAACAGTCGCCCAAGGCCTTGAGCAGCCGGTTGCCCTGGAAGGCCGGTTCCAGGGCGATGAAGGCCAGCACGATCATCGCGCTCGGCACGCCCCAGTGCAGCAAGCGTTGGGACGCATCCAGGTGATAGATGGCCAGGCCCGCCACCCCCAGCACCACCAGCGGCAGCCAACGCCCCTGGCGGATCAGGCCACGGCGGTACAACACACCCAGGCCGATGCCGAGCAGGAACTCGTAGATGATGTCGTTGTTGTAGAAGCGGCTGAGCACACCCAGCCGGCCCAGCACCTCACTGACCAGTAACAGTGCGACGGTAACCAGCAGCAGCTGATGCCGTTGGCGTACCAGGAAGGCCAAACCGAACAGCAGGTAGAAGAACATCTCGAAGTTCAGCGTCCAGCCCACGTTCAGGGTCGGGTACAGGCCATAGCCACCGGGGTTTTCCGCCGGGATGAACAGCATCGACAGGAACAGGTGATGCCAGTCGAATTCCTGGTGCGGCATCCATGGGCTGAAGGCCAGCAGCAAAGCGGCCATCAATGCGGTGTAGAACCAGTAGGCAGGGACGATGCGCAGCACCCGGTTGAGCAGGAACTGGCGCGGTTCGATGGTTTTGTCGCGGGTCGACAGGTAGATGACCAGCCCGCTGATGACGAAGAATATGTCGACCCCCACGGCGCCACGGTCAGTAAGCAGTTGGCCGATGGGGCCGGTGGCGTGGAAGTCGAAGAAGATCTGCATGAAGTGGTGGCACACCACCACCCAGGCGGCGAACGCCCGCAGTGCCTGAAGCGAATACAGCATGAAATACCCTGCGCTTGCCGGTGTATTGAGGCCTTCGGGAGCGCTTTGCGCTCCATCGCCGGCAAGCCAGCTCCCACAGGGACCGCGCCCACCGGCCATCGGGCTGCATAGCAGCTCCCGGACCACCCACCATTTCCGACCGCAGGGTACTCGGAAAGGTCAGCCTACCCGATCAGAGGTTCTCATAGCGGTTCATGTCCAGCACACCCGCCTCGACCGGCGTGGTCTCCTTGATGAAGCTGTTCAGGTCATGGAAGTAGCGCCAGAAGTCAGGGTGACTGCGGCGCACACCCCAACGCATGACAATGCGCTCGAACCTGGCTGCATCGTCTTTCGAATACTCCATGTCCTCGACGAATTCCGCCACATCGTTGGTTGGAACATTGAAGATGAAGTTGGGGTAGCTGCTGAGCACGCCTGGGTACAGGGTCAGGGTATCCAGCCCCGGCTGGTAGCGGTACGCCTCGCCCAGCAGGAACGCCACGTTGCTGTGCGCGCGGTTGCGCAGCAGGCTGTACACCTGGCGCTGGCCGCCCTGCCCTTCAATGCGCAGCATGGTCGCTTCGGGCAACTGGTTGATTACTTTCAATCCGGCAGCCGGGCGCGACACCAGGCGGCTGAGCGACTGCTCGGCATTGCGGAACTCTTCGCTCACCTGCGGCCGTGAGCAG
The DNA here is from genome assembly GCF_046534705.1 of Pseudomonas sp. SIMBA_068. Taxonomy (NCBI): domain Bacteria; kingdom Pseudomonadati; phylum Pseudomonadota; class Gammaproteobacteria; order Pseudomonadales; family Pseudomonadaceae; genus Pseudomonas; species Pseudomonas sp. SIMBA_068. The sequence goes on from NZ_JAWRYI010000007.1 coordinate 228,818, forward strand.
AAGGCCCCCTGGCAGCGGTTTATCGGGTCGGGCGCAGCGTTCAGGCTGCCGGTGCGTTGCAGCAATTTCAGGCCAAAATCGCGCTTGGGGTTACGCGCGTCCAGCGAAATGCCGCTGGGCGTGTCGGTATCGATGTCTTCATAATCCATCCACATCTTCACCTTGCCGCTGTTCTGGTACCAGTCGCCGAGGATGTCCTTGCGCTTTTCGGCCGGCATCAGGCGCAGGAAGTTGACTTCGGCGCCATTGCGGATCAGGTCAAAATAAAGGCGCGTCTGCAACTGGTGCGAAACATTGCCGTACACATCGAAGTTGACCGCCAGTTGGTAATAGGTGCGTTCGAACAGCGGATAGTCGAACAACCACATGGTCAGCGGCACATCACCGATCAGGCCCTTGGTAACCGAGGCACTGTCGAAGTGGCGGAAGATGCTCAGCAGCGCGTTGTCGTTACCGGCCCACAAGGTCGACCAGCCCGGCGCCGGCATGTCGGCGTAGGCGTCGCGGCGCAGCTTTTCATACGCGTTGCGCTTGTCGCGATAGGCGTGCCACAGGCTCAGCACACTGCCCACGTCATCGATCTGCCCGGGCATGGCCAGCAGCGGCGTGGCCTCGCCACGGTACTTGGCGTCGGTGATGTAGCGGTCGAAGGCCGGCTCCTGGAACAATGCCCAGAAGTTGTCGCGGATCACGTCGGTAGCGATCTGCCCGCGGCACACCGGCCCACGGATGAACGTGCGCACGAAGTACTCGGCGTTATCCAGCATGAACTGGTAGCGCGCCACTGCCGGGATGGCCTCGAAGGTTTCGAACGGGTTGGCCCGGTGACGCGGGCCGTAGCCTGGCAGCGCGGCGGCATGCCAGTCGCCGGCGTAGAACAGCTGCTTCACCCGCTTGAGCTTCTGCGGCCCCATCGGGTAGGTGATGTGCGTCTTGTGCACGATCACGCCCTGCACCGGGATCAAGCGGTAATAGAAGTCGGTGCCCGGTGGGTCGTTGGGGCGACGCGTGGCAATAATGTCGGCCGGCTGGCCGCTGGGCGTGCGTGAACGCACCCACTGGAAGAAGTGGCCCTGCTCGCCGCCGACAAAGTAGATGTGCGCCAGGAACAGATGCTCGTAAAGCCAGCGGCCAACCAGCGCCTCGGTGGAACCCGGGCGGTTGAGCAGCTCTTCCCAGTCGGCGATCTGCCTGGCTTCGGTATCACTGGGCTTGATCGGCTGGTACTCCACCGGCGCACCGGCCGCCAGCCAGCGGCGCATGGTGTCGTATTCCTTGTCTGTCAGCCCGGTCACTGCCAGCGGCATGCCCTCCTTGGGGTGCGCACCCGCATAGGCGTCGAACTCATGAGGCAACGGGCACATGTTGTTGCGGCTCAGGCCCAAGACGATTTCTTCGGGCAGCTTGGCGTTGGGCGTGAGCGGGGTCTTGTGCCCCAGCTCCAGCATGCGCGCCATCAGCGCGGCCTGGCTGCCCTGGTTGTCGAGCACCGAGTAGAAGCCTTTCTTGCGCCATTGCTCTTCGCTGTGGGCGTCGTAGAACAGCCGCGTGGTGGGCACCGCCTTGCTCCGGTCGCCCTCGTAGACCGGGACCTTGCTGGCCCCACGTACCGCACCTTCGGGGCTTTCCAGCTTCAGCTGGCAGGCGGCGTCGTTGCAGGCATGGCAGGCCACGCATTTCTCGGTGAAGATCGGCTGAATGTCCCGGGTGTACGAAATAGCCGGGCTCGACTGGGGGGCTTGCCCGAACACCGCGCCGCTGATGAGCAGGGCGAAGGCGCCGGCAAGGATACGATGCACCATGTGCGAAAAGTCCTGATTTCAAAAAGCCATCACGTTTGTTGCCTGGTCGTGCCGGGTGCTGTTAACCGTGCCATCAACATGAGCGGTTTTCATGCAAATGGGCGATGCGCCTAAGAACCGCGCAACTTTGATATGATTCCGCACCTTCTGATATTTGCCCGACCAGGTAGTTCCTATGTCCGACCGCAGCGCTCGTCTCCAAGCACTCCAGAACGCACTCAAAGAGCGCATCCTGATCCTCGACGGCGGCATGGGTACTATGATCCAAAGCTACCGTCTCGAGGAACACGACTATCGTGGCACGCGCTTCGCCGATTGGCCAAGCGATGTGAAGGGTAACAACGACCTGTTGCTGCTCAGCCGCCCGGACGTGATTGCTGCCATCGAGAAAGCCTACCTCGATGCCGGGGCGGATATCCTTGAAACCAACACCTTCAATGCCACACAGATTTCCCAGGCCGACTACGGCATGGAATCGCTGGTCTATGAGCTGAACGTGGAAGGCGCGCGCATTGCCCGCCAGGTAGCCGATGCCAAGACCCTGGAAACGCCCGACAAGCCGCGCTTCGTCGCAGGCGTGCTCGGCCCTACCAGCCGCACCTGCTCGATTTCCCCGGACGTCAACGACCCCGGCTACCGCAACGTCACGTTCGATGAGCTGGTAGAGAACTACATCGAGGCCACCCGTGGCCTGATCGAGGGCGGCGCCGACCTGATCCTGATCGAAACCATCTTCGACACACTCAACGCCAAGGCGGCCATTTTTGCCGTGCAGCAGGTGTTCGAGGAGGACGCTGTCGAACTGCCGATCATGATCTCCGGCACCATCACCGACGCCTCCGGCCGTACCCTGTCGGGCCAGACCACCGAAGCGTTCTGGAACTCGGTGCGCCACGCCAAGCCGATTTCCGTGGGCCTGAACTGCGCCCTCGGCGCCAAGGACCTGCGCCCGTACCTGGAAGAGCTGTCGACCAAGGCCGATACCCACGTTTCCGCCCACCCCAACGCCGGCCTGCCGAACGCCTTCGGTGAGTACGACGAGACCCCGGCCGAAATGGCGGCAGTAGTCGAGGAATTCGCTGCCAGCGGTTTCCTCAACATCATCGGTGGTTGCTGCGGTACCACCCCGGGCCACATCCAGGCCATTGCCGAAGCCGTGGCCAAATACAAGCCTCGCGAGATCCCGGAGATCGCCAAGGCCTGTCGCCTGTCGGGCCTGGAACCGTTTACCATCGATCGCCAGTCGCTGTTCGTCAACGTCGGTGAGCGCACCAACATCACCGGTTCCGCCAAGTTCGCCCGGCTGATCCGTGAAGAGAACTACACCGAAGCCCTGGAAGTCGCCCTGCAGCAGGTCGAGGCCGGCGCCCAGGTGATCGACATCAACATGGACGAAGGGATGCTCGATTCCCAGGCGGCCATGGTCCGTTTTCTCAACATGATCGCTGGCGAGCCGGACATTTCCCGCGTGCCGATCATGATCGACTCCTCCAAATGGGAAGTGATCGAAGCCGGCCTGAAGTGCATTCAGGGCAAAGGCATCGTCAACTCCATTTCCATGAAGGAAGGCGTCGAGCAGTTCAAGCACCACGCCCGCCTGTGCAAGCGCTACGGCGCCGCCGTGGTGGTGATGGCCTTCGACGAGGTCGGCCAGGCCGACACCGCCGCGCGCAAGAAGGAAATCTGCAAACGCAGCTACGACATTCTGGTCAACGAAGTGGGCTTCCCGCCGGAAGACATCATCTTCGACCCGAACATCTTCGCCGTCGCCACCGGCATCGAAGAGCACAACAACTACGCCGTCGACTTCATCGAGGCCTGTGCCTATATCCGTGACCACCTGCCCCATGCGCTGACCTCGGGCGGTGTGTCCAACGTGTCGTTCTCGTTCCGTGGCAACAACCCGGTGCGCGAGGCGATCCACTCGGTGTTCCTGTTCCACGCCATCCGCAACGGCCTGACCATGGGTATCGTCAACGCCGGCCAGCTGGAGATCTACGACGAAATCCCGGCCCAGCTGCGTGAGAAGGTCGAGGACGTGGTGCTCAACCGCACCCCGGAAGGGACCGATGCCCTGCTGGCCATTGCCGACGACTACAAAGGCGGCGGCGCCACCAAGGAAGTCGAAAACGAAGCCTGGCGTTCGCTGCCGGTCGGCAAGCGCCTGGAGCACGCACTGGTCAAAGGCATCACCGCCTATATCGTCGAGGACACCGAGGAGTGCCGCCAGCAATGCGCACGCCCCATCGAGGTCATCGAAGGCCCGCTGATGAGCGGCATGAACGTGGTGGGCGACCTGTTCGGTGCAGGCAAGATGTTCCTGCCCCAGGTGGTCAAGTCGGCGCGTGTGATGAAGCAGGCAGTGGCGCACCTTATTCCGTTCATCGAAGCAGAAAAAGGCGACAAGCCAGAAGCCAAGGGCAAGATCCTGATGGCCACGGTAAAAGGTGACGTGCACGACATCGGCAAGAACATTGTCGGCGTGGTACTGGGCTGCAACGGTTACGACATCGTCGACCTCGGTGTCATGGTGCCTGCCGAGAAAATCCTGCAAACCGCCCGCGACGAGAAGTGCGACATCATCGGATTGTCTGGCCTGATCACCCCGTCGCTGGACGAGATGGTCCACGTTGCCCGCGAAATGCAGCGCCAGGGCTTCGAACTGCCCCTGATGATCGGCGGCGCCACCACCTCCAAGGCGCACACCGCAGTCAAGATCGAACCGAAGTACAGCAACGACGCCGTCATCTACGTCACCGACGCCTCGCGTGCGGTTGGCGTGGCCACTCAGTTGCTGTCCAAGGAGCTCAAGCCGGGCTTCGTCGAGAAGACCCGCCTGGAGTACGTGGATGTGCGCGAGCGCACCGCCAACCGCAGTGCCCGCACCGAGCGCCTGAGCTACGCCCAGGCCATCGCCGCCAAGCCGCAGTACGACTGGGCCGGCTACCAGCCAGCGGTGCCCTCCTTCACCGGCGTCAAGGTACTGGAAGACATCGACCTGCGCACCCTGGCCGAATACATCGACTGGACCCCGTTCTTCATCTCCTGGGACCTGGCCGGCAAGTTCCCGCGCATCCTCACCGACGAAGTGGTTGGCGAAGCTGCCACCTCGCTGTACAAGGACGCCCGCGAGATGCTCGACAAGCTGATCGACGAAAAGCTGATCAGCGCCCGCGCGGTGTTCGGCTTCTGGCCGGCCAACCAGGTGGCCGATGACGACATCGAGGTGTACGGAGAGGACGGCAAGGCGCTGGCCACCCTGCACCACCTGCGCCAGCAGACCATCAAGCCGGACGGCAAGCCCAACTGGTCGCTGGCCGACTTTGTCGCGCCAAAAGCCAGCGGCGTCACCGACTATGTGGGCGGGTTCATCACCACTGCCGGCATCGGTGCCGAAGAAGTGGCCAAGGCCTACCAGGACAAAGGCGACGACTATAGCTCGATCATGGTCAAGGCCCTGGCCGACCGCCTGGCCGAAGCCTGCGCCGAGTGGCTGCACGAGCAGGTGCGTAAAGAGCACTGGGGCTATGCCCGCGACGAGCACCTGGACAACGAAGCGCTGATCAAGGAGCAGTACAGCGGCATCCGCCCGGCCCCGGGCTACCCGGCCTGCCCCGACCACACCGAGAAAGAAACCCTGTTCCGCCTGCTCGACGGCACCGCCATCGGCGAAACCGGGCCGAGCGGCGTGTTCCTTACCGAGCACTTTGCGATGTTCCCGGCCGCGGCGGTCAGCGGCTGGTACTTTGCCCACCCGCAGGCGCAGTACTTTGCCGTGGGCAAGGTCGACAAGGACCAGATCGAGCGCTACAGCGCCCGCAAAGGCCAGGATGTGAGCGTGAGCGAGCGCTGGCTGGCGCCGAACCTCGGGTACGACAACTAAGACTATTGGGGCTGCACAGCAGCCCCAATGGGCACCTACACTGTCCTTGATTGCCTCTGATTCTTCAGGAGCCACCATGGACGATTCCAGCCAAGGCAAACCCCCAACCTTCTGGCAGATGCTGCACAGCATCCTCGCCGCCGCCTTTGGCGTGCAAAGCGGCAAGAACCGCGCTCGCGACTTCACCCACGGCAAAGCCAGCCATTTCATTGCACTGGGCACGCTCTTCACCCTGATATTCATTATGGTGCTGATCGGGTTGGTGCAGCTGGCCCTGCACCTTACCGCCCGCTAGAAATGAAAACGCCTGCGGGATTCCCTCCCGCAGGCGCTCTGGCTACATCACGGTCTAAAAGAAAAGTCTACTGGTGGCTGACCCAATACACGGCAGTGACCACCACCAGGACGATCAGGCAGAGGATCGCCCAAGCATCGACGCTGCTGTCAGCTTTGCGGACCTTGGTTGAGTTTCCCATTGCATTGCCTCTTGTAGTGGTTATGGGAATGCACTTCACAACCAGCAGTTAAGACGAGCAATGCCCTTCCCTCAAGCAAGGTCTTTCAATAGTCGACCGGTGACGTCAGAAACGGGTACTGGTAGCTGGCCGGCCGCCCTTCGGCGCTGTAATGCAGAAAGTCGACGCCATAGTCGGGCCGTTCCAGCAGTTTCAGCCAGCGCCTGGCCTTGGCCTGGTCGATTGCCTGCAGTACCGGGGCACTGTGCACGCGCTGGCCGTCGCGGTTCAGCGCGACACCCTGGGCATCGTCGTGCAACATCACCATGGCCCAACCGCCAAGGGTGAAGTGCCCCCCCATCAGCGCGCTCAAGCGCCCGTCGATGCGCGCACGCAAGGCCTCGGGCGAACTGTTGACGGCGCCGAACAGCACGTCACGCCCCGGTGTGCGCCCGGCCTCCTCGAACGCCTGCATCGCACCAAAGGCCATCTCGTCATTGGCCGACCACACCAGGCGAGTGGCCGGGTATCGCTCCAGCAATTGCTGCGCCTGCTCGTAGGCGCGCTCGCGGCTCCAGCCGCCGTATACGACCTGGCGCAGGCGGACCTGAGGGAAGTCGGCCAGGGCGCGGCGCATGCCCTCCTCGCGCAGCTGCGAAGCCGGTGTGGTCTTGAGCCCGGCAAAGGCCACCAGGTCCACCGGGCCTGCGTCACGAGGCAGTTGCGCAACCATCAGGTGCAGCATCTGGAAGCCCGCTTGCTCGTCATTGCTCATCAAGGTACCCAAGGGCTCGGCATACTTGTCGGGCTGGGTCTCGATGCTGCGGGCCTGGCTGGGGGTCAGGCCATTGTTGACCAGCAACAGCTTGACCCCGGTGCCACGCGATAACCGCAGAATTTCGGGTGCCACGTACTGCTCGTTGACCAACACCAGGTAATCCGGCCGATGCGCCCCACCCAGGATCGCCCTGGCCTGGGTCAGCGCCAGGTCGGCGCGGCGCTCGCTGTACTCCACGCGCAGGGACATGCCCAGTTCGTCCGCAGCGGCCTGCATGAAGCGGGTGTAGCTGGTCCAGAACGTCTCGGTGGACAGCCCCGGATTGAGAAACACCACCGAGGCCGGCTGCGCATTTGCCGCCAGTGGCAGGGCAAGACACAAGCTTTGGCACAGGGCCTTGAGCATGGGGTCACATCTCTGCGAAGCAAACCCCGGATTATAAACGCCTGGCTACCGCCAGCGTATAAATGGCAGTCAGTCTCACATAGTTCATTTGGTTCTTTTCATATGCAAAAACATCACTTTAGCGCATAACCGCAACCTGATATCGTTCCCCGGCTCCGTACCGGAGTGCGCGGCCGTGCGCGCGAATAGCTGCATGCCTGAGACAGGACTTTTATGTACGTATACGACGAGTACGATCAGCGGATCATCGAGGACCGCGTCAAGCAGTTCCGTGATCAGACCCGCCGCTACCTGGCCGGTGAGCTGAGCGAAGAAGAATTCCGCCCTCTGCGCCTGCAGAACGGCCTATACATCCAACGTTTCGCGCCAATGCTGCGTGTCGCCGTGCCGTACGGCCAGCTGAGCGCCCGCCAGGTCCGCACCCTGGCGAAGATCGCTCGCGACTACGACAAGGGCTACGCGCACATTTCCACCCGCCAGAACGTGCAGTACAACTGGCCGGCACTGGAAGACATTCCGGACATTCTCGCCGAACTGGCCACCGTGCAGATGCATGCGATCCAGACCAGTGGCAACTGCCTGCGCAACACCACCACCGACCAGTTTGCCGGTGTGGCCGCAGACGAAATCATCGACCCGCGCCCGTGGTGCGAAATCGTCCGCCAGTGGACCACCTTCCACCCGGAATTCGCCTACCTGCCGCGCAAGTTCAAGATTGCCATCAACGGCTCGCAGGAAGACCGCGCTGCCATTGAAGTGCACGACATCGGCCTGGAGCCGGTGCGCAACGCTGCTGGCGAGCTGGGCTTCCGTGTACTGGTCGGCGGCGGCCTGGGCCGTACCCCGGTGGTCGGCTCGTTCATCAACGAGTTCCTGCCGTGGCAGGACCTGATCAGCTACCTGGACGCCATCCTGCGCGTGTACAACCGTTACGGTCGCCGTGACAACAAGTACAAGGCGCGGATCAAGATCCTGGTCAAGGCACTGACGCCTGAAGTGTTCGCCGAGAAGGTCGAGGCCGAAATGGCCCACCTGCGCGGCGGCAGCACCACCCTGACCGAAGACGAAGTGCAGCGCGTATCGCGCCATTTCGTCGACCCGGACTACCTGGCCCTCGAAAACGTCGACTACGCCGCCCAGGACGCCGAAAACCCAGGCTTTGCCCGTTGGCGCTCGCGTAACACCCGTGCCCACAAGCGCCCTGGCTACGTCGCTGTAACCCTGTCGCTGAAGCCTACCGGCGTTGCCCCGGGCGACCTGACCGACAAGCAGCTGGACGCCGTGGCCGACCTGGCCGAGCGCTACAGCTTCGGCTTCCTGCGTACTTCGCACGAGCAGAACATCATCCTCGCCGACGTCGAGCAGCGCCAGCTGCACGCGCTGTGGCTGGAACTGCGCGAAGGCGGCTTCGCCACCCCGAACATCGGCCTGCTGACCGACATCATCTGCTGCCCGGGTGGTGACTATTGCTCGCTGGCAAACGCCAAGTCGATCCCGATCGCCGAGTCCATCCAGCGCCGTTTCGACGACCTGGACTACCTGTTCGACATCGGCGAGATCGACCTGAACATCTCTGGCTGCATGAACGCCTGCGGCCACCACCACGTGGGCCACATCGGCATCCTCGGCGTGGACAAGAAGGGTGAGGAGTTCTACCAGGTATCGCTGGGCGGCAATGCCGCGCGCGGCGCGAGCCTGGGCAAGATCCTCGGCCCGTCCTTCGCCCAGGATGCCATGGCCGATGTGATCGAGAAGCTGATCGCCGTGTACGTCGAGCAACGTACCGAGGAAGAGCGTTTCATCGACACCTACCAGCGTATCGGCATCGACCCCTTCAAGGAACGCGTCTATGCAGCGAATCATTAAGAACAACCAGATCGTCGACGAAACCTGGCACCTGCTGCCCAAGGAAACCTCGTTCGACGAGCTGACCAACTGCGACGACTACATCGTGCCGCTGCAGCTGTGGCGTGACCATGCCCACGTGCTCAAGGCCCGCGACGGCGGCCTGGGCGTGTGGCTGGACAGCGACGAAGAAGCGGAAGAAATCGGCGAAGACGTGCAGTACTTCCAGGTCATCGCACTGAACTTCCCGGCCTTCACCGACGGGCGCAGCTACTCCAATGCGCGCCTGCTGCGTGACCGCTACAAGTTCAAAGGCGAGCTGCGCGCCATCGGCGACGTACTGCGCGACCAGCTGTTCTTCATGGCCCGTTGCGGTTTCGATGCGTTCGCCATCCGTGCCGACAAGGACCCGGAAGACGCGCTGCAAAGCCTGAAGGACTTCTCGGTGACCTACCAGGCCGCGACTGACGAACCGCTGCCGCTGTTCCGCCGCCGCTGATCGTCCCGCTCCAGCGAACAGCCCGCCCCTCGGCGGGCTGTTTCGTTTAAAGGCCGTGGCGCTGCATTGCCTCCCGGCTCAACGCCAGCAAAAGCTGGTTTCGCACGGCCTCGCGCTCAGTGCAGATTTGCTCGATTTGCGCGAGATAGTCGCCGTCACTCAGTGTTTTCCATTGCATGAACAACGTATCCAAGCGCTGCTGGAAAGGCACCTCCATCTGGCTGAAGCGTGCCGCCTGGTGTTCGTGCAGGTAGGCCTGCCAAAAGGTTCGATCTGCCAGGGCCTGCGCCAAGACTTGTGGTGTTTCCTCTCGCAGAACCTCGTTGCGTGCAGCGTCCAGCTCGTCAGGGCCCACCCCGCTGACACTCTGGTACATCAGTTTGTCAGGCTGCGCAGGGAGGTCGAGGCTATCCGCAAGCTTTACGCGATAGGTCAAATACACCTCGACGGGATCGATAGAATGCTGCTCAGCAATATGCCGGGCCGCAATTGCGTTGACTTTGTCCAGGCGGGCTAAAGAACGCCCCAGCATCACCAGCGCCCGCTCCTTGTGCAACCCATCGCCAGCTGTTCCAGCCCTGGCGACCATCGCGCCAATCTCCAGTTCGCTGAGCGTAAGCAGCAACTCGTCACTGCAACTGCGCGGCCGGCTAGCTTGCTCGAACAGGCTCGCACGCACTTCAGCGTGCTGCTCGCAGGCATCAAGGATGTGCCACACCCGCAACTGAAAATCGCGGGGCTGTGCGTGGTATTCACGCAGGCCCTGCAAGTCTGAAATGAACCGGAACAGATCACTCGCACCGTCCTCCCGGTACAAGCGGGCCCAGAGCGCCAGTCGCGCCTCGCGCTGCGCCGTGGAAAACCCCGACAGCCAAGGTAATGCAGCGCTCGGGCCCGACGATGGGTGAGGTGCGAGCCGACGTGCAGATAACCCGGCGGACGCTCTGGCCAATTGCAGGCGCTGCACGGTCTGATCCGAGAGTGGATTGTCGTGCAGCTCCAGGCCCTGCAACAAGCGAAGCGGCAGCGCAGACAGTGCCTCAGGCAGCGTTTGGATCTGGTTGTCACGCATGTCCAGCAATTCCAGGTTGCCGTGCCTGGCCAGATCAACGGGCAATTCGCCCAGCCCGGTGTTGCGCAAGGACAACCGGCGCATCAGCGGGAACGATGCCAATGGCGGCAGCAAGCCTACCGGGTTACCGTTCAGTTCGAGGCGGCGTAGCCCCTCGAGCTGGCTGAGGCGCAGGTTGTCGTCGCGGGTAAGTACGATCTGGTTGTCAGCAAGGCGCAGGTTTCTCAATTCGCCCAGTTGCTCGATGCCTGCCGGAAGCCGGGTCAGCTGGTTGCCCCGCAAATCCAGGTTACGCACGTTGCTGAAGCGAACCAGGAAACCCGCCTCGACGCTCGTCACCCGCATATCGCGCAATGTGAGGTGTGTGATGTGGTCGAAAGACACATGCTCAGGCAAGGACGGCAGATTGCCCACCCGCTCACCCACGATGCTCAGGTGGTAATCACCCGCTACATCACCCGGCGTCGCGCGCTGCCAGCTCATCATGATTCGCCTGGCAACCTTGATCCGGCGCCAGCGGCGAACCAGGTTCAGCCCTGGCTCACTCCGCCAGGCGTGCAATGCCTGCTTGAGGCTGACCTTGGCTTGTAACAGTTGGCTGACATGGTTCCACGGCTCTACACCCCGCCGAGCCAGGTCTTGCAGGTATGCCTGCAACTCTTCACCGGTCATCAGCGGGAACACATGATTCAAAGTGCGCCGCAGCGCCTGGCGGCTCCCCGACAGGTGGCCACTGAGCGGGTAGCCCAAGCGCCCATCGAACAACCGCAAAGGGGGGCGAACGCCTTGCCCCACCGGGGCCAGCCCAATCATTCGGGCCGCCGCCTCCCGCTCGCCAAGGGCATCGCCCAGCCCGCCCTGCGCGAGCCTTTCGGTATCAGCATTTACCGCAGCAGGCTGACGCAACCCTGCCAAGGCGCGATCAATTCGGCTGTCACGTACGGCCCAACGTGCTCGCTCCGCCAGGGTAAGCGGCACCCGCCCCGCATCATTCAGGCGCTCGAGCTCGACACTGTTGGCCTGCTCGACAATTTCTCGTGCGCAGCGATGGGAAAGGCCAGGGAAGTCGCGCATCAGCACCTGGTCCGCAGCGTTCGGGTTGACCTGCCGCTCATTGAACAATTCCTCGAATGCCTCACCCCGCAGAGTCGGAAACTCATTGTGCAGGTGCCAGCGCTCGATGGCATCGAGCAAACGCGCCGGTGGTGCTGCGCTCTCCAGAACCAACCGGCGCAGCTGGTCAGCGCCGTAACCTGTAACCTGCACGCCAAAGGCTGCCGCCTCGTCGGAAATAGCCGCTGTGCGGCTGGCAAGCCGGCGAACCATGTAGGCGGCGTCCTGCCAGCGCTGCGGTTGCTCGAACTCATGCACCCATCCCCCGGCACCATTGTGCTCGAGTGCCGGTAAATAGGCCCCCGGCCTGGACGGATGATGAATGCGCCATGCTCCATCGTCGCCTTCACTTACCTCATAAGCGGCATCGTGCAGGCGCCTCAGCGAACGGCCATTTTCATTGATGGCCTGCCCTGGCGGCAGGTCGATGCCCGCTAGCTGATAGCCTCGCAAAGCCGGATCACACAGACGCAACTGGCCATCCGCCAGGCGTACCGGCACCAGCGCATCCACGCGTGCCACGCGCTGGGCGAGCTTGCCGAGAGCCACCGCCCCTGCAGCCGTCAACGCCCCTGTCACCACCGTCTCCGCCACGTTGAACAGGTGGCCCAAGGCAGCGTTGCGATCACCTAGCTGCCAGTCTTCGTACCCTTCGTAGACTTCGCCCGCCAACTGCGCGACCGTGAGCCCGAGCATGGCCTGGCCCAACCCGGGCACAAACAGCGCTGCCAGGCCTGCCACGCTGAGCCCCAAGTCAAGATAGCCTTGCAGACGGGCCTGGCGGTCGGCGATATCCTCATCCTCCGTTGATACCGCCAGTACCCGTGCATCATCCAGCATCTTGTCGAGCAGCGCTTTGCGCAGCGCGGTGAACACGTCGCCTTCGACCGCAAAGCAGCGGCCATCCAGCTCAAGCGGTAAAACAGTATTGCCCTGCCTCAGCAGCGCGTTCAGGGCCGTGTAGAAAGCAACGCGATCCCGCTCTGCGACAAAGCGCTGAAAGAACTGGCGATACGCTTCGTCACGCATGCGTACACCCAGCGTCAGGTACAGCAGTTCCCAGTTGGCATGCCAGCTCACTGCGGCGTACCGGTCCTCAGGCAACCATGCGATAACGCCAACCAGGCGGGCGTTCTGACGCACTTCGATCGCCAGTGCGCCAATGATCTTCTTGCCCAGCAGCCTCAGGGTGTGGCACCTCACAACGGTGTCCTCGGCAGGCCCTGATGATGCTTCGACAACATGGCGGATACGCTGATACGTCAACTCGTCAATTTCACCCTTGACCCTGGCGACAACCGCGTCAAGCTCCAGCCTGGCGCTCAATGCCTCCTCCATGATGGCCTCGACCTGCATACCGGCCATGCTTTCGGTTTGCAGCTGCGATTGCAGATGGCGTTGATAATGTCGACCGATATCGAGGCTGCGACAGAGCTGGGCGAAGACCTCAACGCTCAATGGCAGCCTCTTTCCACTGGCATTGACCAGCTGTGACCCTGTGGCGAACCAGCCCGGTCGAGTTTCATTTTCGTGGAAGTTGTGCAGTGCCGCCGAAAGCAGCGACTGGGTACTTTCGATCCGCGTCGAGGAAGTTGGCAAAGCAGGCGATATCGGCGGATTTGCCCGCAGGGTCACCCATCTGACCCTGGCCAGGCGTAGGTCTACCTGTGTGATGGAGCGCGCCGCGAGCGCACTTTTGAGCAGCGCCTCGGCGAACTCGTCCAGAGGCTTGAGGGCCTGCAACCTGGCGTGGAGTTGCTCCTGCGCCCGCTGCTGACGCAATGAAGCTGCGCGCAACAGTGTCAGGTGTTCGACGCGAGCGCGCTTTATCCAGCCAGGCAGATGACTGGCAATCAGTGCATCGATGGAATCGGCAGGTATCACAGAAGGGGTCATGGGCAGTGTGTCCGCTTGATAAAAGCGTTAGCTGACCAAGGTCTCACCCCGTTCTGGCGTTACTTATGTAATGAAGGCCAGGGTGAAACGCGATTCTTGCCCGCAGGTCAAAGGACTTTGACGCAGCAGCCGGTTATTCGTTGCCCTGCGAACCTGCACACAGGCTGCCACAGGATCCAACCCCACTTCCCAGGAGTAAGCCCATGAGCGTTCCTTCCTTCGGCCTCGGCACCTTCCGACTCACTGGCCAGACCGTCAACGACTCGGTCAAATCGGCCCTTGAGCTGGGCTATCGGGCCATCGACACCGCACAGATCTACAAGAATGAAGCGGAAGTCGGCCAAGCCATCGCTGAAAGCGGCGTACCGCGCAGCGAGCTTTTCATTACCACCAAGATCTGGGTCGACAACTACGCGGCGGACAAGCTGGTCCCAAGCCTGCGCGAAAGCCTGAAGCAACTGCGCACCGACTACGTCGACCTGCTGCTGATCCACTGGCCAGCCCCAGGCAACGGCGTAGCGTTGCCGGAATACATGACCGCACTGGCCGAAGCGAAGAAGCTGGGCCTGACCCGACAGATTGGTGTGTCCAATTTCAACATCGCACTGACTCGCCAGGCCATCGAAATCGTTGGCAAGGGCGAAATTGCCACCAACCAGATCGAGCTCAGCCCGTACCTGCAGAACAGCAAGCTGGCCGCGTTTCTCAAGGACCAAGGCGTCACCGTCACCTCGTACATGACCTTGGCCTATGGCAAGGTCCTGAAAGACCCGGTGCTGGCCGACATCGCGGCCAAGCACAAGGCCACCGTCGCCCAGGTTGCCCTGGCCTGGGCCCTGCAACTGGGCTACGCGGTAATCCCGTCTTCGACCAAACGCGAAAACCTGGCCAGCAACCTGCTTGCCCGCGACCTGAAGCTGGACACCGACGACATGGCACGCATCGCCACGCTGGAACGCAATGGCCGCGAGGTCAGCCCTGACGGCCTGGCGCCTGCCTGGGACTGATGGCTGGAACGGCCGCAACCCGGCCAAAGATGCACTCGCCTATACCCCTAACTGGGCCTCTGATCAACCCAGCGGCAGCACGACCCTTGCTTGCAAACCGCCACCGGGGCGGTTGCTCAGGGTCAGGCTGCCGCCTTGTTCCAGCACGATGGCCCGTGCTGCGGGCAGGCCCAGCCCCACTCCACCCGTGTCCCGATTGCGCGAACCTTCGATACGGTAAAACGGCACAAATACCTGCTCCAGCAGCGCCGGCGCGATGCCCGGGCCGCGGTCTTGCACGGTTATCTCGATCTGCCTGGCACTTAGCGCCAACACCACCGATGGCTCGCGACCGTACTTGGCGGCATTGTCGATCAAGTTGACCAACACCCGCTTGATACCCACCGGCCGCCCTGTATACACACAACGGCGCGGCCCGCTGAGGCCGACCTCGACACCCGCATCCTTGAAATCGTCCACCACCGTGAGCAGCAACTCGCCCAGGTCGAACACGGTCGTCTGCTCCAGCCGCGCATCATCACGGAAAAACGCCAGCGCGGCGTCGACCATCGCCTGCATCTCATCCACGTCCTTGAACAACTTGGCCTGTAGCTGGGCATCGTCGATGAACTCGGCACGCAAGCGCATGCGCGTCAGCGGTGCGCGCAAGTCGTGGGAGATTGCCGCCAGCATCTGGGTACGGTCGTTCAGGTAATGCTTGAGCTGGGCCTGGGTGGCATTGAACGCAAGAATGGCCTGGCGCAGGTCGTGCGGGCCAACCACCGGAATCGGCGGGGCGTTGAAGTCCTTGCCAAAACGCCGCACCCCCTGGGCAAAGCGCTCCAGCGGCTTGGCCAGATAGCGTGTAGCCAACAGTGCGACGACCAGGCTGGAAACCAGCATCAACACCAGGACGACCAGGTTGCGCGGCAGCTCCTCCAAGCCCCAGCTGCGGTCTGTGGCTCGAAACAGCACCCACGACTTGTCGGCCAGCTCGATCATCAAGGCATAGCCACGCTCAGAGGTGTATTCCGGCATATCGGACGGCTCGAACGCCTCGACCCTGGCATCCGGGCGCTTGAGCAGCGCACGCAGGATAGGCGTGCCCTCGCGGAACTCGGCATCGACCAACGCAGGCACTCCCGCCTCGTCATGGCGTCGCAACCATCGCACGGAATAGGAGCCGTCACCTGCCGCAATGGCGATATTGGCACGCTGCGCCATGGGCGCGGCATCGAGGATGCGGGTCACCGCTGCAACCTTCTCGATCACCCCGCTCTCCAGCAGCGGTGGTTGCGCCCACACACTCAGCAGCAGGCTGAACAGCCCCTTGAGCAGCAGCAGGAACAGCATCGCTGTCAGCGTGGTCAACGCAATCCATCGGGCAATGGTGATTCTGGGCTGCGGCAGGGCCTGGCGAAACCGGGCAACCAGGCTCATCGCTTCGCGACCATGGGGGTGAACAGGTAACCGGCGTTGCGCAGTGTACGGATCAGGGGCTCATGCCCATTGTCGGTTTCAAGCTTGCGGCGCAGCCGGCTTACTTGCACGTCAATGCTGCGGTCATAAGCGTCGTAGGCATCACCACGGGCCATGTCCAGCAATTGCTGGCGGCTAAGCACCCGACGCGGGTGTTCGGCAAACACCAGCAGCAGTTCGAATTCGCCATTGGACAAGGGGATCATGACGTTGTCCGGCGAGCGCAATTCGCGCCGCACCATGTCCAGCTGCCAGCCGGCAAACTCAAGGCTATTACTGGTGTGGCCCGCCGTGCCCACTGCCTTTTCGCCGGCCCGACGCAAGACTGCCCTCACCCGCGCCAGCAGTTCACGGGCAGCAAACGGCTTGGTCACGTAGTCGTCAGCCCCCAGTTCCAGGCCCACAACCCGGTCGCTCAACTCGCCCATGGCCGTGAGCATGATCACCGCCACCTTGTGTTCGGCCAGCAGCCGCTGGCACAACACCAGGCCGCTGTCGCCGGGCAACATTACATCGAGGATGACCAGGTCAGGCACCCGCCGATCAAGCGCCTGCCACAGCCCCTGGCCATCCTGGGCCACGTCCACTTCGTAACCATGCTGGCGAAGAAACTTCTGCAGCAGGTCAAGCACCTCGACATCATCGTCGACTATCAGCAAATGGCTCACGAAAACGCACCACAGACAAGGTAAACAAGCCGTACTTTAAGGCCATGCCCCTGCGGTCGTCATATATTTCAACCCGGAAACAAAGTGTCAGTGCCGAGACGATCCGGACATTACCGGGCAACGAACATTGCGCAGCATCGCC
This sequence comes from Pseudomonas sp. SIMBA_068, assembly GCF_046534705.1. NCBI lineage: Bacteria > Pseudomonadati > Pseudomonadota > Gammaproteobacteria > Pseudomonadales > Pseudomonadaceae > Pseudomonas > Pseudomonas sp. SIMBA_068. The sequence goes on from NZ_JAWRYI010000007.1 coordinate 245,841, forward strand.
GCCAGTTCTTGCCAGGAATGTGTCTATGTCCCGTTCATCATCCACCTCCCCTACGGCGCGCTCTGCTGCGCTGGTGTTATCGCTGCTCGCGGCCGGAGCCTGCAGCCAACGCGCTCACGCCACCAGCGCCTGCGGCAACCTCGCCTATCAGGTCAGTGACCCGCTGGAGCCGGCCAACCGCGCGGTATTCGCCTTCAACCGCACGGTCGACGACTATCTGCTGGCGCCTGTCGCCCGGGGCTATGGCATGCTCCCCGGCTTTGCCCGGCAAGGCGTGCACAACTTTGCCAACAACTTTGGCGAGCCCAAGGTATTCGTCAATGACCTGCTGCAGGGTAATGGCGATCGGGCGATGACCAGCCTCGCACGCGTCATCTTCAACACCACCCTGGGTGTGGCGGGCGTAATCGATGTGGCGGGCAAAATGGGCTTGAGCCAGCACAGGTCAGACTTTGGCCAGACCTTCGGGGTTTGGGGCATCGCCAATGGCCCCACCGTCGAACTGCCGCTGTTGGGTACGCACAACCTGCGCGACGCAACGGGCAGCGTGTTGAGCCTGGCGGTGGACCCGTTCGGCGACAATAGCGATACGGTCACCCTCAGTACCGTGGCCACTGCCGGGCATGTCGTGGACAGCCGCGCCGCCGCGCTACCGTTGACGGCCTGGCTGCAAACTTGGCCCGATTATTACCTGGCGCTGCGCGACTACACCGCGCAGCAACGCAACAACCTCGTAGCAGAAGGCAAGGCAGGCAAGCCCGGAACGTGGCAAGCCAATTGCTCGCAGGTAACCGGCCATGAATGATGCGCAAGCGGCCATGCTGGTGTTCCGGCGCCTGGAAGGCGCCGCCCGGCAACCGTTGTTGCTGCACGAACTGGAGGCTCGGGTGTCCGCCGACGGCCGCAATCTGGTCCTCAGCCGCTATCGCGAACGCTACACCGCCGAAGGCAAACCGTACCGGCACGAGGCTCACCGCAGCGTGCCGATCGCTGCATTGCTGCGCTGGATGGCCAGGCACGAGCGATGATTCTGAAGCGAGCCGGGTATTGATCTTTCACCGCGATCAACTGTAAGAGCGGCCTTGCGTCGCGAACGGGCTGCAGGGCAGCCTTAGTCAGCAGCCTTGGGCTCGAATACAGTCACCGCTCGCGCATCCACCGGCTTGGGCAGCAACCCTTCGCGGTAGAAGGCATCGGCAATGCGTTGTTGTTCACCAAGGTTGTCCAACTGCACCGGCTGCACGTCATAGCTGCGTCGGCCATTGGCCTGCTGCACCGTGGCGCTGTCCAGGTTGCCCCAGAGCGGCCCCAGCACCCGGGCAGCCGCTGCGGGGTTGGCTTTGGTCCAGGCACCGATCTCGCGCAGCGCCTGGTACACCTGCTGCAGCACTTCAGGGTGCGCCTTGGCGTAATCGCTGCCGGCCAGGTAGTAACGCTGGTAGCTCGCCAGCTCGCTGCCATCAGCCAGAACGCGCGCATTCTGCTGGCGCTGGGCGCTGGCCACGTAGGGGTCCCAGGTGACCCAGGCATCGACCTTGCCATTCTCGAACGCCGCCCGGCCATCGGCCGGGATCAGGTACGCCGGGGTAATGTCCTTGAAGCTGAGGCCGGCCTTGGCCAAGGCCTGGATTAACAGGTAATGGCTACCCGCCGCCTTGGTCACCGCCACCCGCTTGCCCTTGAGGTCGGCCAGGGTCTTGAGCGGCGAGCTGGCTGGTACCAGGATGGCCTGGGCCGAGGGCGATGGCGCCTCACGAGCAAAATAGGTGAGCTTGGCACCGGCCGCCTGGGTGAACACCGGCACGGTGTCGGCCACATCCGCAGACAGGTCGACATTGCCCAGGTTAAGCGCCTCCAGCAGCGGCAAGCCGCTGGGGAACTCGTGCCAGCTGACGCGGATACCCTCGGCCTGCAGGCGCTGCTCCAGCGTGCCACGGGCCTTGAGCAGGGTCAGCAGGGTGGAGGATTTCTGGTAACCGATGCGCAGGGTCTGCTCGGCGTTGGCAAGCGACGGCAGCAGGCCACCGAGCAGCAGGCCCAGGGCCAGGTGACGCAGATGTCTACGGTGCAGCATGGGGTGTCTCCAGGTCAATGTTGGGCCAGCGAGTCAGTGGCGGGCACGGTAAAGCCCGTGGCGAAGGTCGGGGCAACGTCCAGGCGTTGGTTCATAAGGCCGTGGGCGTGGTAGAAGTCGGCGGTTTCCTGCTGTTCGCCGATGGTCTTCGCGTCGATGGCCTGCCAACGCAACTGGCGGCGCTCGAATTGCAGCCGGGCAGCGTCCTGCGGGAAGCCGATGATCGCGGCCAGGGTTTGCGAATAGCTGTCCAGGTGCTGGTACGCCCAGACCTGGGCGGCGGCCAAACGGGCCAGGTAATCCTGCAATGCGGCCTTGCGCGCCGGGTCATCCAGCGCCTTGTCGGTGGCCGCCAGAAAACTGTTGCCACTGGACACCCCGCGGCCATTAACCAGCACCTTGCCCTGGCCGCTCAGCTCTGCCAGCGCGGTGTAGGGTTCCCAGGTCGACCAGGCGTCCACCGAGCCATTGGCCAGTGCGATCTTGGCGTCGACCGGGCCGAGAAAGCGGAACTCCACGTCTTTTTCGCTGAGCCCGACCTGATCCAGCGCCTTCAGCGCCAGGTGATGGCCGATGGAGCCACGGCCAGTGGCGATGCGCTTGCCCTTGAGGTCGGCCGCGCTGTGCAGCGCAGCATCAGGGCGCACCAGTAGCGCCGTGCCATACGGGTCTGACTTGTCCACGGCAATGGCCTTGACCGGCGCACCGGAGGCCAGCACGAAGAGCAATGGCGCATCACCGATGATGCCGGCATCGATCGCGCCGGCATTCAGTGCTTCGGCCAACGGCGCGGCAGCGGGGAATTCTGCCCAGCGGATGTCGTAAGGCAGGTCGCGCAGGGCATCGGCGGCCTCCAGCTGGGCGCGCATATTGCCTTTCTGGTCACCGATGCGCAGGGTCAGGCGGTCACTGGCAAATGCCTGTGTGGCCAGCAGTGTGACAGCGGCGAGCAGCAGCAGGCGAGATCGAATGGACATCCGCAGTTCCTTGCAGGTTGGAAGAACTGCGAATGTAGCGGGCCGCATCAAATAAATAAAAGTGATTAAAGTAATAAGCTAATATGCAAAAAATATTGAGCGCGAATAATCCTCGTCGTAACCAGTGGGTGATGATGGGAGCGCTTTGCGCCCCTGTCGCCGGACAGAACACGCAAAAACAGGACAGATCGCGCAAGCTTTTACACATCACTGCAACCTGTAACATTCAGTTTCATATTGCTCCAGGACAGTAGACAGCCCAAACCACTGCCTGAGGCCTGATCCGTGCTGCAACGTGTGCTCTGCTCCCTGTCCCTGCTCACCCTTGCCATTTCCACCGCCCACGCTGCCGAAGCGCTCGACACCCCGCGCCTGGCCGGCATGGACAATTTCCGCGACATTGCCGGCACCACCAGTGCCTACACCACCAGCCATGACGGCACAATGCGGGCGGGCGTGTTCTACCGCTCCAATGCCCTTACCCCGATCGCCGCCGACCTGGCTACCCTCAATGGCCTGGGTATCGGCGATGTGTACGACCTGCGCACCCCAAGCGAAACAGCCAGCACCCCCGATACCCTGCCGGACAGCGCCAGCTACACCAACATCGACATCATTGGCAGCACCACATCGGGCTCCAACATCACCAATATTTCCTTCAGCAGCGCAGAACAGGCGCGGGCGATGATGCAGGAGACCAACCGCGCCTTCGTCAATGACGCCGGCATGCGTGGCCAGTTTGCCGTGCTGTTCAACGAACTGGCCGCTGCCGATGGCGCGGCGCTGTTCCATTGCACTGCGGGCAAGGACCGCACCGGCTGGACGGCAGCGGTGCTGCTGAGCATCGCCGGGGTGGACGAGGCCACCATCATGAGCAACTACTTGGCAACCAACGACTACACCGCCGCCCGAGTGGCTGCCACCCTGGCGGCGATGCCGGCGAGCATGGCCGAAATCTATGCACCGTTACTGGGGGTCGAAGCCAGCTACCTGCAGGCTGGCCTCGATGAAATCAGCGCCGACTACGGCAACATGGAAAACTACCTCAAGCAGGGCCTGGGCCTGAGCGAGGAAACGATCTACGTGCTGCGCGGCAAGATGGTGCGCTATGGTTCCCTGCCCGGCGAGGCTGGCCTGCTGGGCAACGCTGCCGCCGGCGCGCAATTGTTGCGTGAGCTGCAGGACACTTCGCTGTCGGGCAGCTACAGCGCCTACAACTACTACCTGCAATCGGCCATCGATGCCGGCACACTCGGCGGCGTGACCTCGACGGTTGGCGGCCAGGTGCACGCGGATGCCGCCAGCTACCTGTTGCGCCAAGGCGCCATGGTCACGCGCGCGGCTTCGCCCTTTGCCGACGCCAGCAACGTCAAGGTCGGCCAGGCGCGCCTGTGGAGCACGGCGCTGGCCGGCTACCTGGGCACTGACGGCTCAGCCCATGCGGCCAGCAGCAACGAACACAGCCAAGGGTTGATGGTGGGCATGACCCAGCGCTTCTCCAAACAGCTCAGCGGCCATGCCGGTTTTGGCTACAACCGCGGCAATGTGGGCGGTGCCGGTGGCGAGGCCGACACTGACCTGACCTTCCTCAGCCTGGGGGCACGCTTTGCCCCGGGGAGCCTGGAGCACGGGCTGTTCATCGATGCCGTCATCAGCGGCGGCTGGCTCGACTACTCCAGCAAGCGCGAACTGGGCGGCGGCCTGGGCACGGCCAAAGGTGACAGCCACGGCACCCTGGCGGGTGCCAGCCTGGCATTGGGTTATCGCCTGCCCACCCATGGCGTGGTGCTGGAGCCAAGCCTTGGCGTGCGGGTCAGCCACGTCGACCTGAACGGCTTCACCGAGAAAGGCAGCGAACTGGCCCTGCAAGTGGACGACCTGAAAGAAACCCGTCGAAGTGCGGTGGCCAACCTCAAGGCGTCGTTCGCGCCGATTCCGGTAGGCAGCTGGCGGTTGGTGCCGGGAGTGGAAGTGGGTTACGAGCATGCCCTGGGTGATCAGCAGGTGGATAGCCGGGGGCATCTGCTGGGGCTGGATATCGAGCAACGTGCGGCATTTGACAACCGCGATCAGTTCACTGGCGGGGTGAGCCTGATGGCCAACCTGGGTGCATTGAGTGTCGGCGGCGAAGTGGCGGCGATGGGCGGAGGCGACAGCCACGGGGTGAGTGGCAGCCTCAAGGCCAGCTACGCGTTCTGATCCTGTAACCGCTGGCACCGGCTTTGCCGGTGCCCGGCAGCGCTAACCACTGCGCCGTAATTCAGACGGGCTTACTCCGAACGCCTGCTGGAAGTACTGGGCAAAACGCCCCGCGTTGCTGAACCCATGGCTCAAGGCCACTTCGGCCACCGACCCGCCCTCCCCGCGCGCCAGCACCTGGCGCGCACTTTCCAGCCGCACCTGCCGTTGATACCCGGCAATCGAGGTCCCGGCAAAACGGCGAAAGCCATCCTGCAAGGCGCGCAGGCTGACATTGGCCAACCCCGCCAGCTCGGTGCCACTGACCAAGCGCGCCGGGTGCTCGTGCAGGTACGCCATCGCCAGCTTCACATGGCGCGGCGCCAACCCGGGCGCAGGGCTGCGCAGGGCATCGCTATAGTTGTGCGGCCAGGCCTCCAGCACCGCATCCACCATCATTTCCTGCAGGCGGGTCGGCATCAGCACGCCGGTATTGATCAGCTGGTCGAACTGCGTACCGGTGGCCATTTCCAGCAACGCACGTATGCCCTGGAACACCGGCAACGCCAGGTCCACCACCGGGGCAAAACACACCGGTGCCGCCAAGGGTTGGCCTAACAACAGGGACAGGCGCTCGGCAAACAACCCGCGGTGTATCGACATGCCGCACTGGGCATGGTTTTCGGCAAAGCGCACCGTGCGAATATCGCGTTTGTCGACCGCCAGCCCCACCTGGGCATCACCAACCGATTCGCCTCGGTGATCGAAAATGATCTTGCCAGCAGTAGACAGCACGAAGGTGATCTCGTCCTGTGGCGTGGGCAGGGTGATGCTGAAATCCCCACCATACTGCAGGCGTCGCACGCTCATGCCTTCAAAGCGCCCATATACGCCGCCAATGCTGATGCCCTCGGCCAGCGGCGGCATGTCGGCATACAGGTTGCCGAACATCTGGGTGAACAAAGCACCAAAGTCATCGCTGCGCATGTCGCGAGAGCGGAGGATGAACGGCTTGCGGGTCATGCCGGAATGCACTGTAGGTTCACCTGTGCAAAGGGGGACCCGGATGCTGCCATGCCCGTATGACAACCGCGTTAAAGAGGCAGCGAACCTGCCAAGCCGTGTACAGTACCCCTACAACAACGCCCGCAAAGGAGCCCGGCACATGACCGTGACGCTATCCCCCCTGCAGATCGACTGCGCTTTCGATTCCGGCAACATCCAGGTACTGGACGCCAGCAACCCTGCCCAGGTGCACCTGGCCATCCGCCCGGACACTCACAGCGGCCACTTCCAGTGGTTCCACTTCAAGGTCAGCGGCCTCACCCCCGGTCAGGTTCATCGCTTCAGCCTGGACAACGCCAGCGAGTCCTCCTACAAGAACGCTTGGGCCGGCTATAACGCCGTGGCCTCCTACGACCAGCACACTTGGTTCCGTGTGCCCAGCCAGTTCGATGGCAAGGCACTGGCCTTTGAAGTGAAGGCCGAGCAGGAGCAGATCTGGTTTGCCTACTTCGAGCCCTACCCACGCGCGCGCCACAACCAGTTGATCGAACGTGCCCAGCAAATCGAAGGGGTCGAGCTGTTGGCCCATGGCCGCAGCGTGCAAGGCCGCGACATCCCCCTGCTGCGCGCCGGCAACGGTGGCGCAGGCAAGCGCAAGCTGTGGCTGATCGCCCAGCAGCACCCGGGCGAGCACATGGCCGAGTGGTTCATGGAGGGTGTGATCGATCGGCTGCAAGCGAACGATGACGTCGTTCAGCAACTGCTGGCTAAAGCCGACTTGTACCTGATCCCCAACATGAACCCCGATGGCGCATTCCTTGGCCACCTTCGCACCAACTTCAAGGGCAAAGACCTCAACCGAGCCTGGCAGGATGCTAGTGTCGAGCTGAGCCCGGAGGTGTTCTTTGCCCAGGCGCAGATGAAGCAATATGGGGTGGACGCGTTTATCGACGTGCATGGGGATGAGGAAATCCCGCATGTGTTCACGGCGGCCTGCGAAGGCAACCCTGGCTATACGCCGCGGCTGGCCAAGCTGGAGGAGCAGTTCCGCAGTACGTTGTGCAGCGTTACGCCGGACTTCCAGACGAAGTATGGCTACACACGTGATGAGCCGGGGCAGGCCAACACCACGCTGGCGTGCAATGCCGTGGGCATGGCCCATGACTGCCTGTCGCTGACGCTGGAGATGCCGTTCAAGGACCACGACGACGCGCCCGATCCGGTAACCGGGTGGTCGGGTGCACGTTCGAAGGCGCTGGCGGGGGCGGTGCTGGAGACCCTGTCAAAAATGGCGGACGATTTGCGCTGAGCCCTGCCTCACGCGGTCCCTGTAGGAGCGGCCTTGTGCCGCGAATGGGCCGCATAGCGGCCCCGGCAATCTGTGCTGGGTCTGCCATCCTGGGGCTGCTGCGCAGCCCATCCGGCCGGTCCGGCGCCCCGGCAAGGCCGCTCCTACAGGGGGACCGTGGTAGGCATGGGGTTCAGTCAAAACTGCACATCCAGTATCACGCTGTCGGAATAGGTTGCTGCCGGCGGCGTAGGCTGGTCGGTATAGACTTTGGCGTTGTAGTTGAACACCTGGCTACCCGTGCCGGTACCCGCACCGGGGTTTACGTCGGCATCCGTGCTGGAACGCCTGGCAGCCCCCGATGAACCCCAACGCACCACCCCTGCGCTCTTGAAAATGTCATAGGCCAGGTAGTTGTTGGCCGACGACTTCATCCGTCGCCGCCCGCCCGACACGTTCTGCCCGTCATCCAGCCCCACCGTGTAGTTGCTGCCCTTGGTGCACGACACGTTTATGCCCTGGCTCACCGTGCCAAACCCTGCCACCACAGGCGCACTGGCGAAGCTGATGTTGGGTGTGGTGATCTGGCAATCGTTGGTCACCGTCAGGGTCACCGTCAGCGGCTTGGTGCCCGTGCCTTGGTCAGTCCCGATACAAATGCCGCCTAACCCAATCCCATCGCAGTACTTCCATGTCCACTCGACATTGAGGGTTTCCTGGTAGAGCCCCGCCGCCACGTTGGCGTTGATCTGAGTGCGCATGTAGATCGGCACGGCTTTGGGCGTACCGTTGAGCAGCCCCAGCAAGTCGAGGATGCCGGTGGTCCTGAATTCGAAGCCCGTGCCGCGCGTGATCGGATAGGTAGTGGTGGCGTCGGCATACAGCGTGTAAGGGATGACATCTCCGGTGGGCCCTACCAGGCCGTTGGTGGCCGAGGTGATCTTCACCACGAAGGAATCGGTACTACTCAGCACACTCAGCACCGAGCCGTTGCACTGCAAACCCGAGTTGGCACTGGAAGCCGTCTGCACCGTGGTTCGTACCTGGGTCGAGTTGAGCGAGCCAAATGCCGCTGCCGAAGTCGCCACTGACGTGCACTTGGCCCAGGCCGGGCCCGCACACAGCAGCACGGCGCACGCCCACACCCCGCCCCACCAGGCCTTCATTTGCACACCAAGGGGCCGACCAAGGGGATCGAGCCTTGTGCCTCAGGCAGATCGAACGTCACCTCGCAATGGCCACCACCTTCCAGCTCCACCAGCAGGCGGTTGTGCGCCGCCAGGTTTTCCAGATACACCAGGCCATCCCAGCCCACCACGGCCTGGCTGCCACTTTCTTCATGAGTGACACGGCTGCCCAGCTTGAGCACTTGCTGGTTGCCATCGACCAGTTCGATGCTGGCCGCCATTACGCGTTTGAGCGGGAACTCCAGCAAGTAGCCGCTACCCCGGCGCACGGCCACACGCTGCTCCACCTCCGCTGCAAGGATGTCCGGTGGCAGGTCCATGGGGTCGATCTCGTACTTGCCGCGGTAATAGCCACTGCTGTACGGCACCAGCAAGTGCCCCTTGGCATCCGTGCGGCCGACATCCTGGTTTTCGTAGCGCACCGGCACCTCGGCGTAACCGCCGGTACTGACCACCACGAAGGCATCGTCGATGCGGTTGGCGGCGAATACGCCGGCATCCATCCACACCAGCGAGCCACTGGCGTCGGCCCAGCGGGTCATCGCGCCGCTGCTGCCATACACACCGGCCTGCAACTGCACCGACTGCAAGCGCCAGGTGACGTCGGCCTGGCGGTAGTCATCGCGGTCGCTGCCTGCGGCATAGCCCAGGTTGTAACCAACACCGCCACCTACCGGCACGGCGTGGCTGTAGTTAACTCGTTGCAGGCTTTCGCCTTCGTTGCTGCGCTCCATGCCCAGGGCCAGGGTTCCGTGCAGGTCGAACGGAATCACCAGCTGCGCCTGCACGGCCCACTGGCTGTCACCCACTTCACGGTTGGCAGACAGGTACACACTGCTGCTGCCCCATAGCGGCCTGCTGTAGCTCAGGTTGATCAGCCGAGTGCGCGTGCCGTCACCGGCGCGCACATCGAAGTAACCGGCGCCGATGCTGCCGTACTCGTTCAGGTTGAGGCTGAGGGTGACCTGTTCGCTGCTTTTGCTCAGTTGCATGTCCGGGGAGTCCACCCGGGTCAGGTCGGCGTAGTCGCCGTGGCGTTGCAGGCGCTGGTAACTGAAGCCAATGCGCTGGCTGTTGTACTGATAACCCAAGGCGACCTGGTGGCCCTTGTCACCGTCGAACCGGCTTTGCGCAAGGGCGGCGTTGAGCACGCCGAAGTTGCCCAGGCGCATGTTGCCGCCCAAGCCGCCCAGCATCAGCGATTCGGCAGTTTCGGCGTGGGTTTCCAGGGTGAACATGTCGCTGAGACCATAGCGCAGGCTGCCCGAGGCAACCCCGGGCCCATAGCTGAAATCGCGCACCGCGTAATCACGGCGCAGGCTACCGGCGGCCACCGAGTAATCGGACAGGCCCTTCTGCAGCAGGCTGCTGGTGACATAGAACGGCAAGGTGGTCGACACCTGCCGGCCAAGGGCGTCTGTGGTGACCACCACCGCCTCCCCCGCGCCATTGATGAACGGCACGTTGGTCAGGGTGTACGGCCCAGGCTGCAGCTCGGTGGTGCTGGACTTGAAACCGTTGATGAACAGGTCGAGCGAGGTCGGCACCGCAGCTTCGCCGGCGAACGCCGGTAACGGGTAAGTGACCAGATCGGGGCGTGCAGCGAAGTCGCGTGACACTTGCAGGCCGCCAACCCGCACCGAACTGCTCCAGGGCAAGGCGCCGGTCACGAAGTCACCGGCTTCGTAGGTGAGCAGGCGCTGCTCGTCGGTGAAGCGCCAGGTGGTGTCGTAACGCATGAAGCCCTGGCGGGTATCGTCCGCCTGTGCGCCAGTGAATGACTGGCGCCATTGCCCGGTACTGGAGAAGGTTCCCCAACTGTCGAACAGGCGCAGCTCGTTCCAGGCGGCCAGGTAGGTGCCGCCCTCATCGGTGTCGTTCAGATACAGGTCGTAGTTGAACAAGGCGCCGAAACTGCTGCGCGCATCGCTGGCCGGGTACAGGTTGCGGTCACCCACTTGCTGGTCTGGCAACCAGGCCGGCGGCACCTGCAGCAGCAGGCGCTGGTTCTGGGTGTCGTAGTCGGTGTGCAGCCCTGCGATGCTTTCCAGGGCCACCTCGCCCTGGGGATTGCCCGGCAACGAGATACCGGCTGCCCGCAACACGTCGCTGCCCAGGTACAACTGCCCGGCCCGTTGCTGCACCGGCACCAGTTCAGCCCTGGGCATCTGGTTCACCACCAGGTCCAGGTACAGGGTAGCGTCGGCGATGGCGGACATCTCCGTGGGCGGCGGGGGCAGGTCGTCGGCCAGCGCCAGCACAGGGCTGGTCATGACCAGCCCCAGGCACCAGCGGCGCGTCGTCGCCGAGAGCCATTTCACACACGGTTTCCAACCATTGCCGGGTCCTCCTTGGCCCCTGCACTGTATACAGTCGTTGACTCATTGGCCCTGGCGGATGGCGTCCGCTGCACTCTGGCCATTGATCCTGCCCTTCAGCACGCTGCCGCTGGTGGAGGCCACGGGAGTAGGCCAGCGCATGCTGGCGCCCGGCAACACATAACCCAGCAGGCCTTCGGCCAGTGGCTTGCTCTGGCTGCCTTGCTGCACCACCACATCGGTCAGCCGCGCATGCACGGGGCCTGTGTTGCGCAGTTCCACGTAAGGTTTGCCCTGCACCGTCACCGGCCGCCAGCTGAGCTGCGGCTTGCCCACGCCTTCGGCATTGCGTTTGCCTTCAGGGTCGGCCTTGCCCAACAGCCCCTCGCCATAGACGAACAGCGGCACCGAATAACGCATCTGCAAACGGATGGCCGCAGTAGCGCCGGGCTCGGCCTTGTCGACCGGGATGGCGGGCGGGATCTCGTCGATGATGATGCGGTAGGCCTGCTCCTGGCCGGCAGGTGAAGGGCCGGTACGGGTCAGGCGGATCAGCTGCTTCTGCCCGGGGGCAATGTTGGCCACCGGCGGGCTGCCGATGATCTCGCGCTGCGCCTGGAACTGTTCCTGGTAATCACCCTGGCGCCAGGCGAATACCCGTACCTGCAAATTGGCCGGCTCAGTGCCACGGTTTTCCAGCCACAGTGCACCGGCCTTCTGGTCGGCCTCCAGCACCGGGTCGATCGGCCAGATCAGCACCGAGGTGGCCGCCCCGGCCGGCAGGCTTGCCAGCCACAACAATCCGATCAATCCATGCGCCCACTTCGCGCCTGCCCGCATGCAGCTCTCCTTAGACACTTGTCTTTGGTGCGCTGGCCTTCACCAGGTCACCGTCACTTGCACCACATCGGTGTAGGTCCCTGCCGGCAGCACGCCGGTCAGCTGGACTCGCCCGTACACCGGCAGCTTGATCGCCGTCGGGTCGGAATAGCTCACGGCCACGCTCTGGCCGATCCCCAAGACCTGGCTGTACGCCGCGTCCCGGTATAACTGGTAAGCCAGCACTTGCGTGCCGCTGGTGCGTTTCAGGTTGCGTGTGCCACTGGCACTGTTCTGCCCGCCGTCCACGCTCATGCTCATGGCCACGCCCGGCGTGCACTGGAAGGTCACTGTCGAGCCACCCAGCGAGGTGCTGAGCAACGCTTTGGACAGTGCCGACTGCGAGCCATAATCGAGCGTGCCGTAACTGCTGACACCGCCCACCACCAGGCACCCGGCGACAATCTGCGCCGTTACCGTGAAGGTACTGGTGGTCACCGCCCCCAACGGGGCAGCCAACAGCATGCCGATTCCGGTCAGCCCACCCGCCAGCCAGCCGCGCATGGCTCAGAACGACAGTTCGACCGAAATCGTGTCGCTGTAGACCCCTGCGGGCAGGCCCGCCTTGCCCACGGCCTTGCCGTAAAGGTTGACGGTCTGGGCCACGCCAGTGCTGGTGGGCAGGGTGATGGTGCCGTCGATGGCCAGCAGCGTCGTACGCCCGGTGTCGGTGTACAGGTCATACGGCACAAAGTTGCCGGCCCCATCGGCGAGCGCACGCGTGCCACCGCTCGACTGGCCGTCATGCAGGCCTGCGCGCACTTTGATCGCGGGTACCGTACCCGCCGAACACAGGATACTCATGGCACCGCCCCCGCCTCCCAGCACCTGGGCATTGGCGGTGACGAACAAGGCATCCTGGGTACCGAAGTTCAAGGCACCGAAGTTGAGCCCCGACGTGCCAGAACTCCCATTTACCTGGCACGCCGAGATCAGCGTCAGGGTCGAGTTGATGCTGCCGGTCACCGTGGCGGCCTGGGCTTGGGAAGCCAGTGCCAGGCCCAGACCTGCGAGCATGCAGCATGAAAGGTTCGGTCGCATCGGGGTCTCCTTGCGTGGTTACCAGTCCAGGGTCACTCTGAGGGTGTCGCTGTACAGCCCGGCCGGCAGTGCGCGCGGTTGCGCCACCAGCACACCGTAAATGGGGATTGGTACTTGCTGGGTGCTGTTGATGGTGAAAGCACGCGCCTGGCCGATGGCGTAGCGGCTGTTGCCGCCCGGGTCGACCGCCAGTTGATAAGGGATCAGCTCCCGGCCGTTGCTCAGCCGGCGCACGCCGTCGTCGCCATTCAGGCCGCCATTGATCCGCACATTGAAGGCCCTTACTTCGGGCGTGCAGCTGATCTGCAGGGAGCCCGCGCCGCCCGCTTCGTCAACCCGGCTGCGCAGCGGCTGGTCCCAGTTCGGGCCACGCTCGCCAAAGTCCAGCAGCCCCGGGTTGCCCAGCACAGCCGGTTGCGTGTCGTCGCTGCTGATCTGGCAGGCTGCGCTGATCACCAACCGCGCCTGGATAAACCCGGTGGTGCTGCCATGCGCCACACCACCGGGCACCAGCAGCGGGCCAAGGGTAAGCAACAGTATCGAAGTGCGGTTCATGGCGTGGCGTCCTTGTGCATGGTGGCGTCCCTACCAGGTGACCGTGACTTTGAGCAGGTCGGCGTAAACCCCTGCATTCGGCACCCAGGCCAGTTTGTCGATGCGAGCGTACAACGGCAGCTCGACCGAGCCGCTGCTCGGTACCCTCGCCGACTGGGCGACCCCCACCGCCAGCGGCTCACGCCAGGCAGCGTCGCGGTACAAGCGATAAGGGATGGGCCTAGCCGTGTGGTCGTCGCTGGCCAGGTAGCGCAGCTCGCCGACGCCACCATGCTGGCCGCCATCGACGCGCACCTGATAAGGGGTGTCCGGGTTGCACTCAAGGCGCGGTGGGCGCTGGCTTAGCAGAACGCCGCTCAACGGTGCGCCGGGGCTGTCCAGGCGTGCCGCCGTGCCCAGATCAATGCGTCCGAGGGCCTGGGCTCCCGCGTCGCGGGTCTGGTTGACCAGCATGCAACCGCGCTGCACCAGCACACGCACTTCCACGAGAAAATCCGCTGCCACGGTACTGCCGCTGAACAACAGGCCCAACAACGCGGCCATTAAGCGCTCCGTCACCTTTTTATCCTTGTCGAAACGTCCTGAACAGAGCGTAGCAGCGAGGCAGTGCAACCGTGGTGGCCCCAAGCCGTTTTTTGGTATTAGCGATAAAGCGATAGCACCGCGTTAAAAAAAGCCGGAACGGCGCAGAACCCCAGGCCACCTCCGTGCCTCCAATGGCCGAGGGCCGGTAAATGTGCCTGGTTTCTGGTAGGGTGAACCACGTTCCTCCAGCGCCGGGCGCCAATGCCATACATGGACGGACATGACAGGAGCGTTTTCATTGATGACTGCAGACACCACGCTGGCAGAAGCCATGGAGCGCTGTGCCCGGGAACCGATCCACGTGCCGAGTAGCATCCAGCCCCACGGCTTTCTGCTGGTGCTGGACGCCATCGACCTTTGCGTGCTGCAGGCCAGTGAAAACGTCGAGCACTGGCTGGGCTTGCCAGCTCGTGAACTGATCGGTTGCCCCTTCGCCAACCTGGTCAGCGACGGTTTTGACCTGCACGCGCAGCTCGCAAGGCTGCCCGAAGATGAAGTCTTCCCCTTCCACATCGGTGACGTGCGCTTGCGCCAAAGTGCGCCGTACAGCACCCCGCTGCATTTGCTGGTGCACGGCCACGACGAAGTACTGATTGCCGAATTCGAACCCCCTCGGCTGTCGCCGGAACTGACCGGGCAAGGTGACTATTACCCGCTCGTGCGCAGCTTTGTCGGCAGCCTGCAGCTGGCCAGCAGCCTCGAAGACCTGCTGCAGCAAACGGTGCTGCAGCTCAAGCGCATCACCGGTTTTGGCCGAGTCAAGGCGTACCGTTTCGATGCCGAGGGCAACGGCCAGGTACTGGCCGAGTCCGCCGACCCAGGCTACCCCGCTTACCTGGGCCTGTGCTTCCCGGCTGCAGACATCCCGCGCCAGGCGCGCGAACTGTACCGGGTCAACCGCATCCGCGTGATCGAGGATGCCAACTACCAGCCCTCGCCCCTGCTACCGGTCATCAACCCGCGCACCGGCAAGGCACTGGACATGAGTTTTGCCGCACTGCGCAGTGTGTCGCCGGTGCACCTGCAGTACATGCGCAATATGGGCACACTGGCCTCGATGTCGCTGTCGATCGTGGTCGACGGTGAGCTGTGGGGGCTGATTTCCTGCCACCACCAACAGCCACGTGCGGTGGACCTGCGTACACGCACGGCCTGCGAGTTGCTGGCCAGTGTGCTGTCACTGCAGATCGAGTCCCGCGAGTCCCACGCCAGCACGCGCAAGCTGCTGGCGTTGCGCCAACACATCGTGCGCATGATCTCGTCCATGGCCGACCACGACAGCGTCAGTGACGGCCTGCGCGACCTGCCCCAGGTGTTGCTGGCCTTTGCCGACGCCCAAGGCGCCGCAGTAATCTCGGCTGAACGCTGTGACCTGATCGGCCAGACCCCGCCTGAAGCCCAGGTGACCGCGCTGGTGCACTGGCTTGGCCAGCGCGGCGAAGACACTGTATTCCACAGTGACAACGTGCGCCGCGACATCACTGACCTGCCCGAGCTGGCCACCCACGCCGGTGGTGTTCTGGCGGTGGCCATCTCGCAGATCCATTCGCACTACCTGCTGTGGTTCCGGCCCGAACAGGTGCGCACGGTGAACTGGGCGGGCCAGCCGACCAAGCAGGTCGGGCCGCAGGGTAACCTCGACCCACGGCACAGTTTCGAACGCTGGCAGGAAGAGCTGCGCGGCTATAGCGAGCCTTGGGACCCGTTAGTGATCGACGGCGTGCTGGAACTGCGCACCGCCGTGCTTGGCATAGTCCTGCGCAAAGCCGAAGAACTGGCACAGCTGGCGGGTGATTTGCGCCGTTCGAACAAGGAGCTCGAAGCGTTTTCCTACAGTGTTTCCCACGACCTGCGCGCGCCTCTGCGGCACATCGCCGGCTACACCGAACTGCTGAGTGAAATGGAAGGCCAGGGCCTGACCGAGCGCGGCAAGCGGTTCTTGCAGCACATTGGTGAAGCCGCGCACTTTGCCGGCAGCCTGGTCGACAACCTGCTCAACTTCTCGCAGATGGGCCGCTCTGCCTTGCGCCTGTCCGACGTAGACCTTAACGCGCTGGTCGAGGCCATTCGCAGCGAACTGGCCCCCGATTACGAAGGCCGCGCAATCGTTTGGGACATCGCCCCGCTGCCCAAGGTGATCGGCGACCCGGCGTTCATCAACATGGCCCTGCACAACCTGATCGCCAATGCCATCAAGTACACACGCGGCCGTACCCCTGCCCACATCGGGATCAGTGCCGTGGAGCATCCTGGCGAAACCGAGATCTGCATCCGCGACAATGGCGTGGGCTTCGACATGGCCTATGCCAACAAGCTGTTCGGCGTATTCCAGCGCCTGCACCGCATGGAAGATTTCGAGGGCACAGGGATTGGCCTGGCAAGTGTGCGCCGCATCATCGAGCGCCATGATGGCCGGGTCTGGGCCGAAGGCCAGATCGACCAGGGCGCAAGCTTCCATTTCACACTCCCCCGAAACACTGCTACCTGAGGCACCGCTACCATCATGCTCAAACCCATCCTGCTGGTCGAAGACAACCCCCGGGACCTGGAACTTACCCTGCTGGCCCTGGAGCGCAGCCAGTTGGCCAACGAGGTCATCGTGCTGCGCGACGGCGCCGAGGCACTTGACTACCTGCTGCGCCGCAACACCTATGCCGACCGCGACGACGGCAACCCCGCCGTCTTGCTGCTAGACCTGAAGCTGCCCAAGGTCGACGGCCTTGAAGTGCTCAGGGCAGTGCGCGCCACCGCCGAACTGCGCAGCATACCCACGGTGATGCTGACCTCCTCGCGGGAGGAGCCCGACCTGTTGCGCGCCTATGAACTCGGGGTCAACGCCTACGTGGTCAAGCCGGTGGAATTCAAGGAATTCGTCGCCGCCATCTCTGACCTCGGGGTATTCTGGGCAGTGCTTAACGAACCGCCACCCGGCTCACTGCGGCTGAATCGTCGCGGTAGCAACTGAGGCCGCCGCAACGATGCAGCAAACGCCGTTGAAACTACTGATGGTCGAAGACAGCTCGATGGACGCCGAGCTTACCCTGATGCGCCTGGAGCGCAGCGGGCTGCATGTGCAGTCCCAGCTGGTATTCGACCATGTGGGTGTCGACCATGCCCTGCGCGAGGCCCGCTACGATCTGATCCTGTGCGACTGCGTGCTGCCGGGGTCGTCTGGCACCGAGGTGCTGGCCGTTGCCCAACGCCTGGCACCGGACGTTCCGTTCATCTTCCTCTCCGGCATCTACGGCGAAGAGCACGCGGTGGAAATGATCCGCCTGGGCGCCACCGACTATGTGCTGAAGAAGAACCTGCCACTGCTGCCCAAGGCGGTACGCCGGGCACTGACCGAAGTGCAGGAACGCCAGCGCCGGCGCCGCGCCGAAGAGGCTCTGATCGACGTCGAGGTGCGGGCACGTATCGCCATCGACGCCGCCGGCATGGGCACCTGGGACCTGCGCCCGCAGGAAGGCCTGCTGGTGTGGGACGACCGCTGCAAGACCTTGTTCGGCCTGCCTACCAGCACCGAAATGAGCCTTGAGGTGTTCCTCGGTGGCATCTACCCCGATGACCTGCCAATGGTGCGTGAGGCGGTGGAATACGCCATGCGCCCGGAAAGCGGCGGCCGCTACCGCGTCGAATTTCGCATCGCGCAACCCAACGGCCTGGAGCCGCGCTGGTTGCTCAGCAGCGGCCAGAGCCAGTTCGTCGATGGCCAGTGCGTGCGCTTTTCCGGTGTGCTGCAGGACATCCACACCCAGCGCCTGGCCACCCAGGCGCTGCGTCAGCTCAACGAGATGCTCGGGGAAAGGGTCGAACGCCGCACCCGCGAACGCGACCGTGCCTGGGAGCTGTCGCAGGACCTGCTGGCCGTGCTGAACAAGGACCTGACCCCAGTCGCACTCAACCCCGCCTGGGAAGCCAGCCTGGGCTTCTCCCGCGAGCGCCTGAGCCAGTCGTCGTTGCTGCATCTGCTGCCCGAAGCCGACCAGGATCTGCTGCTGACCGAACTGGCTGCCCTCGCCCATGGCCGTACCAGCGTACGTTTCGTCGGCCGCATCCTGCATGCCGGCGGCCAGCAGCGCTGGCTATCGTGGGTGGTGGTGCCGGAAGACACCCTGCTGTATGTGGTGGCACGCGACATCACCAGCGAGCGCGAAGCCGCCCTGGGCCTGGCAGAAGCCAACGCCCGCCTGCGCGAACAGATCAACGAACGCGAACGCATCGAGGCGGCGCTGCAGCAGATGCAGCGACTTGAAGCAGTCGGTCAGCTGACCGCTGGCGTGGCCCACGACTTCAACAACCTGCTGACGGTGATCCTTACCGGCGCCAGCTTTCTTGAGCGCGACCTGGCCAAGGCCAACCTGGAAAAGGCCCGTACGCGTCTCACCCACATCCGCGAGGCGGGCGAGCGTGGCGCCAAGCTGACCTCGCAGCTGCTGGCATTTTCCCGCCGCCAGCGCCTGGAACCGGTAGCGCTCAACCTCAACCAGACCCTGGCCGGCCTGGAAGAGCTGTTGCGCCGCACACTGGGTGGCAACGTCTCGGTGCGCCTGGACCTGGACCAGGCCCTGTGGCACGCACTGACCGACCCCACCCAGACTGAGATGATCATCCTCAACCTGGCGATCAATGCCCGCGATGCCATGCCTGACGGCGGCCAGCTGACCCTGACCACCCGCAACACCCGCATTGACAACCGCCCGCAACGCCCGGAAGACCCGGACCCGGGCGAGTACGTGATGCTGAGCATCCGCGATACCGGCTGCGGCATGAGCGAAGACGTGCTGGCCAAGGTGTTCGAGCCGTTCTTTACCACCAAGGACATCGGCAAGGGCTCGGGCCTGGGCTTGGCCCAGGTGTTCGGCTTCGCCAAGCAGTCCGGGGGTGGTGTACGCATCGATACCACCCCGGGCCGCGGCACGCAGGTGGCGGTGTACTTGCCCGCCGTAAAGGACCATATCGTGAGCGAGCCGGTGATCCCGACGCTCGGCCAGCCGGTCAGCGACAGCGGCCGCAACCGCACGGTATTGCTGGTGGATGATGACCATCTGGTGCGGGACCTGCTTGGCGATGTGTTGCGCCAATATGGCTACCAAGTGCGTCAGGCGCACAGCGGCGAACAGGCGTTGGCCTTGCTGGACGACGAGATCGACCTGCTGCTTACCGATTTCGCCATGCCCGAGTTCAACGGCGCGCAACTGGCGCTAGCGGCACGCGAACGGTACCCGCGCTTGCCGGTGGTGTTCCTGACTGGCTATGCGGAGTTGCAGGGGCTGGAGTTGCCGGGCAGCGTGGTGGTTCAGAAGCCGGCGCAAGCGGATGAACTCGCCAGGGTGCTGAACGAGATGCTGGGCATTGCCGGGTAATTCGGGAAAGCAAAACCCTTGCAGGAGCGGCCCGGCAAGGCCGCTCCTGCAAGAATCGTGTGACGGAATCAAAAATACGGAAACGACAAAACCCAGCGCTTATCTTTCTAAGCACCGGGCGATATACGTTTGAAACTGGAAAATGGCAGGGGCGGCTGGATTCGAACCAACGCATGGCAGGATCAAAACCTGCTGCCTTACCGCTTGGCGACGCCCCTGTATCGGATGCAGCATTCGCTGCTCTGACAATTCCAACTGAGTGACAACTGGGTTGTTGTCTTGGAATGCGCGGCACTTTAACAACAAAGTTTTGATCTGTGAACCCCCTGATGAAAAAAAATTGTCAAAAAACAGCGAGTTAGTCATTTCAGCGGTTTATACAGTGACCATCCGTCGCTTTCCCCCCGCTTCGCTTCAACACAATCGCATTCCTCCCTTCCAATCTATTGAGCCAATTGCATTCACCAAGGAGGACCCCATGCCTGTCTCTCACGACCTGTACCAGGACCTGCACTACCCGCGCGAAATCGTCCAGCAGCGCCGCCAGCAGGACAAAGCGCTGGACCGGCTGCTGGACGAGTACATGGACATCGACAACCAGGTGCTGGCCGCCGAATCGATCTCGGCGGGCAACTTTGTTGACGAAGACCTGCGCCACCTCAAGGAGCGC
This sequence comes from Pseudomonas sp. SIMBA_068, assembly GCF_046534705.1. Classification (NCBI taxonomy): domain Bacteria; kingdom Pseudomonadati; phylum Pseudomonadota; class Gammaproteobacteria; order Pseudomonadales; family Pseudomonadaceae; genus Pseudomonas; species Pseudomonas sp. SIMBA_068. The sequence goes on from NZ_JAWRYI010000007.1 coordinate 265,964, forward strand.
CGCCTGGCGGTGAAATACATGATCGAGCGCCAACTGGAACGTAAAGCCTAGGCAATGCAGGTGTGCAGCCAGACCTATCGCATCAGGTGATCATTGCCGATCACTTTCTGTATTAGTCAAAATGGCTGCCCTCGGGCAAGCTGCGCGCTGCCCCGTCATCGCCCAAGGAGCTTTGCTTTTGTCTGCCTGGATCCCTGCCCCACTGCGCCAGCTTGGCCAGCGCCTGCGCGGCGCCCCCGCCGGCCAGAGCGAACTGCTCGACTGGTTCGAGGACAAAGCCCGAAGCCGCGGTTACCAGCTGAGTGACGGCCAGCGACGGGTGATCCACTGCATGGCCGAACAACTGGCACTGCTCGAACAAGGGCAGCCACGCAGCCTGTACCTGTACGGTTCGGTGGGGCGCGGCAAGAGCTGGCTGCTGGACGGGTTCTTCCAGGCGGTGCCGGTTGAAGCCAAGCGCCGCCTGCACTTTCATGATTTTTTTGCCCGCCTGCACCAGGGCATGCACCGCCACCGGGCGCTGGACGATGCGCTGGGCGCAACCCTCGACGAACTGGTAGGTGGCTGCCAGGTGTTGTGCTTCGACGAATTCCACGTGCATGACATCGGCGATGCCATGCTGCTTACCCGCCTGTTCAACGCCCTGTTCGTCCGCGGCGTGTTCCTGCTGGTGACCTCCAATTACGCGCCCGAAGGGCTGCTGCCCAACCCGCTGTACCACGAGCGTTTCCTGCCGGTGATCCGCCTGATCAACGGGCGCATGCAGGTTCTGGAAGTGGGTGGCGACACCGATTTTCGCAGCTTGCCGGCCAACCGCGAGCACCAGCGGTTTACCCAAGGCCACTATGTATGGCCGGGGACGGCAGCGCAGCGCCAGGCACTGGGCATGCCGGACGAGCAGCCGGTAATGCTTGAAGTGAACAACCGCCCGCTGCGCGCACTGGCCATCGATGGCCGGCGGGTGGTGCTTGGCTTTGACGACTTGTGCGAAAAGGCCACGGCGGTGATCGACTACCTGGCGCTTGCGCAGCAGTACGATGAATGGATCATCGATGGGCTGGATGACCTGGCGCAGTGTTCGCTGGCGGCGCAGCAGCGCTTCGTCAACCTGGTAGATGTGCTGTATGACCAGGACCGACAGGTGACAGTGGTTGGTAAGCGGCCGCTGGAAGAGAGCCTGGGCGGGCCGCTTGCCGACCTGATGCGTACCCGCAGCCGGTTGGGGCAACTGCACCAGGTAGCCCCTTAGCACTGCATTGCCCGCCCCGGCCTGATGGTCAAAATATCAACCCGCCCTGGGCAAATCCGCCAGCACCGCCTCGATTTCCCCCAGCACCGCCGGGTCATCCAGAGTCGAAGGCGGTACATAGTCCTGCCCGTCGGCAATCTTGCGCAGCACCGCGCGCAAGATTTTCCCCGAGCGGGTCTTGGGCAGCCGCTTCACCAGCCGAACCCGGTTGAAACAGGCCAGCGGGCCAATCGCTTCGCGCACGCTGCCCACCAGGTCTACCAGCAACTGCGCCTCGGCAATGCCCTCGCCGTCCTTGAGCACAATGAGCGCCAACGGCACTTGCCCCTTGATTTCATCGTGCACGCCAATCACCGCACACTCGGCCACCGCCGGGTGGCAGGCCACCAGGTCCTCCATTTCGCCCGTGGACAGCCGGTGGCCAGAGACGTTGATCACGTCATCCGTGCGCCCCATGATGTAGACGAAACCGTCATCATCCAGAAAGCCACCGTCACCCGTGTGGTAATACCCCGGGTAAGTGCGCAGGTAAGCCTGCAAATAACGCTCGTGATCGCCCCACAGGGTCTGGCTGCACCCAGGCGGCAATGGCAAGGCAATGACGATCGAGCCCTGGTGGTTAGGGCCCAGCAAATGGCCCTCGTCATCCACCACACGCACGTGATAGCCCGGAACCGCCCGGTTGCTTGAGCCCGGTTTCGCCGCACTGCCGTCCAGCCCCACGCAGGGCGCGGTGACCGGCCAGCCGGTTTCGGTCTGCCACCAGTGGTCGTGCACCGGCTTGCCACTGACCCGCTCCAGCCATTCATGGGTGCTGGAATCGAGCTTCTCACCCGCCAGGAACAATTGGCGCAGCGAGCTGAGGTCGTGCTTGCGGATCAGCTCGCCCTCCGGGTCTTCCTTGCGGATGGCACGCATCGCGGTGGGCGCACAGAACAGCGCGTTGACCTTGTATTGCTCCACCACCCGCCAGTAAGCCGAGGCGTCCGGCGTGCGGATCGGTTTGCCTTCGTAGAACACCGTGGTGCAGCCGCTCATCAGCGGCCCATAGACGATCAGCGAATGGCCGACCACCCACCCCACATCGGAAATGCCCCACCACACGTCTCCGGCCTGCATGCCGTAGATATGGCGCATGGCATAGCACAGCGCCACGGCATTGCCGCCGTTTTCGCGGACGATGCCCTTGGGTTTGCCGGTGGTGCCAGAGGTGTACATGATGTACAGCGGGTCGCCGGCATCCAGCTCGACCGGTGCTACCGGCTGGGCGCCGACCAAGGCTACCTGCCAGTCCAGGTCGCGGCCTGGCTGCAGCTGCGCCTGCGCCTGCGGCCGTTGCAGCACCAGCACATTGCGCGGCTGGTGCCGGGCCAGCTGCAAGGCGCGGTCGACCAGCGGCTTATAGGCAATCACCTTGTCGAATTCCAGCCCGCAGGATGCCGTCAGCAGCAGCGTGGGCCGGGCGTCATCGATGCGCAGGGCCAGCTCGTTGGCGGCGAAGCCGCCGAACACCACCGAATGCACCGCGCCAATCCGCGCGCAGGCCAGCATGGCCATGGCCGCTTGCGGCACCATGGGCATGTAGATGATCACCCCATCGCCCTTTTCCACCCCCAGCTGGCGCAGCAAACCGGCCAGGCGCGCCACTTCGTCGCGCAAGTGGTTGTAGGTGTAGGCCTGCTGCACGCCGGTGACCGGCGAATCGTAGATCAGCGCCACCTGCTCGCCACGGCCCAGCTCGATCTGGTGGTCGAGGGCCAGGTAGCAACTGTTCAGACGGCCATCGGCGAACCAGCGGTGGGTACCGTCGGCATTGTCTTGCAGGGTCAGGGCAGGCTTGCGGTGCCAGGCCAGGTGCGCGGCCTGTTCCGCCCAGAAAGCGGCAGGGTCGGAAATGGAATGGGCGTAGCTGTGCTGGTAGCTCATATCGAAGGGAACCCGGTACTTGTTGTTATTGAAGGGCGAAACCTGAGTATGGACCGCTACACCCGCGCCGCCATGGGACTAAAGTCACAACCGACCTGCAAATTTGCAGACAACGCAAAAGCGCCCCATAACGGTGCAAAGCCTCTAGAATAGGCCACCCTTCAGCCACCGAGCAGCCCATGGATATCGATCAGGCCCGAACCTTCCTGGAAATCGTGCGTTGCGGCAGCCTGGTCGCCGCCGCCGAACGCCTGTTCGTGTCACAGACGGCAATTACTGCCCGAGTGCAGCGCCTGGAGCAGCAACTGGGCTGCCAGCTATTTGTGCGCAGCCGCAACGGCGCCAGCCTGACCAGCGACGGCGAAGCATTCGTCAGTTATGCCAACCAGCTGGTACAAACCTGGGAAGCGGCGCGGCGCGACCTGCCGCTGCCCGAGGGCTGCCAGCAAGTGCTGCATGTGGGGGGAGAAGTGAGCCTGGGCAACCCGATGATGCTTGACTGGATCAGTGCCCTGCACCGTGAGCTGCCCAGCCATGCCATCCGCAGCGAGGTAAGTGACGGCGAGTCGCTGCTGCGCAAGGTCGAGATGGGTTTGCTGGACGCCGCGCTGGTGTACCAGCCGACCTACGGGCCGGGCCTGCAGGTGGAACAGTTGATGGAAGAGAAGCTGATCCGCGTGCGCCGGGTCGACCAGCCAGAGCCCTACATCTACATCGACTGGGGCGAGGCCTTTCGCCGCCAGCACGATGCCGCCCTGCCCGACTGCGCCCGCCCGGCGCTCAGTTTCAACCTGGGCCCTCTGGCCTTGCAGTTTATTCTCGACCAGGGCGGCAGCGGTTACTTCCGCACGCGGGTGGTGCAGGCGTACCTGGACAGCGGCGTGTTCGAACGGGTGCCGCAGGCGCCGGAATTCACCTACCCGACCTTCCTGGTGTACCCACGCAAACGCGACAGCGAAGCCCTGCAACAGGCCTTCGCCATCCTGCGCCGGCTGGTAGCCGCCGGCGCCAGCGACTGGTCACAACGCTGGGACCCGGTTATCTGAAGCCTCGCCGTTGCTGAGCAGCTGGCGCTTGAGGCCAGCAATCAGGTCGGTCTGGGTGATTACCCCCACCAGCTTGCCGGCATCGAGCACCGGCAGGCAATGCAGGCCCTGCTCGCACAGAAGCGGCAACAGGCGCTCCAGCGGATGCTGGCTACTGACACTGACCACCCGGCGGCTCATCACCTGCTCCATGCGTACCGCTTTGCGGCCGAACAGCCCGCGCCAGCTGAAGCGGCCACGCTGCATGGCCGGGCCGACCAGGTCGCTGAGGCTGACGATGCCCACCAGCTTGCCCTGCTGCAATACCGGCAGGGTTTTCAGGTGGTGGCTGGCTAGCATTTTCCAGGCCTGCTCAAGGGTGGTTTCGGGCGTGGCGAACTGCACATCGCGCGACATCACCGAAGCCGCGGTAATACCGCCAAGGCTGCGCTGCAGGGCGTGCTGCTCGGTGGCGAGGATGATGCGTTCCAGCTCGTCACGGGTGACGTCGACGAACTCACCCAGCTCTTCCAGGGCCTGATCCAGGTCCTCGCCACGGATGCCGACCCGCTCACTGGGCAGGGGGTCGTGGGTATGGTGCACATCTTTGCGCGGCGCTACGCCTTTCGGGTAGCGCACACCGGTCAGGCGATTGTAGAGCACCGCCACGCTCACCAGGATCAGCGCGTTGAGCAGGATGGGCTCAAGCAGGTGATCGCCCATGGCGGTCAGCCCCGAATCAGCCAGCACTGCGCTCACTGCCACCCCGCCACCCGGCGGGTGCAGGCAGCGCAGCAGGCACATCACCAGGATCGAGACGCCCAGGGCCGCTGCGGCCACCCACAGCTCCGGGCCGAAACCTTGACGCATGGCCAGGCCGACCGCGCCGGCCAGCGCGTAGCTGCCCAGCACTGGCCAAGGTTGGGCCAACGGGCCGGAATGCACGGCGAACACCAGTACTGCCGTGGCCGCCAGCGGGCCCAGCAGGTGCAAGGCGATGCCGGGGCCATAGGCCATGCTGGTCAGCCAGCCAGCGAGGAACAGACCGAGCAACGCACCGATACCGGCACGCAACCATTCTTTTGGAGAGGTATTCAGGGGCGCCGGCAACAGGCGCTGCAGGTGGTTTTCGGAACGCGAGGCAGACATTGGGTAATCGGGGTCTTTGGTTTTTTCAGATTAAAAAGAAAGCCCAGCCGAGCTGGCCTGGGCCTCGTATTGCGCGTGCAATACCCAAGGGGCTCCTTCCATGGAGAGATGGAAACCGCAGGGTTTCGTGAGAGGGATTTTGCCGGGTGGAGGGAAATTGGGCTAATTCAAAAAACTGCGGCTGTACTGCAATTTTCTTGCAGTACTGATACGGCCTCGGCGGATTGGGCACACCTGTGGGAGCGGCCTTGTGTCGCGATGGGCCGCACAGCGGCCCCGGCATTACCGAGCCTTGCGCGGCAGGTCGATGCTCACACGCAATCCGCCCAGCGGGCTCTCTTCCAAGGCCAGTCGCCCGCCCCAGGCGTCGACGATATCGCGCACGATGCCCAACCCCAACCCATGCCCGTCCACCTGCTCGTCCAGCCGCGAGCCCCGCTCCAGCACCTGCAGCCGTTGGTTCTCAGGGATGCCTGGGCCATCGTCATCGACCCACAGCTGGAAGCCCTCGGTATTGGGCTCAATGCCCAGGCGCACCTCGCTGTCTGCCCACTTGCAGGCGTTGTCCAGCAGGTTGCCCAGCAGCTCCAGGAAGTCTTCGCGGTCCCATGGCAATAACAGCCCGGGCGGCACATCACTTGCCAGCAGCAGGCCCTCGCCGTGGATCATGCCCAATGTCCCGAGCAACCCCGGCAACTCGGCGTCACAGTCGAACTGCGCGCCCGGCAGCGCATCCCCTGCCAGCCGCGCACGGTTCAGCTCGCGTGCCAGCCGTTGCTGGATCTGCTCCAGTTGCTCACGCATCTGCGCGTGGACTTCGGGCAGGTCCTTCAAGCGCTCGCTGGAGGCCAGGCTCAGCAGTACCGCCAACGGCGTCTTGAGTGCATGCCCAAGGTTGCCCAAGGCATTGCGCGAACGGCGCAGGCTGTCTTCGGTATGACTGAGCAAGTGGTTGATCTGCCCCACCAGCGGCGCCAACTCGCTGGGCACCTGCTCATCCAACTGCGAGCGCTGGCCCTGCTGCAGCTGGGCGATCTGCTGGCGTGCCCGCTCAAGCGGGCGTAACGAGCGGGTAACCGTGATGCGCTGCAGCACCAGAACCAGAATCAGCGCCACCAGGCCCATGCCCAGGCCGATCTGCTGCATGCGCCGGAAACCTTCGCGCACCGGCGAATAGTCCTGTGCCACGCTGATCGAAATGTCCTGGCCCAGGCGCCGGTAGTCGGCGCGCAGGGCCAGCAGTTGCTGCCCTTCCGGGCCGAGTTCATGGCTATCGGAAAGCCCGGGCGCCGATGGTTTGGGCATGTCAAGGTCCCACAGCGAACGAGACCTCCAGGTACCTTTGTCAAAATCGATGCGGAAGTAGTACCCGGAAAAAGGCCGTTGGTAGGCCGCCGAAATACGCCGCTCATCCAGCTGCAGGCCGGACGGCCCACGTACCAACGCCACCAGCAGGTTCTCGCTTTCCTTGCGCAGGCCGTTTTCCAGGTAGCGTTGCAGGCCAGCTTCGAACAGCCACAAGGTCAGTTGCGCCAGCACCACGCCGACCACCACCAGCACCGCCACCAGGCCCAGGCTAAGGCGCGCCTGGATCGACTTCACTCGGCGCTCCCTGCATAAATGTACCCTTGCCCACGCCGGGTCTCGATCACGCTGCGGCCCAGCTTGCGCCGCAAGTGATTGACGTGCACTTCCAGCACGTTGGAGTCCCGTTCGGTTTCGCCGTCGTAAAGGTGTTCGGCCAGGTGGCTTTTGGACAGGATCTGCTGCGGGTGCAGCATGAAGTAACGCAGCAGCCGGAACTCGGCGGCGGTCAGCTGCACATCCATGCCGTCACGGCTCACACACTGACGGCTTTCATCCAGGTGCAGCCCCGCTGCCTCCAGTTTCGGCTGGTTGGCCAGGCCCCGGGCACGGCGCAGCAATGCCTGGATACGCAATTGCAGCTCTTCCGGGTGGAACGGTTTGCTCAGGTAGTCATCAGCCCCGGCCTTCAGCCCCTCGATGCGCTCGGCCCACGAGCCGCGGGCGGTGAGGATCAGCACCGGCGTGGCCAGGCCGGCAGCACGCCACTGGGCCAGCACATCCAGGCCCGGCAAGCCCGGCAGGCCAAGGTCGAGAATGATCAGGTCGTAGGGTTCGCTCTGGCCCTGGTAAACCGCGTCGCGGCCGTCGGCCAGCCAGTCCACGGCATAGCCCTGGCGCTGCAGGCCGGCGGTCAGCTCATCGGCCAGCGGTACATTGTCCTCGACAAGCAACAGGCGCATTCAGTCGTCTTCCTCGTCTTTGAGCAGGGCGCCGGTGCTGGCATCGAGCTTGATCTCGCGTACCACACCTTCAACCGTCAGCAGTTCGACCTCATATTCGTAGCGATCGTCGTCTTCTTCCAGCTCGGCTTCCAGCAGGCGCGCCCCAGGGTGACGCCCCAGGGCGGTTTCCAGCAATTGCTCGAGCGGCAGGATGACGCCCTTCTGCCGCAGCTTCAGGGCTTCGTCCTGGTCAAGGTCGCGGGCTGCGGCCAGGGAGCACACGGCCAGCAGCGCCAGCGCGAGGTAGCGCGCCGGCCGCGGTAAGTGGATCATCAGTTGTCCCGCTCGTCCTTCAGCACTTCACCGGTCTTGGCGTCCAGGTCAACATCCCACTCGACGTTCTGGGTGTCGCGCAACTCGACCTTGTAGATGTAGCGGCCGTACTCGTCTTCAAGCTCCGAGTCGGTGACGGTGGCGCCGGGGTGCTTGGCCACGGCGGTGGCTTTGAGCTCGTCCAGCGACTTGATGGTCTTGGCGTTGACCAGCTTGACCACTTCGTCAGGCTGTACATCCTTGGCGAAAGCGGCATTGGCGCCCAGGGCGAGGGCGGCGGCGGCGAACAGGGCAGTCAAGGTTTTCATCGTTCTTCTCTCCTGAGAACTGTGTAAGTTGTCTACGGGGTTAAGATTAACCACCGGTCCTTAATTCAACCTGAAAACAGCTGGCGGCATGATAGCGCAGTTACACCGCCAGCCAGACTCGGCCTCCTGTTGGAGCAGCCTTGTGCTGCGAAAGGGCCCGTGCAGGCACAACAGTTGTGTAGTCTGTACCGGCCCTTTCGCAGCACAAGACTGCTCCTACAAACCCAAGAGATCCGCCATGAGCGCCATACACATCAAGTACCCTGCCCTCACCTTCAAGGCCGGTGACCGTGCCCTGCGGCTCATCCGCGAGCGCGGCCTGCAGGCGGCCGATGTCGGGGTGCTGCCAGGTGCGGCCGGTGGCCCGAAGCCGCTGGGTATCCAGGGCCTGGACCTGGCACTGTTCGGCGAGTGGCTGCCTTCGGCACCGCGCCCGCGCGCCCTGATTGGCGCTTCGATCGGTGCCTGGCGCTTCGCCAGCGCCTGCCTCGAAGACCCCATCGCGGGTCTGCGTCGCCTGGGCGAGTTGTACACCGAACTGGATTTCGCCAAGGGCGCCACCCCGGCCGAAATCAGCCACAGCTGCCAACGCATGCTCGACGACCTGCTGCAGGGCCGCGACGGCCAGCTGCTGGCCAACCCGCACTATCACCTGAATATCCTGGTAGTGAAAAGCCATGGCCAGCTTGCCCACGACCATCGTGGCCGCCTGGGCCTGGGCCTGGGCTCGGTGGTGGCCAGCAACCTGCTCGGCCGTTCGCGCCTGGCGCGCCACTTCGAGCGCATCATCCTGCACGATGGGCGCGCCACGCCGCCGCTCGACGCACTGACCGACTTCCCCTCACGCTACCTGCCGCTGGACCTGGCCAACCTGCGCCACGCCCTGCTGGCCTCGGGTTCGATCCCCATGGTCATGCAGGGTGTGAAAGACATCCCCGGCGTGGGCGCTGGCACCTACCGCGACGGCGGCCTGCTGGACTACCACCTCGACCTGCCCTATCGCGGCGACGACCTGGTGCTGTACCCGCACTTCACCGACAAGGTGGTACCGGGCTGGTTCGACAAAGCCTTGCCCTGGCGCAAAGGCGATGCCACCCGCCTGCAGAACGTGCTGCTGATGACCCCTTCGCCGCAGTACCTGGCCGCCCTGCCCTACGGCAAGCTGCCGGACCGCAACGACTTCAAGCGCTTCATGGGTGATGCGCCAGGCCGCAAGCGCTATTGGTACAAGGCTATCGCTGAAAGCCAGCGCCTGGGCGACGAGTTGCTGGAGCTGGTCGCCACCGGGCGGCTGCATGAACGCCTGCAAGCCTTGTAACGGCCATGCTGGTAGAATGCGCGCATTATTGATTCACACAGAGTTAAGACAGCGTGGAAATCTTCAAGGAATTTACATTCGAATCGGCCCACCGCCTGCCCCACGTCCCTGAAGGGCACAAATGTGGCCGCCTGCATGGCCATTCGTTCAAGGTCGGCCTGCACCTGACCGGCCCGCTCGACCCGCACACCGGCTGGATCCGCGACTTCGCCGAGGTCAAGGCGATCTTCAAGCCGATCTACGAGCAACTGGACCACAACTACCTGAACGACATCCCGGGCCTTGAGAACCCCACCAGCGAAGTGATCGCCAAGTGGATCTGGGACCAGGTCAAGCCGCTGATGCCGGAACTGTCGAAAGTGCGCATCCACGAAACCTGCACCAGCGGTTGCGAATATACCGGCGACTGATTCGCCCGCGCTACTGGCCCTGCGTGCTGCCCATGGCATCGCGCAGGAAGCTGGGGGCGATGTAGCGCTGGTAATGCGCTTCTGAAAGCAGGAAGAACTCGCGATCGATGGCATCGCGCAATTGCGGCAGTTCCCAGTCGCGAAACTCCGGCAGCAGCACCATGCCGTAGGCCTCCAGGTCACGGATCATCCGCGCCCCGCGGGCAATCAGCTGGTAAGCCCAGCAATATTCCGACTGCTGCTCGACAAAGCGGATGGAGCGCTGCTCCAGTTGCTGACGCAACAGGCTTTTGTCGAACACCTCCAGCTTGGCCATCATCACCTGCACCAGCAACTGCTCAAGGCGCAGCCACACCGCGCGTTTCTGCGCGTCGTCGTAGCCGTTCCAGTTGATCACCTCGTGGTGGAAACGCTTGCAGCCACGGCACACCGTGTCTCCGTAAACCGTGGAGCACAGGCCGACGCAAGGGGTCTTGATGGACTTGTTGGACATGAAAAACAACAGTTTGGCGGAGGAACACGGGCCCATGTTAGCCCTTTGTCTAACCAGGGTCACTCGTTAAAGTCATCTTCTGCGCCTTACTTTCGGGCTTTTTTTGCCGTAGAATCATCCGGCCTTTTCAAAGGCAACAATGTCCGTTGGAAGCTGTTTTCAAAGCGTCACGAGCACAGTTAATCCGGTAGAACGGCGTTGGCCCGGGCCATGCATCCCTCGCATGCCCGCGCCAGCCCTCATCAGCTCCCCGTTCTGCAGGCGTAAAACTTTGAAAGCAGCTTCTGTAAGGATTCTTTGCGACTCTGGCTGGGCGGCCCACAAAGCCGTGGCAGCGCATGGGTGCATCGAATGCTGGATAAGCGTCCCGGACCCCCTTTAGGGACCACTGATGAGGGAAATAACTGTGCTTGAAGCCTACCGCAAACACATCGAAGAGCGTGCCGCCCTGGGTATCGTGCCCCAGCCGCTGAACGCCGAACAAACCGCAGGCCTGGTCGAGCTGCTGAAAAACCCGCCGGCCGGCGAAGAAGCCTTCCTCGTAGACCTGATCACCAACCGCGTACCACCAGGGGTCGACGAAGCTGCCTACGTCAAGGCTGCTTTCCTTTCTGCTGTTGCCAAGGGCGAAACCCAGTCGCCTCTGATCGACCGCAAGCACGCCACCGAACTGCTCGGCACCATGCAGGGCGGCTACAACATCGAAACGCTGGTCGCACTGCTGGATGACGCCGAACTGGGCGCCGTCGCGGCCGAACAGCTCAAGCACACCCTGCTGATGTTCGATGCCTTCCACGACGTGGCCGAAAAAGCCAAGGCCGGCAACGCTCACGCCAAGGCCGTGCTGGACTCCTGGGCTGCCGGCGAGTGGTTCACCGCCCGCCCGGCCATCGCCGAGAAGTACACCCTGACCGTGTTCAAGGTGCCAGGCGAAACCAACACCGACGACCTGTCGCCTGCTCCGGACGCCTGGTCGCGCCCTGACATCCCGCTGCACGCCCTGGCCATGCTGAAAATGGCCCGCGACGGCATCGAGCCGCAGCAGCCTGGTTCGGTCGGCCCGCTGGCACAGATCGAAGCCGTCAAGGCCAAGGGCTTCCCGGTTGCCTATGTAGGTGACGTGGTAGGTACCGGTTCCTCGCGTAAATCCGCTACCAACTCGGTACTGTGGTTCTTCGGCGACGACATTCCGTACGTGCCGAACAAGCGCGCCGGTGGCTTCTGCTTCGGCACCAAGATCGCCCCGATCTTCTACAACACCATGGAAGACGCCGGCGCCCTGCCGATCGAATTCGACTGCACCAACCTGGGCATGGGCGACGTCATCGACGTTTACCCGTACAAAGGTGAAGTACGCCGCCACGAAAGCGACGAGCTGGTCACCAACTTCGAGCTGAAAACCGAAGTGCTGCTGGACGAGGTCCGCGCTGGCGGCCGTATCCCGCTGATCGTTGGCCGTGGCCTGACCGAAAAAGCCCGCGCCGAGCTGGGCCTGGGTGCTTCCGACCTGTTCAAGAAACCAGAGCAGCCTGCCGACTCCGGCAAGGGCTTCACCCTGGCGCAGAAAATGGTCGGCCGTGCCTGTGGCCTGCCAGAAGGCCAGGGCGTGCGCCCAGGTGCCTACTGCGAGCCGAAGATGACCACCGTCGGTTCCCAGGACACCACTGGCCCGATGACCCGCGACGAGCTGAAAGACCTGGCGTGCCTGGGCTTCTCTGCCGACCTGGTCATGCAGTCGTTCTGCCACACCGCGGCTTATCCAAAGCCGATCGACGTCACCACCCACCACACCCTGCCAGACTTCATCCGCACCCGTGGCGGCGTGTCGCTGCGCCCAGGCGACGGCATCATCCACAGCTGGCTGAACCGCATGCTGATGCCTGACACCGTCGGTACCGGTGGCGACTCGCACACCCGCTTCCCGATCGGCATCTCGTTCCCGGCCGGTTCCGGCCTGGTGGCCTTCGCCGCCGCCACCGGCGTCATGCCGCTGGACATGCCAGAGTCGATCCTGGTGCGCTTCAAGGGCAAACTGCAACCGGGCATCACCTTGCGTGACCTGGTACATGCCATCCCTTACTACGCCATCCAGAAGGGCCTGCTGACCGTCGAGAAGAAGGGCAAGAAAAACGCCTTCTCCGGCCGCATCCTGGAAATCGAAGGCCTGGACGAACTGACCGTCGAGCAAGCATTCGAGCTGTCCGACGCCTCGGCCGAGCGTTCCGCTGCCGGCTGCACCATCAAGCTGCCGGAAAAGGCCATCGCCGAGTACCTGCAGTCCAACATCACCCTGCTGCGCTGGATGATCGGCGAAGGCTACGGCGACCCACGTACCCTGGAGCGTCGCGCCCAGGCCATGGAAGCCTGGCTGGCCAACCCTGAGCTGCTGTCGGCTGACGCCGATGCCGAGTACGCTGAAATCATCGAAATCGACCTGGCCGACGTCAAAGAGCCTGTGCTCTGCGCGCCGAACGACCCGGACGATGCCCGCCTGCTGTCTTCGGTACAGGGCGAGAAGATCGACGAAGTGTTCATCGGTTCGTGCATGACCAACATCGGCCACTTCCGCGCTGCCGGCAAGCTGCTGGAGAAGGTCAAGGGTGGCATCCCTACCCGTCTGTGGCTGGCTCCGCCAACCAAGATGGATGCTCACCAGCTGACCGAAGAAGGCTACTACGGCATCTACGGCAAGGCCGGTGCGCGCATGGAAATGCCAGGCTGCTCGCTGTGCATGGGTAACCAGGCACGTGTGCAGACCGGTTCGACCGTGGTCTCCACCTCGACCCGTAACTTCCCGAACCGTCTGGGCGACGCGACCAACGTGTACCTGGCATCGGCCGAACTGGCTGCTGTCGCTTCGATCATCGGCAAGCTGCCGACCGTCGAAGAGTACATGCAGTACGCGAAAGACATCGACAGCATGGCTGCCGACGTTTACCGCTACTTGAGCTTCGACCAGATCGCCGAGTTCCGCGAAGCGGCAGCCAACGCCAAGATCCCGGTGGTTCAGGCTTAAGCTGAGTTACAGGCAGTAAAGAAAGCCCCGGCAGCGATGCCGGGGCTTTTTGTTTTAGCCTGTACCGGCCCAATCGCCGGCAAGCCAGCTCCCACAGGTACTCCACAGGTCTTGAGAACTTTGGAGTACCTGCGGGAGCTGGCTTGCCGGCGATTGGGCCAGTACAGGCAACCTCAGATCACAAACAAATCCACAAACCTGTGCACCACCATCCCCTCCAGCTGCTGCTGGTCCTTGCACACCTCCACAATCTGCGCACACCGCTGACGGGCAAAACGCGTCCCCAGGTTTGCCCTGAACTTGGCCTCCAGCAACGGTATGCCCTCCCCTCGCCGCCGCCGATGCCCGATCGGGTATTCCACCACCACTTGGTCAGTGCTGCTGCCATCCTTGAAGAACACTTGCAGCGCGTTGGCGATCGAGCGCTTGTCTGGCTCCAGGTACTCGCGACTGAAGCGCAGGTCTTCCACCACTTCCATCTTCTCGCGCAGGCGATCGATGCTCGGGTGGTGGGCATGGAAAGCATCTTCATAGTGCTCTGCCACCAAATGGCCGAAGATCAGCGGTACCGCCACCATGTACTGCAAGCAGTGGTCACGGTCGGCAGCATTGGCCAGCGGGCCGCTCTTGGAAATGATGCGGATCGCTGACTCCTGGGTGGTGATCACGATGCGGTCGATTTCATGCAGACGGTTGCGCACCAGTGGATGCAGGGTCACTGCCGCCTCACAGGCGGTCTGGGCATGAAACTCGGCAGGGAAACTGACCTTGAACAACACGTTTTCCATCACATAGCTGCCCAAGGCCTGAGGCAGACGCAGCTCGTACTGCCCGGCAGGCTTGAGCGCCAAGTCTTTGTTGGTATGACTGAACGATACGTCGTAGAACCCCCACTGCGGCGCCGTGAGCACGCCCGGCACGCCCATCTCGCCGCGCAGGGCGATATCGGCCAGGCGCACGCCCCGGCTGGAAGCATCGCCCGCCGCCCAGGACTTGCGAGAACCGGCGTTGGGCGCATGGCGGTAAGTGCGCAGGGCCTGGCCGTCGACGAAGGCGTGGGACAAGGCCGAGAGCATCTGCTCGCGATTGGCCCCCATCAGCCTGGCACACACGGCGGTTGAGGCCACCTTCACCAGAATCACGTGATCGAGGCCGACACGGTTGAAAGAGTTTTCCAGTGCCAGCACACCCTGGATCTCATGGGCCATGACCATTGCCTCAAGCACATCGCGCATCAGCAGCGGCGCCTCACCCGCTGCGACGTGCTTCTGCGACAGGTGATCAGCCACGGCCAGGATGCCGCCAAGGTTGTCCGAGGGATGAGCCCATTCAGCGGCCAGCCAGGTGTCGTTGTAGTCCAGCCAGCGCACCGTGCAGCCGATGTCCCAGGCAGCCTTGACCGGGTCGAGGCGGTAGGCGGTGCCGGGAACACGGGCGCCATTGGGCACCAGCGTGCCCTCTACCTGAGGGCCGAGGAGTTTCGTGCATTCGGGGAAGCGCAGGGCCAGCAGGCCGCAGCCGAGGGTGTCCATCAGGCAGTTGCGCGCGGTGGCCAGGGCTTCGGCGGAATCGACCCGGTAGCCGAGGGCGTAGTCGGCCAGGGTCTGCAACACCCGGTCGTAGTCCGGGCGGTCGTTGAGGTCTACGTTGGCGCTCATATCCAGCTCCCTTCAGAATTGCCGGGGCTGCTGTGCAGCCCCAACGAACTAAAGCCGAGCGCCAGTGGTGCTTTAGAAGCTATCGCCAGGCACGCGAACCCAGCCCTCCATCAGCACGCGAGCACTGCGGCTCATGATTGCCTTGGTCACTGTCCACTCACCCTCCACCCGGCGCGCCTCGGCCCCGACCCGCAAGGTGCCCGAAGGGTGGCCGAAACGCACAGCGCTGCGCTCGCCCCCGCCAGCGGCGAGGTTGACCAGCGTGCCCGGAATGGCCGCTGCGGTGCCGATCGCCACCGCCGCCGTACCCATCATGGCATGGTGCAGCTTGCCCATCGACAAGGCCCGCACCAACAGGTCGACATCCCCTGCCTGTACCACCTTGCCACTGGACGCAGTGTAGGTGCTCGGTGGCGCAACGAACGCCACTTTTGGTGTGTGCTGACGCCCGGCAGCCTGGTCGACATTGTCGATCAAGCCCATGCGCACGGCGCCATAAGCACGAATGGTCTCGAAACGCAGCAGCGCCTGCGGGTCGCCGTTGATGGCGTCCTGCAGTTCGGTACCGGTGTAGCCGATATCCGCCGCGTTTACGAAGATGGTCGGGATGCCAGCGTTGATAAGGGTCGCCTTGAAGGTGCCGACGCCCGGTACCTCCAGGTCATCGACCAGGCTGCCGGTAGGGAACATCGCACCGCCGTCGTCACCGTCGTCGGCCGCCGGGTCGAGGAATTCCAGTTGCACCTCGGCCGCCGGGAAGGTCACCCCGTCCAGCTCGAAGTCGCCGGTTTCCTGCACTTCACCTTCAGTGATCGGGACCTGGGCGACGATGGTCTTGCCGATATTGGCCTGCCAGATCCGCACCGTGGCGATGCCGTTGCGCGGAATGCGCGCCGGGTCGACCAGGCCACTGGTGATGGCGAACGAACCGACCGCAGCAGACAGGTTGCCGCAGTTGCCGCTCCAGTCGACGAACGCCTTGTCGATGCTGACCTGGCCGAACAGGTAGTCGACATCGTGCCCGGGCTTGATGCTTTGCGACAGGATCACGGTCTTGCTGGTGCTGGACGTCGCACCGCCCATGCCGTCGATCTGCTTGCCGTAGGGGTCGGGGCTGCCGATTACCCGCAGCAGCAGTGCGTCACGGGCTGGGCCGGGGATCTGCGCCTGCTCGGGCAGGTCTTGCAGGCGGAAGAACACGCCTTTGCTGGTGCCGCCACGGATGTAGGTGGCGGGGATTTTTATTTGCGGTACGTGTGCCATTGATGTGCTGTCCTGTCTGAAATGCATATGGCCTCTGGGGCTGCCTTGCAGCCCATCGCGGCGCAAGGCCGCTCCTACAGGGATCGCGTGACGCTGTGGGAGCGGCCTTGTGTCGCGAAAGGGCCGCAAAGCGGCCCCCGTTCATGCTCAGGCGGTCGCTTCGAGGAAGTCCTGGGCAAAGCGCTGCAGCACCCCGCCCGCTTCGTAGATCGACACTTCCTCGGCGGTGTCCAGGCGGCAGGTCACCGGCACTTCCAGGCGCTCGCCATTGGCGCGGGTAACCACCAACGTCAGGGTCGCCCGTGGCGTACGTGCGCCCAGCACGTCATAGGTCTCGCTGCCGTCCAGGCCCAGGGTCTTGCGGTCGGTGCCTGGCTTGAACTCCAGCGGCAACACGCCCATGCCCACCAGGTTGGTGCGGTGAATGCGCTCGAAGCCTTCGGCGACGATGGCCTCGACACCCGCCAGGCGCACGCCCTTGGCCGCCCAGTCGCGGGACGAACCTTGGCCGTAGTCGGCGCCGGCCACGATGATCAGCGGCTGTTTGCGCTGCATGTAGGTCTCGATCGCCTCCCACATGCGGGTCACCTTGCCTTCCGGCTCGATACGCGCCAGCGAGCCCTGCTTCACGCTGCCGTCTTCCTTGCGCACCATTTCGTTGAACAGTTTGGGGTTGGCGAAGGTGGCACGCTGGGCGGTCAGGTGGTCGCCGCGGTGGGTGGCGTAAGAGTTGAAGTCCTCTTCCGGCAAGCCCATTTTCGCCAGGTATTCACCGGCGGCGCTGTCGAGCATGATGGCGTTGGACGGCGACAGGTGGTCGGTGGTGATGTTGTCCGGCAGCACCGCCAATGGGCGCATGCCGCGCAGGGTACGTTCACCGGCCAGCGCGCCTTCCCAATACGGCGGGCGGCGGATGTAGGTGCTCATCGGGCGCCAGTCATACAGCGGCGCCACTTTCGGCCCGCGGTCTTCCTCGATGGCGAACATCGGGATGTACACCTTGCGGAACTGCTCTGGCTTGACCGCGGCACGCACCACGGCGTCGATCTCTTCATCGCTCGGCCAGATGTCCTTGAGGCGGATTTCCTTGCCATCGACCACGCCCAGCACATCCTTCTCGATGTCGAAGCGGATGGTGCCGGCAATGGCATAGGCCACCACCAGCGGCGGCGAAGCCAGGAAGGCCTGCTTGGCATACGGGTGGATACGCCCGTCGAAGTTGCGGTTACCCGACAGCACGGCGGTGGCGTACAGGTCGCGGTCGATGATTTCTTGCTGGATCACCGGGTCCAGCGCGCCAGACATCCCGTTGCAGGTGGTGCAAGCGAAGGCGACGATACCAAAACCGAGTTGCTCCAGCTCCTTCTCCAGCCCGGCTTCTTCCAGGTAAAGCTGCACAGCCTTGGAACCTGGCGCCAGCGACGACTTGACCCACGGTTTGCGGGCCAGGCCAAGCCTGTTGGCATTGCGTGCAATCAGGCCAGCGGCTATCACGTTGCGCGGGTTGCTGGTGTTGGTGCAGCTGGTGATGGCGGCAATGATCACCGCACCGTCCGGCATCTGCCCCGGCACCTCTTCCCAACTGCCGGCAATGCCTTTGGCTGCCAGGTCGGTGGTAGCCACGCGAGCGTGCGGGTTGGACGGGCCGGCCATGTTGCGCACCACGCTCGACAGGTCGAAGCTCAGGGTGCGCTCGTAGACAGCGCCGCCCAGGCTGTCGGCCCACAGGCCGGTCGCCTTGGCGTAGGTTTCCACCAGCTTGACCTGCTGCTCTTCGCGGCCGGTCAGGCGCAGGTAGTCGATGGTCTGCTGGTCGATGGCGAACATAGCGGCGGTGGCGCCGTATTCCGGGGCCATGTTGGAAATGGTGGCGCGGTCACCCAAGGTCAGCGCGCGGGCGCCCTCGCCGTGGAATTCAAGGTAGGCGCCGACGACTTTCTGTTTACGCAGGAATTCGGTCAGGGCCAGCACCAGGTCGGTGGCGGTGATGTTCGGTGCCAGCTTGCCGGTCAGCTCGACGCCGACGATTTCCGGCAGGCGCATCCACGAAGCGCGGCCGAGCATCACGTTTTCGGCTTCCAGGCCGCCAACGCCAATGGCGATCACGCCCAGGGCGTCGACATGCGGGGTGTGGCTGTCGGTGCCGACGCAGGTGTCCGGGTAGGCCACGCCGCGGTCGTTGTGGATGACAGGCGACATCTTCTCCAGGTTGATCTGGTGCATGATGCCGTTGCCCGGCTGGATCACGTCGACGTTCTTGAACGCCTTCTTGGTCCAGTTGATGAAGTGGAAGCGGTCTTCGTTGCGGCGGTCTTCAATGGCCCGGTTCTTTTCGAAGGCCTGCGGGTCGAAGCCACCGCACTCCACTGCCAGCGAGTGGTCGACGATCAGTTGTACCGGCACCACCGGGTTGACGGCGGCCGGGTCGCCACCCTTGTCGGCGATGGCATCGCGCAGGCCGGCGAGGTCGACCAGCGCGGTCTGGCCGAGGATGTCGTGGCACACCACGCGGGCCGGGAACCACGGGAAGTCGAGGTCGCGCTGGCGTTCGATCAGTTGGCCCAGCGAGGCGTCGAGGGTGGCCGGGTCGCAGCGGCGCACCAGGTTTTCGGCGAGCACGCGGGACGTGTAAGGCAGGCCGTCGTAAGCGCCGGGCTTGATCGCCTCGACCGCCGCACGGGCATCGAAGTAGTCCAGGTCGGTGCCTGGAAGGTGCTTGCGGAATGCTGTGTTCATATCGTTATCAGGCTCGGTCACGGTACGGTCGTGGATAGCTTTCTAATTGCTGTCCTGTGTTGGCTGTTCCGGCCTCATCGCCGGAACAGGCCACCCCACAGGTTCGGTTTCAGCGCTGCTCGATCGGCACGAACTGGCGCTGCTCGACGCCGACATACTCGGCGCTCGGGCGGATGATGCGGTTGTTGGCACGCTGTTCGAAGACATGCGCCGCCCAGCCGGTCAGGCGCGAGCAGACGAAGATCGGGGTGAACAGCTTGGTCGGGATACCCATGAAGTGGTACGCCGAGGCATGGTAGAAGTCAGCGTTGGGGAACAGCCGCTTCTGCTCCCACATGGTCTTGTCGATGGCTTCTGAAACCGGGTACAGCACGCTGTCCCCCACTTCGTCGGCCAGCTGCTTCGACCAGCCCTTGATCACCTCGTTGCGCGGGTCGGACTCTTTGTAGATGGCATGGCCAAAGCCCATGATCTTGTCCTTGCGCTCCAGCATGCGCAGCAGCTCGGCAGTGGCTTCCTGCGGGCTCTGGAAGCGCTCGATCAGCTCCATCGCCGCCTCGTTGGCACCGCCGTGCAGCGGGCCGCGCAGCGAGCCGATGGCAGCGGTGACGCAGGAGTACAGGTCGGACAGGGTCGAGGCGCAAACGCGGGCGGTGAAAGTGGAGGCGTTGAACTCGTGCTCGGCGTACAGGATCAGCGACACGTTCATGACCTTGACGTGCAGCTCGCTCGGCTTCTTGCCGTGCAGCAGGTGCAGGAAATGGCCGCCGAGCGTGTCTTCGTCACTGGTGCAATCGATGCGCACGCCATGGTGCGTGAAGCGGTACCAGTAGCACATCACTGCCGGGAACAGCGCCAGCAGGCGGTCGGTCTTGTCGCGCTGGGCTTCGAAGGTGAGCTCGGGCTCCAGGGTACCCAGTACCGAGCAACCGGTGCGCATCACGTCCATCGGGTGGGCGTCACGCGGGATGCGCTCCAGCACTTCCTTCAATGCTTGCGGTAGGTCACGCAGGCCTTTGAGCTTGAGCTTGTAGTCGGCCAGCTCGGCCTGGGTTGGCAGCTCGCCGTACAGCAGCAGGTAAGCGACTTCTTCGAACTCGGCACCTGCCGCCAGGTCACGCACGTCGTAACCCCGGTAGGTCAGCCCGGCACCGGCCTGGCCAACGGTCGACAGTGCGGTCTGGCCGGCCACCTGGCCACGCAGGCCTGCGCCACTGAGTACTTTCGCTTCGGCCATGGTGTTTCTCCTTTCTTGAATTTGTTATGGATTTATTCTGGCTAATTCGGGGTGTTGCTCAGCCTTTCTTCTGGGCAAACAACGCGTCGAGGCTCTGCTCGAAGGCGTGGTAACCGATGGCATCGTAGAGCTCCATACGGGTCTGCATGGTGTCGATCACGTTTTTCTGGGTGCCGTCGCGGCGCAGCGCGGTGTACACGTTCTCGGCGGCCTTGTTCATGGCACGGAACGCCGACAGCGGGTACAGCACCAGCGACACGTCGACCGAGGCCAGCTCTTCGGTGGTGTACAACGGCGTGGCGCCGAATTCGGTGATGTTGGCCAGAATCGGCGCCTTCACCCGATCAGCGAACGTCTTGTACATCTGCAGTTCAGTGATGGCTTCCGGGAAGATCATGTCGGCGCCAGCCTCGATGCAGGCCTCGGCGCGATCAAGGGCAGCGTTCAGGCCTTCGACGGCCAAGGCGTCAGTACGCGCCATGATCACGAAGCTGTCATCGCTACGGGCATCGACAGCGGCCTTGATGCGGTCGACCATTTCCTGCTGGCTGACGATTTCCTTGTTCGGACGGTGGCCGCAGCGTTTGGCGCCCACCTGATCCTCGATATGGATGGCAGCAGCGCCAAACTTGCTCATGGAACGTACGGTGCGGGCGACGTTGAAGGCCGACGCACCGAAGCCGGTGTCGACATCCACCAGCAACGGCACGTCGCACACGTCGGTAATGCGGCGCACATCGGTGAGCACGTCGTCCAGGCCGGTGATGCCCAGGTCCGGCAAGCCCAGCGAGCCTGCGGCCACGCCGCCGCCGGACAGGTAGATGGCCTTGAAGCCGGCGCGCTTGGCCAGCAGGGCATGGTTGGCGTTGATGGCGCCAACCACCTGCAGGGGATGTTCGGCAGCTACGGCGTCGCGGAAACGCTGACCGGGGGTGCTCTTCACAGTCATTTCTCACCTCGTGGGCTGTTGTTGTGGGCGTCCAGATAGTGACGCTCGATGTTGCGCTTGGACGCGCCGATGTGGCGGCGCATCAGGAGTTCGGCCAGCTCGCCGTCACGGTCGGCGATGGCATCGAGGATGCGGTGGTGTTCGGCAAAAGCCTGGCGTGGCCGGTTGGGCGTGGCAGAGAACTGGATGCGGTACATGCGCACCAGTTGGTACAGTTCGCCGCACAGCATCTTGACCAGGGTCTGGTTGCCGCTGCCCTGGATGATCCGGTAATGGAAGTCGTAGTCGCCTTCTTGCTGGTAGTAACCCACACCAGCCTGGAATGCGGCATCGCGCTCGTGGGTATCAAGCACACGGCGCAGTTCGTCGATGTCGCCCTGGCTCATGCGTTCGGCTGCCAGGCGGCAGGCCATGCCTTCCAGCGACTCGCGAATTTCGTACAGCTCGATCAGTTCGGCGTGGTTCAGCGATACCACGCGCGCGCCCACATGCGGTACGCGCACCAGCAGGCGCTGGCCCTCCAGGCGGTGGATGGCCTCGCGCAACGGCCCACGGCTGATGCCGTAGGTGCGCGCCAGCTCCGGCTCGGAAATCTTGCTGCCGGGGGCAATTTCGCCCTTGACGATGGCCGCCTGAATGCGCCGGAAGACGTTTTCAGACAAGGTTTCCGTTTCGTCTGTCAGCACCGGGCTGGCGGTGGAAAGGTCCTGCATATTGTCGACACCTTGAAAATCTCTTTGCCAGAAATTAGCGAAAACAGGCTCGCCAGTCAAAGACAAAATGAATATTGTCGACAATTGTCTAATAACGAACTAACCCCCGCCCGGTGCTGTCAGATCGCGCACCGCTGGCGTCAATACGTCGGCGTGATAGAATGCCGCGCCTCCGATGGGGTATGGATAGCCTGTCTGTCATACATTCATGCTTGTTGACAGATAAAAGAGGAAGCTTGCGCAGTAGTTGCCAGTCGCCTTGACCAGAACCTTGCCTAGAACCTTGCCTAGAACCTTGCACTGCACCGCGCCAGGATTATGAGACTTACACCCGTTTTATTGCTGCTATGCCTCACCCTGCTGCCGGCCCTTGGTCAGGCTGCGGGCAAGACCGTCTATGGTCTCAACGAATATGCACGGCTGGGCGACCTGGACCTGGAAGTGGCCGCCAAGCTCGACACCGGTGCCAAAACCGCCTCGCTCAGCGCCCGCGATATCAAGCGGTTCAAGCGCAACGGCGAAAGCTGGGTGCGCTTCTACCTGGCCATCGATGCTGCCCACTCGCACCCGATCGAGCGCCCGCTGGCACGCGTAAGCAAGATCAAGCGCCGGGCCGGCGACTATGATGCCGAATCGGGCAAGGCCTACACGGCACGCCCGGTCATCGAACTTGAAATCTGCATGGGCCAGGCCATGCGCACCATCGAAGTCAACCTCACCGACCGCAGCGCCTTCCAGTTCCCGCTGCTGATCGGCTCCGAGGCACTCAAGCACTTCGACGCGCTGGTCGACCCAAGCCTTAAATATGCGGCCGGCAAACCTGCCTGTGCCACCGACGCTCACAAAGCAGAGTAATTCCGATGCGCTCTCTTACCCTCCATCTGAAAGTCCTGATCACCGTACTGGTGCTACTGGGTGTGGCGGTCACGGCTTACCAGATCTTCTTCCTCGGCATCCCGGTGACCGAGGATGAAACCGACGACCTGTGGAACATCGACGCCAAGGTCGAGTTCGTGGCCAGCACCAAGGACCCGGTCAAGGTGCAGATGTTCGTGCCACCGCTGAACCGCGACTATGTCAGCCTCAACGAGAGCTTCATCTCCAACAACTACGGGGTGAGCGTCAACCGTGCCGACGGTAACCGCAAGGTCACCTGGTCGGCCCGCCGCGCCAGCGGCAACCAGACCCTCTACTACCGCCTGGTGCTGACCAAGCGCTACAGCAACGAGAAGACCACGGTCAAAGGCCCGACCTTCCGTGACAGCCTGGCTATCGAAGGCCCCGAGAAGATCGCCGCCGAAGCCCTGATGGCGCCGATTCGCCAGCACTCTGCCGACGTAGAGACCTTCGTCAGCGAGACCATCAAGCGGGTCAACAACCTCAACGACGACAACGTCAAGCTGCTGCTGGCCGGCGACACCTCGCCGATGAAGAAAGCCCAGATCATCGACCTGCTGCTGTCGATCGCCCACGTACCGATGGAAAAGGTGCACACCATCCGCCTGGTGGCCGACACCCCGCAAACCCCGGAGCTGTGGTTGCGCAGCTTCAACGGTAACGACTGGCTGTACTTCAACCCGGACACCGGCGAGCAAGGCCTGCCCAGCGACCGCCTGCTGTGGTGGACCGGTGACGACAACCTGATCACCGTCGATGGCGGCAAGAAGGCCAACGTCACCTTCAGCATGAACAACAGCGAGATGAACGCCATCCGCCTGGCCAAGCTGACCGACGAGAACACCGACGCCGACTTCCTCGAGTACTCGCTGTACAGCCTGCCGCTGCAGACCCAGCAAACCTTCATGATCATGGTCATGATCCCTATCGGCGTGCTGGTGATCCTGGTGCTGCGCAACCTGGTCGGCCTGCAGACCCTGGGTACCTTCACCCCCGTGCTGATCGCCCTGGCCTTCCGCGAGACCCAACTGGGCTTTGGCATCGTGCTGTTCACGGTGATTACCGCGCTTGGCCTGTCGTTACGCTCGTACCTGGAACACCTCAAGCTGCAAATGTTGCCACGCCTGTCGGTGGTGCTGACCTTCGTCGTGGTGCTGATCGCCGCCATCAGCCTGTTCAGCCACAAGCTGGGCCTTGAGCGCGGGCTGTCGGTGGCATTGTTCCCGATGGTGATCCTGACCATGACCATCGAGCGCCTGTCGATCACCTGGGAAGAACGTGGCGGTGGCCATGCCATGAAAGTGGCCATCGGCACCCTGTTTGCAGCCTCTTTGGCGCACCTGCTGATGATGGTGCCGGAGCTGGTGTACTTCGTGTTCACGTTCCCGGCCGTACTGCTGATCCTGGTGGGCTTCATGCTGGCGATGGGCCGCTACCGTGGCTACCGCCTGACCGAACTCGTGCGCTTCAAGGCATTCCTGAAGAAGGCTGACGCCTGATGTTTGGCCTGATCAAGACGTGGAAAGCCCTGGAGGCCCGGGGCATCATGGGTATCAATCGGCGCAACGCGGACTACGTGTTGAAGTACAACAAGCGCAGCTTGTACCCGATCGTCGACGACAAGATCATCACCAAGGAGCGCGCCCTGGCGGCCGGTATCCATGTGCCGGAAATGTACGGCATCATCGAAACCGAGAAAGAAATCGACAAGCTCGACCAGATCATTGGCGGGCGCAGCGATTTCGTCATCAAGCCGGCGCAAGGCGCCGGCGGTGACGGCATCCTGGTGATCGCCGACCGCTTCGAGGACCGCTACCGCACGGTGT
Organism: Pseudomonas sp. SIMBA_068; assembly: GCF_046534705.1. NCBI lineage: Bacteria > Pseudomonadati > Pseudomonadota > Gammaproteobacteria > Pseudomonadales > Pseudomonadaceae > Pseudomonas > Pseudomonas sp. SIMBA_068. The sequence goes on from NZ_JAWRYI010000007.1 coordinate 290,719, forward strand.
CGGGCAAGATCATCAGCCATGAGGAAATCGAACACCAGATTTCGAGCATCCTCACCGGCCTGTACTCGCTGGGCGGCCACCGCGACCGCGCGCTGATCGAGTACCGGGTTACCCCCGACCAGATCTTCAAAAGCATCAGCTACGAAGGCGTGCCGGACATCCGCATCATCGTGCTGATGGGGTACCCGGTAATGGCCATGCTGCGCCTGCCGACCCGCCAGTCGGGCGGCAAGGCCAACCTGCACCAGGGTGCCATCGGCGTGGGCGTTGACCTGGCCACCGGCGTGACCTTGCGCGGTACCTGGCTGAACAACATCATCAGCAAGCACCCGGACACCACCAATGCGGTGGATGGCGTGCAGCTGCCGAACTGGGACGGCTTCATGAAGCTGGCCGCCGGCTGCTATGAACTGTGCGGGCTGGGCTACATCGGCGTGGACATGGTGCTGGACCAGGAAAAAGGCCCGCTGATTCTCGAGCTCAACGCCCGCCCGGGCCTTAACATCCAGATTGCCAACGACTGCGGTCTGACCCAGCGCACCCACGCCATTGAGGCGCATATCGAAGCGCTGGCCAAGGATGGCATTACCGAAGATGCCGAACAGCGGGTTCGGGTAGCTCAGGGTTTGTTCGGGCACGTGCCTAACCGCTGAATTGCCGGGGGCTGCCTTGCAGCCCATTCGCAGCACAAGGCTGCTCCTACAGAATACTGCGCAGGCTTACAGGGCTGCGTTTCACCTGTAGGAGCAGCCTTGTGCTGCGAATGGGCCAAACACACTGGCGAATGTCGCGCCCAGTGCTAGGCGCTTTTCCTACACAGGTCTACAATCGCCCTCCTCGCTTTTACATCGCCGTCCACACTGATGCCGACCTGTACGCTTTACCCCCTGCCCTACCAGCCTGACCCAGCCGCCTATTTCGCCCGCTTGCGCCAGGCCCCCGGCGCGATCCTGCTCGACAGCGCCCGCCCCGGCGCCGAACGCGGCCGCTTCGACCTGCTCAGCGCCTGGCCGCTGCAACAGCTGCAAGCGCACCCCGATGAAGAAGGCAGCGCCTTCCTCCAGCGCCTGCGCGACGGCCTGGCCCACCTGGGCCATGCACAACTGCCCGAAGGCAGCGAGCTACCCTTCGCCGGTGGCCTGATCGGCTACCTGAGCTACGATTTCGGTCGCCGCCTGGAACACCTGCCAAGCCTGGCCGTGGACGACCTCGGCCTGCCCGACGCGCAACTGGGGCTATATGCCTGGGCACTGGTCAGCGACCATGTGCACGGCACCAGCCAGCTGGTGTTCCACCCAAGCCTGGCCAGCAGTGAACGCGAACGCCTGATCACGCTTTTCGAAGGCGCCTGCGACACTGCAAGCGGCGACTTCAAGCTGCTCGCGCCGATGGCCGGTGACCTGCAGCCCGACCAGTACCGGGCCGCCTTCGACCAGGTACAGCGCTACATCCAGGCCGGCGACTGCTACCAGATCAACCTTACCCAGCGCTTTCGCGCGCCCTGCCAGGGCGACCCCTGGCGCGCCTATCAGGCCCTGCGACAAGCTTGCCCCACGCCGTTTTCCGGCTACCAGCAACTGGCCGATGGCAGTGCCTTGCTCAGCTTCTCCCCGGAGCGCTTCGTCCGCGTCAGCCAGGGGCAGGTGGAAACCCGGCCAATCAAGGGCACTCGCCCGCGCGCCAGCGACCCGATTGAAGACAAGCGCAATGCCGAGGAGCTGCTGCACAGCCCCAAGGACCGCTCGGAAAACCTCATGATCGTCGACCTACTGCGCAACGACCTGGGGCGTACCTGCAAGATCGGTTCTGTGAAGGTACCGGAGCTGTTCAGCCTGGAGAGCTACCCCAACGTCCACCACCTGGTCAGCAGCATCACCGGCCAGCTGGCCAGCGACAAGGATGCCCTGGACCTGATCGGCGACAGCTTCCCCGGCGGCTCGATCACCGGGGCGCCGAAGATTCGCGCCATGCAGATCATCGACGAGCTGGAGCCTGCACGCCGGGCGCTTTACTGCGGCTCGCTGCTGTATGTGGATGTGCGCGGCGAGATGGACAGCTCGATTGCCATTCGCAGCCTGCTGGTCAAGGACGGCCAGGTCAGTTGCTGGGGCGGCGGTGCGGTGGTGGCCGACTCCGAATGGCAGGCCGAATATGAAGAGTCGATCGCCAAAGTGCGGGTGTTGATGCAGACCTTGCAGGGCTTGTGAGTCCGTCTAGCCCGCGTTTTTTTGTTACCATCACCTTACTACGAGCGCACAGCGCCACAGCCAAGATGGAAACCGCCTGATGAGCCAACCCTTCGACGTCGCCGCCCTGGCCGCGACCTACGCCAACAAGTCCCCGCAGGACATTCTCAAGCTCGCCTTCGAGCATTTTGGTGATGACCTGTGGATCTCCTTCAGCGGCGCCGAGGACGTGGTGCTGGTCGACATGGCCTGGAAGCTGAACAAGCAGGTCAAAGTGTTCAGCCTCGACACCGGCCGCCTGCACCCGGAGACCTACCGGTTCATCGACCAGGTGCGCGAGCAGTACAACCTGCCGATTGAACTGCTCAGCCCCGACCGTGCCCAACTCGACCCCTTCGTCAAGGAAAAGGGCCTGTTCAGCTTCTACAAGGACGGCCACGGCGAGTGCTGCGGTATTCGCAAGATCGAGCCGCTGCGTCGCAAGCTGGCCACCGTGAGCGCCTGGGCCACCGGCCAGCGCCGCGACCAGAGCCCAGGCACCCGCAGCCAGGTGGCGGCACTGGAAATCGACAGCGCCTTCTCCACGCCCGAGCGCACCCTGTACAAGTTCAACCCGCTGGCGCAGATGAGCAGTGAAGAGGTGTGGGGTTATATCCGCATGCTTGAGCTGCCATATAACAGCCTGCATGAGCGCGGCTTCATCAGCATCGGCTGCGAGCCATGCACCCGTCCGGTGCTGCCGAACCAGCATGAGCGTGAAGGGCGTTGGTGGTGGGAAGAGTCGACGCAAAAGGAATGCGGGCTGCACGCCGGCAACCTGATCAGCAAGGCTTGAGATAGCCGGGGCTGCTTTGCAGCCCTATCACGACACAAGGCCGCTCCTACATGAGATCGCATCCCCTGTAGGAGCGGCCTTGTGCCGCGAAAGAGCCGCAAAGCGGCCCCGCACAATTGCGGATCAGTGCACCGGCAGTTCAACGCCTGCGAACAGTTCTTCAAGCTCTTGCTTGTTATGGCACTGAATGGCCTTGGCCATCACTTCGCGGGTCAGGTGCGGGGCGAACTTCTCGATGAAGTCGCACATGAAGCCGCGCAGGAAGGTGCCACGACGGAAGCCGATCTTGGTAATGCTGGCTTCGAACAGCTCGCTGGCATCCAGGGCCACCAGGTCATTGTCGAGTTTGGCGTCCACGGCCATACCCGCGACGATACCCACGCCCAGCCCCAGGCGCACATAGGTCTTGATCACGTCGGCGTCTGCTGCGGTGAACACCACTTTTGGCGTAAGGCCACGGTGGTTGAAGGCTTCGTCCAGCTTCGAGCGCCCGGTAAAACCAAACACATAGGTAACGATCGGGTATTCGGCAACCGCTTCCAGGGTCAGTTTCGGCAGCTTGGCCAGCGGGTGACCTTGCGGCACCACCACGCAGCGGTTCCACTTGTAGCACGGCATCATGATCAGGTCGCCGAACAGCTCCAGCGCCTCGGTGGCGATGGCGAAGTCGACCGTACCGTCCGCAGCCATCTCGGCAATCTGCATGGGCGAACCCTGGTGCATGTGCAGGGACACTTCCGGGTACTGCTTGATGAAGCTGCTGATCACCGGCGGCAAGGCATAGCGCGCCTGGGTGTGGGTGGTGGCAATGGACAGCGTACCCTTCTTCTCGTTGGAGAACTCCTGGGCAATCTGCTTGATGCTTTCGACCTTGCGCAGGATTTCGCCGGCAGTATTGATGATGCGCTCACCGGCCGGGGTGACACGGGTGAGGTGCTTGCCGCTGCGAGCAAAGACTTCAACACCCAGTTCATCTTCGAGCAGGCGGATCTGCTTGCTGATACCTGGCTGGGAGGTATACAGGCTCTGCGCCGTCGCGGAGACGTTGAGGTCATGGTGCGCCACTTCCCAGATGTAGCGCAGTTGTTGAAGCTTCATAGGTTTCCCTCGGTTCAGCGATGAGTCCGCGGCAGCAGGCAGCGACGATATATAACTATATTAGTGGTTCTGGAAATAAATCTAGAACTATTTTGTTACGTACTCTCGGAAAAAGCAGACACTCCACTTCATATTTTCCTACGCCCCAGGTGCTGCGCCAAAGGCACCATGTACACCGGCACCGGCGACAGTTGCAGCAGTCGCACTGCCGTGCGCCCCAAGGGCACATCCACGCCGGCGCCGGCGCTGTGGCTGCCGAAAATCAACAGGTCGACGCTAAGCCGCTGCGCCTGGTCAAGGATCACCTGAGCCGGATCGCCCTGGCGTACCCGCACCGCCTTGATCACCGCAAGGTCGGCCTCCTCGCCCAGCTCATCGCGGAAGTTTTCCAGCACGCGCTGCTCGATGTTGGCCATCACCGCGTTCACCCCCTGGCTATGCAACTGGTCGAGCGTCTGCTCATCGAGGTAGCTTTGCAGGAGGGATTCGGCGAACTGGCCCATTGGCTCCACGGCGTGAATGACATACAACTCGGCATTGAACGTGCGCGCCAAGGCCAGCGCGTGCTGCATCACAAAAGGGGCGTAGACACCGAGGTCGGTGGCGTACAGCATGGAGCGGATCATTCGACCTCCTCGACTGCCGCAACGGCAGAGCAAGCTTCAGCTTAGCAGCGCGCCGAACGCACGCTTTGCCGTCCGGCGCGCTGCCGGCGTGGCCTGCAGGCCCGCGCAAAAAAAGCAACGCCAAGGTCAAAGCCGCCGTCAGCAGGGCCGATCTCTGGTGTCGAGGAAACTCATGGCCTGGTACAGGGTTCCCATGCCCGGCAAGCTGCAGCCTGCCATACGCGCACGCGCCAGCGGCTCTGCATAGATAGCCTGCAGCTCCAGCGGGCGCATGAGGGCATAGTCGTGAAACATGCTTGGCCAATAGTCAGGCATGCGCTCGGTCATCTGGAACAAGTGCTCGGCATACCCCTCGGGTAACACATGCCCACAGGCGGCAGCGCCTTGCACACCTCGGCCATCAGGGCCTGGATCAGTTCACGGTCATGGCTGCTTGCCATCAGCCCGGCGGTGCCTTCGCCCAGCAATACCGACAGACCGTTGGACGGACTCGCTGCGCAGCAGAAAATGCACGTCGAAACCAGCCCGGGCCAGCATCAAGCCATAGAAGCCTCCAATAGCTCCGCTGCCAATGATGCCGATGCGTGGTGCGCGCGGATGCATGCCGATTTCCAGGTCAAGGTCAGCTTTCTTTTTACACAGCTTGCACACTGCCAGCTAGCCCATGCACGCCAAAGTGCCACAACAGCAGGGAAAACAGCATGCTGACGCGACTTCAGCCCATTGTCGCGCCACCCGTAACGCGCTAAGGTTCGGCTCCCCGCTGCGATTATTCTTGCTGCTGGGCCGCACGGGGACAGTTGGCGGCCGGCACCCGTGACCTGACGAGTAACACGATGGCTGATTTACCGATCGATGACTTGAACGTTGCCTCCAACGAGACCCTGATCACCCCCGATCAGCTCAAGAAGGAAATCCCCCTCAGCGCCAAGGCCCTGCAGACCGTGACTGCCGGCCGTGAAGTGGTGCGCAATATTCTCGATGGCAAGGACCATCGCCTGTTCGTCGTAGTCGGCCCTTGCTCCATCCACGACATCAAGGCCGCCCACGAATACGCCGAGCGCCTGAAGGTGCTGGCCGCCGAAGTGTCCGATACGCTGTACCTGGTCATGCGTGTGTACTTCGAAAAGCCACGCACCACCGTCGGCTGGAAAGGCCTGATCAACGACCCGTACCTGGATGACTCGTTCAAGATCCAGGATGGCCTGCACATTGGCCGCCAGCTGCTGCTGGACCTGGCCGAAATGGGCCTGCCGACCGCTACCGAAGCGCTTGACCCGATTTCCCCGCAATACCTGCAGGACCTGATCAGCTGGTCGGCCATCGGCGCTCGCACCACCGAATCGCAGACCCACCGCGAAATGGCCTCGGGCCTGTCCTCGGCGGTCGGCTTCAAGAACGGCACTGACGGCGGCCTGACCGTTGCCATCAACGCCCTGCAGTCGGTGTCCAAGCCACACCGCTTCCTCGGTATCAACCAGGAAGGTGGCGTGTCCATCGTCACCACCAAGGGCAACCCGTACGGCCACGTGGTACTGCGCGGCGGCAACGGCAAGCCGAACTACGACTCGGTCAGCGTCGCCCTGTGCGAGCAGGACCTGGCCAAAGCCAAGATCAAGGCCAACATCATGGTCGATTGCAGCCACGCCAACTCCAACAAGGACCCGGCCCTGCAACCGCTGGTCATGGAGAACGTTGCCAACCAGATCCTCGAAGGCAACCAGTCGATCATTGGCCTGATGGTGGAAAGCCACCTGAACTGGGGCTGCCAGTCGATTCCGAAAGACCTGAACGAATTGCAGTACGGCGTCTCGGTCACCGACTCGTGCATCGACTGGTCCGCGACCGAGAAAACCTTGCGCAGCATGCATGCCAAGCTCAAGGATGTGCTGCCGCAGCGTAAGCGCGGCTGATTGATATAAAAAAGCGGGGCCGCTTCGCGCCCCATTCGCGGCACAAGGCCGCTCCTACAGGAGATCGCATATCCCTGTAGGAGCGGCCTTGTGCCGCGAATGGGGCGCGAAGCGGCCCCCGTTTTTTTAAGTAAAGTGTCAGGCCTTGCTCGAATGCCGCTGCTGGCGCTCCATGTAGCGTTCCACATATGAGCAGGACGGAATCACCGTATAGCCCATCTGTTCAGCGTACTCCAGCGCCCGCTCGGTCAAAGCGGCAGCAATCCCGCGGCCCCGCAAGGCGTTGGGCACGAAGGTGCGATAGATGTCCAGCGTCTGCTTGCCCAGATCCATGTACGTCAGATAGGCACGATGACCGTCCACGGTGGTCTCGAACTGATGACCGGCCTGGTCATGGTGGATGGTCAGCGCTTCGCTCATCACTACTCCTCGCAGGTCTTCTCGGCAGACCCATACCTTAACCGATGGTGGTTTATCCGGCGCTAAATCCTCTACGCCACCTGTTGCCCCTTCGACCTCTGGACGATTGTAATCGTTCGGATCCTGTGGCACTCACAAGATAGTAGGCGCCGCAAATGGGATTGCTCAAGGTGGCAGCGGCGAAAAATGGCGAAAATGCTGAGAAAGCGACTCTTCCCTGCTACCTTCAACAGCCGCCGGATGTTGTAGGGCTTAAGACGTCGAAGGACAGTTAAAGTCACCGTTAGTTCAACAAAAAAGTTCCGGCACTACAATCGCTTGCGAACCCTGCACGTTTTTTTCACACGCACGTCGCAAATCTTGTCGGCGTGGCGCCAAGCCACATTTTTTTTGCAGTTCTTGCGCTCAGTCAGTTTACTTACTACAAGTAATGGGTACTATGTACGCCGGCCAGTTTCTCTTTCCTGAGAGATGGCTATTTAATAGAAAGTCCTTGAAGGGGAACACGATGAACAACGTTCTGAAATTCTCTGCTCTGGCTCTGGCCGCAGTTCTGGCTACCGGTTGCAGCAGCGTATCCAAAGAAACCGAAGCTCGTCTGACTGCGACTGAAGACGCAGCAGCTCGCGCTCAAGCTCGTGCTGACGAAGCCTACCGTAAGGCTGACGACGCACTGGCAGCCGCTCAGAAGGCTCAGCAGACCGCTGACGAAGCCAACGAGCGCGCTCTGCGTATGCTGGACAAAGCCAGCCGCAAGTAATAATCCTCGCGGATTGTTAAGAAGCCGACCCACTTGTGGGTCGGCTTTTTTATTGCCTGCCAGCAAGGTAAATGCGCCAGGCAGTAACGAAAAGGCCCGCACTAAGGCGGGCCGTGATGTGTCGCAATTACCTTACTGCAGTTCTGGCGGAATGCTCGACACCATAGGTGCGCTACCCTGGTTCTCGACCGGCACGGCAATTTCTACCGGCATGCCATCTTCTGCGGCCACCACGTCACGCACCATGTCCCAGTTCATACGCAGGTTATTGGCCAGGTCTTCACGCTTGAGCAAGGCGTTGATAACGGCGGTGTGTTTATCGACTACCGACGGGTTACCCTGGTCATCCAGGGGCGTGTGCGCTTCCAGATAGACCTTGCCGCCGCTGATACCGAACTTGTAAGGCTCGTTGATGATGCGCACCGGCGTACCCACCGGCACCATCTTCGACAGTTCCAGCACGTTGTTGTTGAGCATGCGGAAGCAGCCGTGGCTGGTACGCATGCCAATGCCGAACTTCTTGTTCGAACCGTGGATCAGGTAGCCCGGCACGCCCAAGGTGAACTTGAACGGCCCCAGCGGGTTGTCCGGGCCAGCCGGCACTACGGTCGGCAGGATGTCACCGTCCGCCGCGTGCTCTTTGCGGATCGAAGCAGGTGGCGTCCAGGTCGGGTTCGGCGTCTTGGCGGTGATCTTGGTATTGGCGATCGGCGACCCCCAACCCTCACGACCAATCCCTAGCGGGAAGGTATGTACCACGTTCTGCCCTTTCGGGAAGTAGTACAGGCGGTACTCGGCCAGGTTGATGACGATGCCTTCGCGCGGGCCAGGCGGCAGCACGTAGCGGGTCGGCAGGATGATCTCGGTGCCAGCGCCCGGCAGCCAAGGGTCGACGCCCGGGTTGGCGGCAATCATTTCCAGGTAGCCGAGGTCGTTGGCGGTGCCGATGTCGGCGAACGTGTCCTCGTACTTTGCCTTGATCACATGCACCTGACCGACGATGTCTTCACCGGGCGGTGGCAGTGGCAGCTCCAGCGCAGCAGCGGGGCCCGCTACCAGCAGGGCGGCCAGGGACAGGCTACGGGTGACGGCAGGAAAGCGCGGCAACATCCGGTAAATCCTTCGAAAGGTGGGTCAAGAGGATCGATTGTACACCCGCGCCGATGCAAGCGGGAGGCATTGGCGCGATGCAAGCGTTTCAGATGATGAAAGGTGCTTGCCGTTCAGCTCGCCTGCAGCTCTGGCCAGACCGGGCGCATGCCGCGCCGCTGGGCATCGAGGATGGCTCGGCAGAGGTCACACAGCCGGCTATCGCGGTAGATCGCGCGCGGCACCCCCGACCAGCGCGGCTGCGCCGGCAGCAGGCCGCCGCACAAGGTACGGTCGACCGGCACGCCCAGCTCAAGCTGGCGGGCCACCAGGTGGACGCGGATTTCCTGGCAGGCGAACAGGTCGAGCTGCTCATCGGGCTCGATCAGTTGATAGGCATACAGGGACCAGGCAGGGCGGGGCATCGGGGGCACTCGAAACGGGGGGCGCAACATTAGCCGAAAGCCCGCCCCGTTTAAAGCGTCACAGCAAGGGTTTTATCGTCGGCCAGGCATTTTCCAGCAGGCGCTGCTGGGCACCTTGGGCCGGATGGATGCCATCGGCCTGCATCAACTCAGGCACGCCCCCTACCCCTTCGAGGAAAAACGGCACCAACGGCACCTGTTTGTCCGCAGCCAGCTGTTCATACACCTTGGCAAAAGCGGTGGTGTAGCGCACCCCGTAATTGGGCGGCAGGCGCATGCCCAGCAACACCACCTTGGCACCGGCCTGGCGTGCCCCCTCAATCATCGAGGCAAGATTTTGTTGCAATTGCGCGGGCGGTTGCCCACGCAGGCCATCGTTGCCGCCCAGCTCCAGCACCACCAAGCTCGGTTTATGCGCTGCAAGCAGCGCCGGCAGCCGCGCCTGGCCACCTGCGCTGGTGTCGCCGCTGATCGAGGCATTGACCACTTTGTCGTCGAAACCTTCGTCCTTGAGGCGGGTCTGCAACAGAGTGACCCAACCCTGGCGGCTATCCAGGCCAAAACCGGCGCTGATACTATCGCCAACAACCAGCAGTGTTCCCGCCGCCGCGCTCTGGGCCAGGCAATACAGGGCCAGACCGGCACTCAACCACCACATTCGCATCGGATTCTCCATGGGCCCCAACATACTCGTTGCGCAGAACCTTAGCAAAGTGGTCCCCAGCGCGGAAGGTGACCTGACGATCCTCCACGCGCTCTCCCTCGAACTGGCCAAAGGCGACAGCCTGGCCATCGTCGGCGCCTCGGGCTCAGGCAAGTCGACCCTGCTCGGTCTGCTCGCCGGCCTCGACCTGCCCAGTGCCGGCAAGGTCATCCTCGCCGGCAACGACCTGGGGCCACTGGATGAAGACCAGCGCGCCCGGGTACGCGCCGAACATGTGGGTTTCGTGTTCCAGTCATTCCAGTTGCTCGACAGCCTCAATGCGCTGGAAAACGTCATGCTGCCACTGGAGCTGGACGGCCGCCGCGATGCCCGCGAGCAGGCGCGCTCCCTGCTGGAGCGGGTCGGCCTCGGCAAGCGCCTGAGCCACACCCCACGCCAACTGTCGGGCGGCGAACAGCAGCGGGTAGCCATCGCCCGCGCCTTCGCCGCACAACCTGCGGTGTTGTTTGCCGACGAGCCCACCGGCAACCTCGACAGCCACACGGGTGAGCGCATCAGCGACTTGCTGTTTGACTTGAACAAGGAGCGCGGTACCACCCTGGTGCTGGTCACCCATGACGAACGCCTGGCCCGGCGCTGTCGCCGCCAGATCCGCCTGGACGCGGGGCGCCTGGTGGCGCCGGTGGAGGCTTGATGAAGCACATGCCGTTGTCCCGCCTGTGCGGCCTGGCCCTGCGCCAGTTGCTGCGCGACATTCGCGCCAGCGAAGTGCGCGTGCTGTTCTTTGCCCTGATGGTAGCAGTGGCCGCCAGCACCGCCATCGGCTATTTCGGCGCCCGCCTGAACGGCGCCATGCAACTGCGCGCCAGCGAATTCCTGGGTGCCGACCTGGTGCTGCAGGGGAGCGCCCCCGCCCGCGAGCAGCAGATCGATACCGGCACCGCACTTGGCTTGCGTCACGCGCAGGTGGTCGAGTTCACCAGTGTGGTGGGCGGCGACAACGGCATCCAGCTGTCCAGCGTCAAGGCCGCCGACAGCGCCTACCCATTGCGCGGGCAAGTACGCAGCGCGCCGGCGCCCTATGCCGAGGAAACACCTGGCGGCGGCCCGGCACCTGGCGAGGCGTGGGTCGAGCCCCGCCTGTTGGCGGCGCTGGGGCTGGCGATTGGCGACAGCATCGACGTTGGCATGAAAACCCTGCGCATGAGCCGTGTGCTGACCTACGAACCGGACCGCGCCAACAACTTCTACAGCCTTACCCCGCGGGTGATGATGAACCTGGCCGACCTGGAGGCCACCGGTGTAATCCAGCCGGGCAGCCGGGTCACCTACCGCGACCTGTGGCGCGGCGATGCCGGGGCGCTGGCCCAATACCGCCAGGGCGTGGAAAAAGACCTGGCCGCCAACCAGCGCCTGCGCGACACCCGCGATGGCAACCAGCAGATCGGCGGCGCCCTGGGCAAGGCCGAACGCTACCTGAACATGGCCAGTCTGGTGGCGGTGCTGCTGGCCGGGGTCGCCGTGGCCTTGTCGGCCAGCCGTTATGCCGCACGTCGTCTGGATGCCAGCGCACTACTGCGCTGCCTGGGTCTCTCGCGCCGCCAGGCACTGGGCCTGTATTGCCTGCAACTGGCCATGCTCGGCCTGGTTGCCGCCCTTGCCGGGGCCCTGCTCGGGTGGCTGGCACAACTGGGCCTGTTCCGCCTGCTGCACGGCCTGCTGCCAAGCGTGGTGCCGGCAGGCGGCATCATCCCGGCCCTGGCCGGCATCGGCACCGGGTTGGTTGCACTGGCCGGCTTCGCCCTGCCACCCATTGCCGCCCTGGGCCAGGTCCCGCCACTGCGGGTACTGCGCCGTGATCTGTTGCCGACACCGCCCAGCAGTTGGTTGGTGTACGGCGCCGCTCTGTTTGCCCTTGGCCTGATCATGTGGCGCCTGAGCCTCGATCTGTTGCTCACCTTCGCCCTGCTCGGGGGCGGCCTGGTCGCCGCATTACTGCTCGGCGGCGTGCTATTGCTCGGCTTGCGCAGCCTCCGCCAGCTGCTGGCCGGGGCGCCACTGGCCTGGCGCCTGGGGCTGGGCCAGTTGCTGCGCCACCCCACGGCCGCCGCCGGCCAGGCCTTGGCCTTCGGCCTGATCCTGCTAGCCATGGCGTTGGTCGCCCTGCTACGCGCAGAACTGCTCGACACTTGGCAAGCTCAGTTACCTAAGGATGCGCCCAACCATTTCGCCCTGAACATCCTGCCGGATGATCGTGAGCCGTTCGCTCAACGCCTGCATCAGGTCAACGCCACTTCAGCGCCTTTGTACCCGGTAACGCCGGGGCGCCTGGTGCAAATCAACGAGCAACCGGTACAGCAAATCGTCAGCAAGGACACGGCAGGTGAGCGCGCCGTGCAGCGCGACCTCAGCCTGACCTGGGCCGCCGAGCTGCCCGAAGGCAATGCACTGACCGCAGGCAACTGGTGGCAAGCCTTGCCCGGCAGCGACGAAATCCCCGGTGTATCGGTGGAGGCGGAGCTGGCCAGCAGCCTGAAACTGAAAATGGGCGACCTGCTAACCTTCGAAATCGGCGGCCAGCAACGCCAGGCCCGAGTCAGCAGCCTGCGCAGCGTGCACTGGGACAGCTTCCAGCCAAACTTCTACATGATCTTCCAGCCCGGCACACTGCAGGGGCTGCCGACCACCTACCTGACCAGCTTCTACCTGGCGCCGGGCCACGACCTGGACGTGGTGGCGCTGTCACGGGCATTCCCGGCGGTGACCATCCTGCAGGTGGATGCCTTGCTCGACCAGCTCCGCAGCATCCTCGCCCAGGTGACCCTGGCGGTGGAGTATGTGCTGCTCTTCGTACTGGCCGCCGGGCTGGCGGTGTTGTTTGCCGGCCTGCAGTCAACGCTGGACGAACGCATCCGCCAGGGTGCCTTGCTGCGTGCGCTGGGGGCGGCGCGGCCATTGCTGGTCAAGGCACGGCGTATCGAGTTCGGCTTGCTGGGGGCGGCCAGCGGGTTGTTGGCCGCAGTGGGCTGTGAGCTGATTACCCTGGTGCTGTACCGCTATGCCTTCGACTTGCAGTGGAGCCCGCACCCGTGGCTGCTGGCGCTGCCGCTGATGGGGGCGCTGCTGGTGGGCGGTGCAGGGGTGCTGGGGACGCGGCGGGCGCTGAATGCCAGCCCGTTGGCGGTGTTGCGCGAGGGTTGAGGGTTACCTGCACCGGCCCCTTCGCGGGCATGCCCGCGAAGGGGCCGGCAAAGACAACATCAACTTACCGGCCGTAAGTGATGCCCTTCACATACCAGGTCGCTTCACCGGTAGGTGTGTGCACCACCACCTCATCGCCCTCCTCCTTCTTGAGCAAGGCCCGCGCCATGGGCGAGTCGATCGAGATGTAATCGTTGCGCCCGTAGATCTCGTCATAGCCGACAATGCGAAACTTCATGGTCTCGCCATCGTCATTCTCGATCTCGACCCAGGCACCAAAAAACACCTTGCCTTCCTGTTGCGGCGAGTAGGCCACCACCCTCACATCTTCAAGCCGCTTGCGCAGGTAACGCACCCGGCGGTCGATTTCGCGCAGCAGCTTCTTGTTGTACTGGTAGTCGGCATTTTCGCTGCGGTCGCCCAGTGACGCCGCCCAGGCAACCTTCTGGGTGATCTCCGGGCGATAGACGCGCCACAGGTGGTCCAGCTCTTTCTTCAGCGCCTCATGGCCTTCCGTGGTGATGATGTTGGTACTCAACAGCGCACTCCTCAGCGGCGGGTAATCAGGCCTTGGCGCGCGATGCGGGTGAGGTGGCCAATGACTTCGGCGGCCTCGTCCGGCGCCGGGGCCTGGATAACGGCCAGGTCGAAACGGTCATTGCCGTATTGCGCCAGGTGGCAGCCGATATCGACGAACTGGATCAGGAAGGCACGCGCCTGGCCCTTGCGACGGGACAGGCCTTCGAGGTGACGCAAAAGGGTGGGCTGATGCTGGCCGCCGAGCAGAATGCGCGGTGTGCGGGCCGCCTGGCTGGCTGGCAAAGGGCTCAAACAGACACTGGTACGTGGACAACTCATGGAGCTTCTCTCCGCCTCGCGAATCCCGCTGGGCAGCGGTGGGAGGCGTCACCGAACCAGCGCTTTAGCGGTATTTCGGTGGGCCCGGAGGGGGCTTTCCTGCGCCCCGCAAGTAGCTGTTTAAATCGGCGCAGGCGGTATGCTAGAGCGATGAGCTACAAGTTGCAAGCTAGAAGCCGCAAGCAAAAGCAGGCCGAGTACCGGCCCGCTCTTGCTTGCGGCTTGCAGTTCACTGCTTGCAGCTGTTTACCGGGCGATCAGGCGGTCCAGCGAAAAGCGGCCAGCGCCTTCGATCATGACGGCAACGGTGCCGGCCAGCAGCGCCAGGGCGAACTCGTAGCCGTTGTTTGACATGAACAGGCCGTTGCCGATGTGCACGGAGAGGATCGCCACCACCAGCGTTACGCTCAGCGCCAGGGCCGCCGGGCGAGCCAGCAAGCCGACCACCAGTGCCAGGCCGCCGAAGAATTCGGCGCTACCGGACAACAGGGCCATCAGGTAGCCCGGGGCCAGGCCGATGCTTTCCATCCACTGGCCGGTACCTTCCAGGCCATAACCGCCGAACAGGCCGAACAGTTTTTGCGCGCCGTGCGCCATGAAGATGATGCCGACCAGGATGCGGATAACGCTGAGACCGGCGCCGGCGCGGGTGGAGAACAGGGCGTTGAGGGTAGTGTTGTTCATGTCGAAGCGTCCTTGAAGCGAAGAAGTTGTGTTGGGATGGACGCCATCATAATCAATTCTATAGATATGAAAATCGTAAAAAACCCAACATAACAATCGATATAATCGATTTATCAGCGCTTTGCCACACGCTCCAGCGCAGCCCGCTCGCGGTTGAACGCCAAAAAGTACTTGTTGACACTGTTGACGAAGTTGACCGGCCCCATGCCCACCTGCTCCATGGCGATGCGTTCGGTCTGGAAGAACCACTGGTCCCCGTTGAGGCCGCGCCGCCGGGCTTCGGAGCGCATCGCCTGGACGCGTTCGGGGCCGAGGTTGTAGGCCGCCAGCGTAAAAGCCATGCGCTCGCGCTCGTTGATCTTGGCGCTGGCGAAGAACTTGCGCCGGATCAGCGCCAGGTAGCGGGCGCTGGCCTGCACATTGCCATCCACCGTGGCGGTGTTGCTCACTCCCACGCGCTGGGCGGCCGAAGGGGTAATCTGCATCAGACCATGGGCGCCTCCCGTGCCGCGTGCAGCCGGGTTCAGCGTCGACTCCTTGAAGGCCAGGGCGGCCAGGTTGAGCCAGTCGATCTGCTGCGCCTGGCCATGCTTCTGCAGCACCGCCCGCACCGAGGCTAGGCGCTGGCGGTCCTTGCTGGCCAACGGGTTGTGCACCCGGTACTGGCGCCGGTAGATACGCTCGAAGGCGGCATCCTGGTTGTCTGGTGCGCGGTAACCTTGCAGGAAGTGATCGACCGTGGCCAACAATTGCGGCGCATCACGCCCCACATACCAGCGCATGGCTTGCGGCGCCCCCAGGCGTACCCGACTGTCCAGGCGCAGGCGCGGCATGACCCGCGCCCAGCGCCGGGCAATGGGCTGCTCAACCACCGTCAGGTGGTAGATGCCAGCCTGCACCATCTCCAGTACATCCTCCACCGCCAGCGTCGAGTCGACCCACTCCACCTTGATCGGCGGACGCTTGCGCAGTGCCAGTTGCTGGTTAGCCTGCTGGATCAGCGGTCCGGCGGCACTGGCGCTGGTCAAGGCCACGGTCCGCCCGGACAGCTGCTCGACCTTGCTGAAGCTTCGCTCGCCTTTGCGCCCGACCAGCATCAACGGCACCTGGTCGAGTATCGGCGCACTGCTGCTCATGCCGCGCACCGTGCTGGGGTCAAGCAGCTCGCCCGGCGCAGCCAGGTCGCCCTCGCCGCGGGCCAGAGCGCCCAGCAACTGCTCCTTGGCCCGCGGTATGAGCTTTAGCTGGATCCGCTGGTCATCGGCGGCACGCGCATTGAGATAATGCTCCAACGCCCGCAGGCGGTAATACTCGATGCCGACCGGCTCGCCCTTGACCTCGCCAGAGCTGTTGCGGCTCTGGTTGACCAGCACCCGCAGCACTTTGCTGGTACGAATCTGCTGCAGGTCACGCACCTTGGCGGGCGGTATGTTCTGCTGCGGCCCCGGCGCGCGCGCCTGTGCCGGGCCGGTCAGGGTCAGCCCGAGCGTCAGCAGGAAAACAAGCCAGCATCGCAGCATGCAAAACGTGTCCGTGGTGGTTGGGCGGCATCCATGGACTGCACCGCCAAGTGAGAAATGACGATAAAAGACCACGGTAACAGCATGAAGTTCTTGGTTTTTCAGAAAAAACGCGGATTTTGCTATGCTGGCCGCCCCGCGGCACGAGATAGCACCATGCAACTGATCGATATCGGCGTCAACCTGACCAACAGCAGTTTCCACGATCAACAGGCGGCAATCGTTGAGCGCGCCCTTGAGGCCGGGGTGACGCAAATGGTGCTGACAGGCACCAGCCTGGCAGTCAGCGAACAGGCGCTGGAGCTGTGCCAGCAGTTGGACGCCAGCGGTGCGCACCTGTTCGCCACTGCAGGCGTGCACCCCCACGATGCCAAGGCCTGGGATGCTGGCAGCGAGCGCCAGCTGCGCCAGCTGTTGAATGAACCACGCGTGCGCGCCGTGGGCGAATGCGGCCTGGATTTCAACCGTGACTTCTCCCCTCGCCCACTCCAGGAACAAGCCCTGGAAGCCCAGTTGGCACTGGCCGCAGAGCTGCGCCTGCCGGTGTTCCTGCACGAGCGAGACGCCAGCGAGCGCTTGCTGGCGATTCTCAAGCATTACCGCGACCATCTGACCGGCGCGGTGGTGCACTGCTTTACCGGCGAGCGCGAGGCACTGTTCGCCTACCTGGACATGGACCTGCACATCGGCATCACCGGCTGGATCTGCGACGAGCGCCGTGGCACCCACCTGCACCCGCTGGTGGGCAACATCGCCGAAGGGCGGTTGATGCTGGAGAGCGATGCACCCTACCTGCTGCCACGCAGCCTGCGGCCCAAGCCGAAGAGCGGGCGCAACGAGCCGGCGTTTCTGCCGGAAGTGTTGCGCGAAGTGGCGCTGCATCGGGGCGAATCAGCCGAGCACACGGCGGCGCATACCACCGCGACGGCGCGGGCGTTCTTCCAGCTCCCTTGAGCCCTGCACGCTGGCTGTTGATATGGGTCAACATCTAGCTGAGCGAGTGCAGGCACAATGATGGCACCTTGCCAAAATTGTTTCCGCTCAACTCAGAGAAGACCTGCCCATGGGTGCCTGGCTTAGCAATGTTTCCCTGAAGTACAAATTCTGGGCCGTCAATGCGGTGGCCTTTGTCACGACCCTGCTGCTGGTGCTCTATGCCGTGCACCTGGAGCAACGCGCCCGCGCCGAAGCGGCGCAGGCGCAGGCGGCAGCGCAAGCCCAGCTGCTGGCTGCCTGGCCTGCCGGGCAAGCACTGCCGCGCCCGGACAACGTCATCAGCTGGTCGGCCGGGCAAACGCCGGCTTTCGCCGGCGAGGCGCTCGATAGCCTGCGCAACGCCCAGGGCTGGGTGGAGCTACCAAGCGCCTGGATCCTCGGCGAAAACCCACTGCGCGGGGCGCAGGTAGTGCGCCACGGCGACCAACAGGTGGCCGTGCTCGCCCAGTCGCCAAGCCTGCGCCAGGTATTCTTCGAGCGCTTCAGCAACTACGCGGTATGTGTGCTGGTCCTGATGCTGGCCATGCTCGGCGCCTCGCAATTGCTGATCCGCTTCCTGCTCAGCCAGCTCAATACCCTGAAGGATGTGATGCTGCACGTGGAAAGGACCGGCGACCTGGCGGCCCGTGTGCCGCTGGCCTGCGGCGACGAGGTCGGCCAGATGGCCGGGGCCTTCAATGCCATGCAGGCCACCTACCACCGCGTGGTCAGCACCGTCGCCCACACCGCTGCACAGTTGGACTCGGGCGCCGCACGCCTGGCTGCCAGCATGAACAACGTACGCACCGGCATGCTCGGCCAGCAGAGCGAGACTGACCAGGCCGCCACCGCCATCAACGAAATGTCAGCGACGGTGCACCACATTGCCCAGCATGCCGGTGCCACCCGTGACCTGTCACAAACCGCCGACACCTTGGCCGGCAGCGGCAAAGAGGTGGTCAGCCGGGTGCAGGATTCGATCTCCGGGCTGTCCAGCGGTGTGCAGCAAACCGCCGAAATGATTCGCCAACTGGCCGAAGACAGCCAGAAGATCAACAGCGTGGTCGGTGTAATCCACAGCATCGCCGAGCAGACCAACCTGCTGGCGCTCAACGCCGCCATCGAAGCGGCGCGCGCCGGAGATCTGGGCCGCGGCTTTGCGGTGGTAGCCGATGAGGTGCGCAACCTGGCCAAGCGCGTGCAAACCTCTACCGACGAAATCACCATCATGGTCTCTGCCCTGCAATCAGGCACCCGCGATGCAGTGGAATTCATGCAGGAAAGCTCGTACAAGGCCGACGATTGCGTCCGCCAGGCCCAGGAGGCCGGCGAGGCGCTGGCGGAGATTACCGGTGCTGTGGCGCAGATGCGCGAAAGCAATACCCAGATTGCCGTGGCGGCCGAGCAGCAAAGCCAGGTGGCCGAGGAAATGAACCGCGCCGTGGTCAGCATCCGCGATGTCACCGAACAGACCGTGCAACAGACAGTGGGCTCGGCAACCACCAGTAGCGAACTGGCGACCCTGGCCGGCGAACTGAACAGGGCCATTGGCCAGCTCAAGCTATAGTCACCATAGCCAGCCTCGATTGGCCCCCGCCCGGGGGCCGCACTAAGCTTTGAGCATGACCGAGAGGAAATGCCCATGAGCAAACGCCTGCCCAACCTGCCCGCCTGGCAATGGCGCGGCTACCACAATAACCATCGCCACCCGGCCAATCTGGTGCTGCACCTGATTGCCGTGCCGCTGTTCATTCTCGGCGCGCTGCTGATTCTGTCGGGGCTGTTCGGCCTGGACCTGGGCCAGATTGCCGTTGGCGTGATCGCCCTGATTGCCGGCCTTGGCTTACAGCGCCATGGTCATCGCCTGGAGGCCGAACAACCTGAGCCGTTCGCCAATCGCCAGGATGCCGTGCAACGTTTGCTGACGGAGCAGTTCATTACCTTTCCGCGCTTTGTGCTGAGTGGGGCCTGGTGGAAGGCCTGGCGGGAGCGGCACAAACACCGCCATTGATGCCATGGGGCTGCTTTGCAGCCCAATCGCGACGCAAGGCCGCTCCCACAGGAATCACGCGCAATCTGAAAATTGCGAGATCCTTGCGGGAGCGGCCTTGTGTCGCGAAAGGAGCGCGCAGCGCTCCCAGATTGATCAGGCAAACACGGTGACGGTCTGTCGGCTCAGGGCCAGCAACTCGCCCTCTGCCGTCCACAACGCCGCAGCAGCATGCCCATAACCCTCCCGCGCATGCTCGGTCTCCACGCAGTACCGGCACCAGTCCAGGGTCGACAGCTTCGCCGTGGGCTGGATGAACTCGATGGTCCAGGTCAGGGTGCTGCCCGCTGCGGGCTGCTTGAGAAACGGCATCAGGCTCGGCGGCCAGGCATCGACCAGCGCCAGCAAGTGCGACTCATTGACCTGCTCTTCAGCTACATCCCGCAAGCGCACCCAGCCGCCCATCCTGCGCGACTGATTGCCACTGAACGGCAACCCTCCCACCGCCCAGCGCAAGGCCACGTGCCGCATGAACTCCGGGGTAACGCCTTTGATATACGGTAACTCGGGAGCAGCGTCGTCGAGTGCTGGCATTTCCATCGCCGGTGACGCGGGCACGTCGACCACCGAAGGCCGGCCCGCACCGAAATTGCCCTGCACCAGGGTCACCACCTGGCCATCCTGGACAGCGCGGCCTAGCAAGGTGCTGACCGCCTTGCCTTCACGCAATACCTCCACCTCGAAACGGATTGGTACATCTGCAGCCGCAGGGGCGACGAAGCTGATGGCCAGCGAGCGCACAGGGCGGCTGTCGGAGAGTTTCAGGCGCATGGCCTCATAAACCATGGCCGCCATCAGCCCGCCAAAGGCAGCGCGGCCCTGGGCCCAGCCAGGCGGAATGCTGACGGCATCCGGGTTGGCCCGCACGGCGTCGAGCAGTTGGTTGAAGTTCATTGGCTGGCTCCTGCCCGCAGTGAAAAGGTCTGCCCATCGTAGCTAGCAAACCCCGGGCGATCAGCCCGCATATCGGTCAATTGTCGGGCTAGCGACGCGCCAGCACCTGCAGCAGGGCATCCAGCGTCACATCCGACTTGCGCTCGGCCTCGTGCAGCTCCTGCTCCCACGCGACTTTGCAGGGGGCCAGGTCAGCATGCTCGCGTGCCTGCAGCAACCACTGCAGGCGGTCATGCCATTTGCCCAGGTCGCCCTGTGCCTTTTTCAGCAGGCGCTGCAGTTTCTTCCCGGCGTGGTCGAGTTGTGGGTAGGCCTCGTCGCCATAGCGCGCACGCTTGATCAGCAAGCGCAGGCGGTGGCGGTCGTGAGCGGGGTCTTGCAAGGCTTCGTGCAACTTGCGCCATTGCTTGACCAGGCGTTTGTCAATGCGTTTGTCCAGTGACTTGACCAGCCCCTCGCGGCCTGCCGCCCGCAGGAACAACGGAAACGCGTCGACAATCGCCAGCACCCGGGCCAGCTGCGGGCTGGCAGCGACACTGGCAAAGGTCCTGCCACGCCCTTCCAGGCGCCGCTGGCCGGCGGCGGTATAGCCGCGCCCGATCAGCTCGGCTGCCAGCACCTCCCGGTCACGCAGCGGCGTGGTCAGGGTACCCAACGCGCTGGCGGCACCCTCCAGCTGCTCCACGCCAGGCAGCCCGCGCAGCGGCCGCAGCAGGCTGCGCAGGCGCCGCAGGCTGATGCGCAAGTCGTGCAAGGCTTCGCTGTCGGTATCGGCAGCCAGGCGTTCGCGGCAGGCCATCAGGCGCACCTGCAAGGCCAGTATCTGGGCTACTACATGGTCTAGCATGGCAGACATACGACGCTCCTTGGTCAGCGCCCGGCGCGCGACTCACGAATGTAGAAGCGCGCCTTTTCGGCTTTGCGCGTACAGCTCTCGTAACCTTCGAACTGCTGCTGGGTCTTGGCCCCGGTCAGCAGCGACAAGGCCTTGGAGTAACTCACTGCACCGGCAAAGCCTTCGGCCTTGGCCAGGTCCAGTTCCTTCCAGGCGGCATCCAGCTGGGTCGCGCAGCTGTCACGGTAGGCCGTCTTGCCCGCGCAGCCAGCAAGGGCCAAGGCAATCAGTGGAAGGCAGATCCAGGCTTTCATCGGTAATACCTCAATGGAAAAAACAGTGGCTGTTCGACGCCCCGGCAGCTGAAAAGTGCCCTGCCCGGCCGGCTGTGCCCGGCCAGTTTTATTACAGTAGCTCAGCACGATCTACATTGAAGCACAGCCTGTGATGGGTGCATTGTAGGACCAAGGTTGCACTGGACGGGGATTATTCATGAGCAAACGCGTGGCACTGGTACTGGGCTCGGGCGGAGCCCGGGGGTATGCACACATCGGTGTGATCGAGGAAATCGAGCGGCGCGGCTACGACATTGCCTGCGTTGCCGGCTGCTCCATGGGTGCAGTGGTTGGCGGCATCTATGCTGCCGGCAAACTGAGCGACTATCGCAACTGGATCGAGAGCCTCGACTATCTGGATGTACTGCGCCTGGTCGACGTAAGCTTTCGCCTCGGCGCCATTCGCGGCGACAAGGTGTTCGGGCAAATCCGCAAGATCGTCGGCGAGATCAACATCGAGCAATTGCGCATCCCTTATACAGCGGTTGCGACCGACCTTACCAACCAGCAGGAAATCTGGTTTCAGGAAGGCTGCCTGCACCAGGCCATGCGCGCCTCGGCGGCCATCCCCAGCCTGTTTACCCCTGTGATGCAGGGCAACCGTATGCTGGTCGACGGGGGCATCCTCAACCCGCTGCCGATTGTGCCTGTGGTGTCCAGCCACTGCGACCTGATCATCGCCGTCAACCTCAACGCCACCAACCAGAAGCAGTACCAGTTGCCGGTGATCGAGCGCCCCGCGGCGTTCAAGATGCGCTTTGACTCCTTGCTGAGCTCATTGGGCTCTCGCTTGCCATTCCGGCGCAAGCCGGCGGAAGAGTTGATGCGCATCGAACAGGAAATAGTCGCCGAGGGCCTGGCGCCGCCCAACCCGTGGCTGGCAGATGCCGCCGACCCGGAAGGCCAGCAACCGGCGGCGGCACCGGAACGCCAGGGCGCGCCAAAGTCGGCGACCGGCTCGTTCATCATCGACAACGTGGGGCCTGCTTCGCTGCTGGACTTGATCAACCAGAGCTTCGAGGTCATGCAGACCTCACTGGCGCAATACAAGATCGCCGGGTATCCACCGGATGTGCTGATCAACGTGCCCAAGCGGGTCTGCCGGTTCTTCGAGTTCTACAAAGCGCCCGAGCTGATTGCGTTGGGACGGGAGATTGCGCGGGATACGCTGGATAACTATGAAGGGGTGAAACGCTAAGCGTCGTAGCAACCGCGAAGAGGCCGGCACAAGCGACAGAAACGAAACAGGCCGCACGAGGCGGCCTGTTTCTTCATGCAGCGATCACCTTAGTAACGGGTGATATCCGCATTGGCTTCCAGCTGCTTGCGGTAGGCCGCGAAGTCCTGCTGGCCAGCACGCGACGCGAGGTAGCGGCGGATCTGCTGCTTCTCTTCGTCGGTGGCGGTAGCGCCTTCGTTGACGCCCTTGAGCTGCAGCACCACCAGGCTACCGTCACGCAGCACTACGCTGCCATACACCGGCTTGCCCTTGGCTTGCGGCTTGCCCAGGCGGAACAGCGCCTGCAGTTCGGCCGGGTCAATACCGTCCTCGCCACGGGTAACTGCTTCATAGGCCTTCCAGCCTTGCCCTTCGTGCACGCTGTCAGCTGCGATGGAACCGTCACGCAGGCCGGCGATCAGCTTGTCCGCCTTGGCCTTGAGCTCGGCAGTCGCCTTCTCTTTGGCCAGATGTTCGCGGATGTTGCTGGCCACCGCTTCCAGCGGCAGTTGCTCCGGCTTGCGGTGCTCCTTGACGCGCAATACCACGGTGGTCTCCGGGTCGAGCTCGATGGCGGTGCTGTTGGCAGCCTCCTCCAGCACTTCTTCGGAGAACGCAGCCTGCACCACCGAACGGTTGGCGGTAATACCTTCACCACCCTCGCGACCGAAGGCTGCAGAGGTCTGCACCTTGAGGTTCAGGTCCTGAGCCGGCTGGGCCAGGTCGGAAGCCTCGTAGGCAGCATCCTGCAGCTGCTTGCTGGCATCGACGTAACGCTGCTCGACCAGCGGGGTTTTCAGGTCGCGGGTCAGCTTGTCCTTCAAGCTGGCGAAGCTCGGCACTTCAGGTGCCTGCACACCCAGCAGCTTGATCAGGTGGTAGCCAAACTCGGTGCGCACTGGCGTCGAGACCTGGCCGTCCTGCAGCTTGTACAGCGCATCCTCGAACGCCGGGTCGTACACACCCGGGCCGGCAAAGCCGAGGTCACCACCGCTGTTGGCCGAACCCGGGTCCTGGGAGAACTCCTTGGCCAGCGCGGCAAAGTCCTCACCCTTGGCCAGGCGCTGCTCGATCTCTTCGGCACGAGCCTTGGCCTGGGCGTCGGTGACCTTGTCGTTGACCTCGATGAGGATGTGCGCGGCATGGCGCTGCTCGGCGAGGTTGGCGATTTCCTTCTCGTACTGGGCCTTGAGCTCTTCGTCGGTCACTTTGACCTGGTCGAAGAACACCGACTTCTTCAGCTCGATGTAGTCGATCACCACCTGGTCAGGCGACATGAACTCCTTGGCGTGCTGCTCGTAATGCGCCTTGACCTCTTCGTCGCTGACCTTGACCGCGGCCGGGTCGGCCTTAAAGGTCAGGGAGGCGAAATCGCGGGTCTGCTTCTCCAGGCGAGCGAAGGCATCGACCTGCTGGTCGGTGACAAAGCTGCTACCCGCCAGGCCGGTGCGCAGCTGGCCGATGAGCATTTCCTCGGCGAGCATCTCGCGGAACTGCATGCGGCCGTAGCCCATCTGGCGGATGACCTGGTCGAAACGGTCAGCACTGAACTTGCCATCCACCTGGAACTCCGGCGTTTGCAGGATCACCTGATCCAGCGCAGCCTCGGAGAAGGCAAACTTGGCATCTTCGGCGCCTTGCAGCAGCAATTTGCGGCTGATCAGGCCCTTGAGCGCCTCTTCACGCAGCAATTTGTCTTCCAGCAGCGCTGGGTCGAAATCCTTGCCCAACTGTTGCATCAACTGACGGCGCTGCATGTCGGCCGCCTGGGCCAGCTCGTTCTGGCTGATGGTCTGGCCGTTCACCTTGGCGGCGTCCTGGCTATGGGTGGCGGCCTGGAAAATAGCTTCGAAACCGGTCAACGCCATCAAGACGACGATAAGGCCGATGATGGTCTTGGCAATCCAACCTTGTGAATTGTCCCTGATATTTTGCAGCATGCGTCCCCCAGAAACGGCTGTACCACTGCGTCGACAACCGCGGAGCGTGGGTAGAATCCTGATAAAAGAAAGGCGCATCCGAGGATGCGCCTTTTCTTAGCAAACGTGTCAGGCGGGAACGTTTGCGCCCCGCCTTCAGCGTGCTCGGCCCCGGCAAAGCCAGGTCCGGCTGAAAGACGACTTAGTTGACGGCGTCTTTCAGGCCTTTGCCAGCCTTGAAACCTGGAACCTTGGCGGCTTCGATCTTGATCGCCTTACCGGTTTGCGGGTTACGGCCAGTACGCTCGGCGCGGTCCTTTACCGAGAAGGTACCGAAGCCAACCAGAACGACGTCGTCGCCTGCTTTCAGGGCACCGGTTACGGAGTCGATCACAGCGTCCAGAGCCTTACCTGCGGTAGCTTTGGAAATGTCAGCCGATGCAGCGATAGCGTCAATCAGTTCCGACTTGTTCACTCTAAGTCCCCTTATTTCTCTATTGAGTTTGTTTCTAAGTATGTAATGAAAAGCTTATGAAACGTGCGCTGGGTGGCTTGATGACAATAGCGTGCCGCTTTATAGCAAGGGCCCGAAAAAACTGTCAAGGAAAGCCCCCCAGCCAAAAACTACTAATGCGTGCTGATTCTTTCCTTAGCATCGCCGTCGCGCTTTTCATCTTTCGCGACAATCTCAGGAGCCACATCTGGCAAGGGCTCCGGGGCGTATTGCAGCGCAATTTGCAGGACTTCGTCAATCCATTTGACCGGTTTGATCTGAAGATCCTGTTTGATATTTTCCGGAATCTCCTTCAGATCGCGAACATTCTCCTCTGGAATGATCACCGTCTTGATGCCGCCACGGTGTGCCGCCAGCAGTTTTTCCTTCAACCCGCCAATGGCCAGCACCTGGCCACGCAGGGTGATTTCGCCGGTCATGGCCACGTCGGCACGTACCGGAATCTGCGTCAGGGCCGACACCAGCGCGGTGCACATGCCCACGCCCGCGCTTGGGCCGTCCTTCGGCGTGGCGCCTTCCGGCATGTGGATGTGTACGTCGCGCTTCTCGTGGAAGTCGGCGGCAATCCCCAGGCTACGGGCGCGGCTGCGTACCACGGTCTGTGCGGCGGTGATCGACTCGACCATCACATCGCCCAGCGAGCCGGTCTTGATCAACTGACCCTTGCCGGGGATGACCACGGCTTCGATGGTCAGCAGTTCGCCACCCACCTGGGTCCAGGCCAGGCCGGTGACCTGGCCGATCTGGTCCTGCTGCTCGGCCAGGCCGTAACGGAACTTGCGCACGCCCAGCAGGTGCTCCAGCTGCTCGCTGGCCACCTTGACCTTGACCTGCTTCTGCCCGGTATGTTCCTTGACCACCTTGCGGCAGACCTTGGCAATTTGCCGCTCCAGGCCCCGCACACCGGCTTCGCGGGTGTAGTAGCGGATGATGTCGCGGATCGTCGAAACATCGACCTCAAGCTCTTCCTTCTTCAAGCCGTTGGCCTTGACCTGCTTGGGCACCAGGTACTTGACCGCGATGTTGATCTTCTCGTCCTCGGTGTAGCCCGGAAGGCGGATGACTTCCATCCGGTCGAGCAGCGCCGGCGGGATATTCATCGAGTTCGAGGTGCACAGGAACATCACGTCCGAGAGGTCGTAGTCGACTTCCAGGTAGTGGTCGTTGAAGTTGTGGTTCTGCTCCGGGTCGAGCACTTCCAGCAGTGCCGAAGCCGGGTCGCCACGCATGTCGCTGCCCATCTTGTCGATTTCATCGAGCAGGAACAGCGGGTTGCGCACACCCACCTTGGTCATCTTCTGGATCAGGCGGCCAGGCATGGAGCCGATATAGGTACGGCGGTGGCCACGGATCTCGGCCTCGTCACGCACGCCACCCAGGGCCATGCGCACGAACTTGCGGTTTGTGGCAGCAGCGATCGACTCGGCGAGCGAGGTCTTGCCCACGCCAGGTGGGCCGACCAGGCAGAGCACCGGGCCGCGGATTTTCTTGACGCGCTTCTGCACGGCAAGGTACTCGAGGATGCGTTCCTTGACCTCTTCCAGGCCATAGTGGTCGGCATCGAGAATTTCCTCGGCCTTGGTCAGGTCCAGACGCACCTTGCTCTGGGCCTTCCACGGCACCTGCACGAGCCAGTCGAGGTACGAACGCACCACCGTGGCCTCGGCCGACATCGGCGACATCTGCTTGAGCTTGTTCAGCTCGGCCTGGGCCTTGGCCAGGGCATCCTTGGGCAGGCCAGCGGCTTCGATGCGCTTTTTCAGCTCTTCGACTTCGTTGTGGCCTTCGTCACCATCACCGAGCTCTTTCTGAATGGCCTTCATCTGCTCATTCAGGTAGTACTCGCGCTGGCTGCGCTCCATCTGCTTCTTGACCCGACCACGAATGCGCTTTTCAACCTGCAGCAGGTCGATTTCAGCATCCAGCAGCGCCAGCACGTGCTCGACACGGGTGGTCAGGTCGACAATTTCGAGAATTTCCTGCTTCTGCTCGATCTTCAGGGCCATGTGGGCCGCCATGGTATCGACCAGACGCCCTGGCTCTTCGATGCTGTTCAGCGAAGACAGCACTTCAGCAGGGACTTTCTTGCCCAACTGCACATACTGCTCGAATTGCGACAGCAACGTGCGCACGAACACTTCCGACTCGCGCTCGGCGGCGTCGGTTTCGTCGATCAGGGAGACTTCGGCACGGATGTGCCCTTCTACTTCGGTGAAACGCTCGACCGCGCCACGCTGCTCGCCCTCGACCAGCACCTTGACGGTGCCATCAGGCAGTTTCAGCAGCTGCAGCACAGTGGCAACGGTGCCGACACGGTACAGGGCGTCCTCGCCCGGATCGTCGTCGGCCGGGTTTTTCTGGGCCAGCAGCAGGATCTGCTTTTCGCCCGTCATCGCTGCCTCGAGGGCTTCGATGGACTTTTCGCGCCCCACGAACAGCGGGATAACCATGTGCGGGTAAACAACGACATCGCGCAATGGCAAAAGAGGCAAGTCGAGGGTGGTCTTCATGATTTCGCCTCTACAGCGGCCTTATGGCCGGAAACCGGTGGAAATGATGCTTGGACCTAATGTGGGGGCACGCTTGGGAAATTACAAGCGCTAGCGCAGGAAAAGCAGAAAGGGGCCCGTAGGCCCCCTTCTTGCTTGCAACCGTCACCGGCCATTGCCCGAATCAGGCGTCTGGCGCGGCCTTGGCTTGCGGCTCGCTGTTCTCGTAGATCATCAGCGGCTGCGAAGTGCCTTCGATGACGCTCTCGTCGATCACCACCTTGCTGACATCCTTCTTCGAAGGGATCTCGTACATGGTGTCGAGCAGCACACCTTCGAGGATCGAACGCAGGCCACGGGCGCCAGTCTTGCGCTCCAGGGCCTTGCGTGCAACGGCCTTGAGTGCATCGCTGCGGAACTCGAGGTCGACGCTTTCCATCTCGAACAGCTTGGCATACTGCTTGGTCAGCGCGTTCTTCGGCTCGGTGAGGATCTGCATCAACGCAGCCTCGTCCAGCTCGTCGAGGGTAGCCAGCACCGGCAGACGGCCGACGAATTCCGGAATCAGGCCAAACTTGACCAGATCATCCGGCTCGACCTCACGCAGGGACTCGCCAACCTTCTTGCCTTCTTCCTTGCTGCGCACTTCTGCGCCAAAACCGATGCCACCCTTGGTGGAACGGCCCTGGATGACTTTTTCCAGGCCCGAGAACGCGCCACCGCAAATGAACAGGATGTTGCGGGTATCGACCTGCAGGAACTCCTGTTGCGGGTGCTTACGCCCACCTTGCGGCGGTACCGAGGCCACAGTGCCCTCGATCAGTTTAAGCAGCGCCTGCTGCACGCCCTCACCCGAAACGTCACGGGTAATGGACGGGTTGTCCGACTTGCGCGAAATCTTGTCGATTTCGTCGATGTAGACAATGCCCATCTGGGCCTTTTCCACGTCGTAGTCGCACTTCTGCAACAGCTTCTGAATAATGTTTTCGACGTCCTCACCCACATAACCGGCCTCGGTCAGGGTGGTGGCGTCAGCAATGGTGAACGGTACGTTCAACAGGCGTGCCAGGGTTTCGGCGAGCAGGGTCTTGCCCGAGCCGGTCGGCCCGATGAGCAGGATGTTGCTCTTGCCCAGTTCGACTTCGTCGCCCTTCTTGTCACGCTGGTTCAGGCGCTTGTAGTGGTTGTATACCGCTACGGCCAGCACCTTCTTCGCGCGCTCCTGACCAATGACGTACTGGTCCAGGATGCCGCTGATTTCTTTCGGCGAAGGCAATTTGTGCGCGCTGCTCTCGGCCTGGGCTTCCTGCACCTCCTCACGGATGATGTCGTTGCACAGGTCGACGCACTCGTCGCAGATAAATACCGAGGGCCCGGCAATCAATTTGCGCACTTCGTGCTGGCTTTTGCCGCAGAAGGAGCAATAGAGCAATTTGCCGCTGTCCTCGCCGTTACGGGTGTCAGTCATTCGATCGATCCAATCCGGTAGGCTTGCAACACAAGATGAAGGCAATTGCGGGCTTTTTCAAGTCCGCAGGTAGGCGCTTTCCGCGCCTACCTGCTCTGACACCCCGGTTCAGGAGGCCAGTTGCCGCTTGTCGTAGACCGAGTCGATCAGGCCGTACTCGGCCGCGCGCGAGGCGCTCATGAAGTTGTCACGCTCAGTATCACGCTGGATGGTCTCGAGGTCCTGGCCGGTGTGGTAGGCCAGCAGCTCGTTGAGACGCGCCTTGATGCTGAGGATTTCCTGGGCGTGAATCTGGATGTCGGTAGCCTGGCCCTGGAAGCCGCCCAATGGCTGGTGAATCATCACCCGCGAGTTAGGCAGGCAGTGACGCTTGCCCTTGGCACCGGCGGTCAACAGGAACGCACCCATGCTGCAGGCCTGGCCGATGCAGATGGTCGAGACGTCCGGCTTGATGAACTGCATGGTGTCGTAGATCGACATGCCAGCAGTCACCGAACCGCCTGGGGAGTTGATGTAAAGATGGATATCCTTGTCCGGGTTTTCCGCCTCAAGGAACAGCATCTGCGCCACTACCAGGTTGGCCATGTAGTCTTCTACAGGACCTACCAGGAAGATCACTCGCTCCTTCAACAGACGCGAGTAGATGTCATAGGCGCGTTCGCCACGGGCGGACTGCTCGATAACCATCGGGACCAGGCCGCCTGCGGCCTGGATGTCAGAGCTCTGCTGAATATAAGAATTGCGGGACATGTCCTGCGCTCACTCCCAAATAGTCATGGCTTGAATACGCACAAGCCAGCGCGAAGGCTGGCTTGTGGGGGTTTCCTACGAGAGAAAACGTATTACTCGGCTTCGGCTGGTGCCTCGGCTGGTTTTACGGCTTCTTCGTACGAGACCGACTTGTCGGTCACAGTCGCTTTCTGCAGAACAGTATCTACAACTTGTTCTTCCAGCACAACCGAACGCACTTCGTTCATTTGCTGGTCGTTCTTGTAGTACCAGGCGATGACCTGCTCAGGCTCCTGGTAAGCCGAAGCCATTTCTTCGATCATCTCGCGAACCTTGGCGTCGTCCGGCTTCAGTTCGAACTGCTTGACCACTTCGGCCACGATCAGGCCCAGCACTACGCGGCGCTTGGCTTGCTCGGTGAACAGCTCGGCAGGCAGTTGCTCAGGCTTGATGTTGCCACCGAACTGCTGAACAGCCTGCACGCGCAGACGGTTGACTTCGTTTTCCAGCAGGGCCTTTGGCACTTCGATCGGGTTGGCGGCCAGCAGACCGTCCATGACCTGGTTTTTCACCTTGGTCTTGATCGCCTGGCGCAGTTCACGCTCCATGTTCTTGCGAACTTCGGTGCGGAAGCCTTCCAGGGTCGACTCTTTGATACCGAACTGGGCGAAGAACTCTTCGTTCAGCTCTGGCAGCACAGGGGCGGCAACGCTGTTGACGGTGATGGTGAACTCGGCAGCTTTGCCAGCCAGGTCCAGGTTCTGGTAGTCCTCTGGGAAGGTCACGTTGACAACGCGCTCTTCGCCAGCCTTGGCGCCAACCAGGCCTTCTTCGAAGCCCGGGATCATGCGGCCGGAGCCCAGCACCAGCGGGGTACCCTTGGCCGAACCACCGGCGAACACTTCACCGTCAACCTTGCCGACGAAGTCGATGTTGACCTGGTCGTCGTTCTGCGCGGCGCGCTCGACAGCCTCGAAACGGGTGTTCTGCTTGCGCAGCACTTCCAGCATGTTGTCCAGATCGGCGTCAGCCACTTCGGCGCTCAGGCGCTCGACGTTGATCGACTCGAGGCCGGCAACGGTGAACTCAGGGAACACTTCGAAGATGGCGACGAATTCCAGGTCCTTGCCTTTTTCGAAGGACTTTGGCTCTACAGCAGGGGCGCCAGCCGGGTTCAGCTTCTGCTCGACGATGGCTTCGTAGAAGGAAGCCTGGACCAGGTCACCGAAAGCCTCTTGACGGGCGTCAGCTTCGAAACGCTGACGGATCACGTTCATCGGCACTTTACCAGGACGGAAGCCCGCAATCTTGGCGCGCTTGGCAGTCTGCTGCAGACGCTTGTTGACTTCGTTCTCGACGCGCTCGGCCGGAACGGCGATGGTCATGCGGCGCTCGAGAGCGGAAGTGTTTTCAACAGAAACTTGCATGGATATTCCTCGTTGCACAGACGTTAGCCGGCGTTAGCCCGACTCCAGAATCAAGGGCAAGCATTCTAGTGAGTCGCGCAGCAGAAGTCACCCCACTCGGGACGACGGGAAACCACGCCGGTCGATTAACTTTCAAGGCCCGCACGGCTTACCGCCGAGCCTGCTTCAATAAGGGCGGCACGACGCCCGGGGCGACCTGCAGCCGAAATACCTTGTCAAACAACTGCCAGTGGCGAATTCGCTTCCTTTATTATTCAGGATCGATTTCGTTGAACTGGCAATATTCTTCCCACCCCATCCCCAGCGCCTCGGCCACCTCGCGGTGCGTCTCCAGGCGCATGGCCTGCAGCTGCTCCGGGGTTTCGGCAATCAATTGCAGCGCCAGCTCCCAGGGCTGAATGCCCTGCTCATCGGCCGCATCCTCGAATGCCCACTCGATCTGCTGGGCCTGCTCGCGCGCATCCAGCTCACGAATCTCTTCGAGCAGCTGCGGGTTGGCCTCGGCAAAGCGCTGTAGCGCCAGGGCCTGACGGGATTCTTTTGCAATCATTGGGCTGTTCCTCTGCCGGCCAACCAGGCCGGTGTTTCAACCGGCTGAAATCTAACAGCTTTTATTGGGATGCCACTAGAGGATTGCAAGGGGGGCGGATGTGAATTGGCTGGGAGGGCGTTCGCCACGACATTTTCAGCGCCAGTGAGACCGAGCGCCGCCCGCGCGGCGCTTCGCAGCACAAGGCTGCTCCTACATTTGTTTCGGGCCAATTATTTCTGTGAGATTTGCGCGCGAATACCTTGGCGCATGACGCGATATCGCGCCGTACAAGCAAGGCGGTCGCGTGCGTCTGCCGCAGGATTGACTGGCCCAAAACAAATGTAGGAGCAGCCTTGTGCTGCGAAGCGCCGCGCGGGCGGCGCTCGATCTCACTGGCGCCGAAACACCCAAGCCATACACACCACAACCACTCAAAACCCAAAACAAAAAGGCGCCCGATCTTACGATCAAGGCGCCTTTTCTGGAATATGGGGTGGACGATGGGAATCGAACCCACGACAACTGGAATCACAATCCAGCGCTCTACCAACTGAGCTACGCCCACCATATTGCTGGTGTTGCAGTGTTGCAGTACAGCTTTACAGAAGCATGGTGCGGACGAAGAGACTCGAACTCTTACAGCTTGCGCCGCTGGAACCTAAATCCAGTGTGTCTACCAATTTCACCACGTCCGCGTAACGCTTAAAACAAAGGCGCCAGATGCTATCGAGGCGCCTTTGAAGAATATGGGGTGGACGATGGGAATCGAACCCACGACAACCGGAATCACAATCCGGCGCTCTACCAACTGAGCTACGCCCACCATATTGCATTACAACCTTACTTGCTTGCCCATGCTGCCTAATGGCGCACCCGGCAGGACTCGAACCTGCGACCATCCGCTTAGAAGGCGGATGCTCTATCCAGCTGAGCTACGGGCGCTTAAGCTTGAAGCCTAACCGAACGAGTCATTAACAGGTAACTGCTAAACCACTCATTCTGCCCGACTTAGCCAACCAGTGCTAGGCTGTGCCCGACAAGTGCGGCGAATCTTATAGGCGACCCCGAAAGTCGTCAACACCTTTTTCAAAAAAATTTAAATTATTTAAGGGGTTAGGGGATTTGCCCGACCACCCGCCTTTGCCCGTGGCGCGTGTCGTGCGAGAATACGCGCTCTTTATTGTTTCCTTCTCGATGGTTAATCACGCGTCTATGACTGCACACCTAATCGATGGCAAGGCGATCGCCGCCAGCCTGCGCAAGCAGATCGCTCAACGTGTCGTGGAGCGTCGCCAGCAAGGCCTGCGTACGCCCGGCCTGGCAGTGATCCTGGTCGGCACCGACCCCGCCTCGCAAGTCTATGTCTCGCACAAGCGCAAGGACTGCGAAGAGGTCGGTTTCATTTCGCAGGCATTTGACCTGCCCAGCGAAACCTCGCAGCAGGCCCTGACCGAGCTGATCGATCGCCTCAATGACGACCCGGCTGTAGACGGCATCCTGCTGCAACTGCCGCTGCCGGAGCACCTGGACGCCTCGCTGCTGCTCGAGCGCATTCGCCCGGACAAGGACGTGGACGGCTTCCACCCGTATAACGTAGGCCGCCTGGCCCAGCGCATTCCGCTGCTGCGCCCCTGCACACCGAAAGGCATCATGACCTTGCTGGAAAGCACTGGTCAGGACCTGTATGGCATGGATGCGGTGATCGTCGGCGCCTCCAACATCGTGGGTCGCCCGATGGCCATGGAGCTGCTGCTGGCCGGCTGCACCGTGACCGTCTGCCACCGCTTCACCAAGGACCTGGCCGGCCATGTCGGGCGTGCCGACCTGGTGGTCGTGGCTGCCGGCAAGCCGGGCCTGGTCAAGGGTGAGTGGGTCAAGGAAGGCGCCATCGTCATCGACGTGGGTATCAACCGCCAGGAAGACGGCAAGCTGGTCGGCGACGTGGTCTACGAGACCGCCCTGCCGCGCGCGGGCTGGATCACCCCGGTGCCGGGTGGCGTCGGGCCGATGACCCGGGCCTGCCTGCTGGAAAACACGCTGTATGCGGCGGAAGAGCTGCATAAGTAATAGCGCGTGATGCGAAAACGGCACCTCTGGCAGGTGCCGTTTTTTTTGCCTGTGATTTATGCATTGGCCTTGCTGGCCTCTTCGCGGGCTTGCCCGCTCCCACAGGAACCCCACAACCCTTGAGAGCGGTGCAGCCGAGCCCGCGAAGAAACCAACGCGGTGCTCAGCCGATCACTTGCGCGCCGCCTCCCACGACTTCAGCAGTTCGGTGTAGCTGACTGTCTCGCCCTTGGGCTTTTCGTTGGCCAGCTTGGGCTTCGGTGCGCCCGGCTGGTCGAACCAGTACTGGGCGTCTTTCTCCGGGTTCATCTTGGGTGCACAGGTCGCCTGGGCATTGGAGCGCTGCAAGCGTTCCATCATGCGGTCCTGGTCGCGGGCCAGGCCGTCCAGGGCTTCCTGCGGGGTCTTCTCGCCACTGGCCACTTCGGCGATATGGCTCCACCACAGCTGCGCCAGCCGCGGGTAATCCGGCACGTTGGTGCCGGTCGGCGTCCACTGCACCCGCGCCGGGCTGCGGTAGAACTCCACCAGCCCGCCCAGCTTGGGCGCAAGGTCGGTCATGGCCTGGGAGTTGATGTCCGACTCGCGAATCGGCGTCAGGCCGACGATGGTCTTTTTCAGCGACACGGTCTTGGAGGTGACGAACTGGGCATACAACCAGGCCGCCAGGCGTTGCTTCTCGGGGGTGGACTTGAAGAACGTCCATGAGCCGGTGTCCTGGTAGCCCAGTTTCATCCCCTCCTCCCAGTACGCCCCCTTCGGTGAGGGCGCCATGCGCCACTTCGGCGTGCCGTCGGCATTTACCACCGGCAAGCCAGGCTTGGTCATGTCGGCGGTAAACGCGGTGTACCAGAATATCTGCTGGGCAATGTTGCCCTGCGCCGGTACCGGGCCGGCTTCGGAGAAGGTCATGCCCTGGGCCTCCTTGGGCGCGTAGGCACGCATCCAGTCCACGTACTTTTGCGTGGCATAGACGGCCGCCGGCCCGTTGGTGTCGCCGCCGCGGGTCACGCTGGAACCCACCGGGTGGCAGTCCTCGACGCGAATGCCCCATTCATCCACCGGCAAGCCGTTGGGCAGGCCCTTGTCACCGCCACCTGCCATGGAGAACCAGGCATCGGTGAAGCGCCAGCCCAGCGAGGGGTCTTTCTTGCCGTAGTCCATGTGCCCGTAAACGCGCTTGCCGTCGATTTCTTTGACGTCTTCGGTGAAGAACTTGGCAATGTCCTCGTAGGCCGACCAGTTCACCGGCACGCCTAGCTCATAACCGTACTTTTCCTTGAATTTAGCCTTCAGCTCTGGGCGCTCGAACCAGTCGGCGCGAAACCAGTACAGGTTGGCGAACTGCTGGTCGGGCAGTTGGTAGACCTTGCCATCCGGCGCAGTGGTGAAGGAAATACCGATGAAATCCTTCAGGTCGAGGGTCGGCGAGGTGTAGGCCTTGCCCTCGTTGGCCATCAGGTCGGTAATCGATTCCACCTTGCCATAGCGAAAGTGCGTACCGATCAGGTCGGAGTCGTTGACCCAGCCGTCGTAGATGTTCTTGTCCGACTGCATCTGCGTCTGCAGTTTCTCCACCACATCGCCTTCCTGCAGCAGGTCGTGGGTCAGCTGTATGCCGGTGATCTCGCTGAAGGCCTTGGCCAGCACCTTGGATTCATATTCATGGGTGGTGATGGTTTCCGACACCACATTGATCTTCATGCCACGGAACGGCTCGGCGGCCTTGATGAACCACTGCAATTCAGCCAGTTGCTGTTCAGGGGTAAGGGTTGAAGGCTTGAACTCACTGCCGATCCATTTTTTTGCTGCATCTTCGTACTGGTCGGCCCAGGCAGCGCCATGCGCGCTGGCCAGTACCAGCAACGCGGCAAGGGTCAAATGTCGCCTGTTGTGCTTGTTATCGAACATTGTGATCTCCCGTTTCAGTTATCCCACAGGGCCGCTCGCTCAGCCCCAGCGCAGCACCACCACCAGCCACGCCAGCGATAGCAGCGAGGCCACCCACAAGGGCCAGTCGCTGACGCCGACCACCAGCAGGTGCAGGTAGGCGCTGGCCAGCAGGCCGATGAACAAGCGGTCACCACGGCTGGTGACCAGCGGCAAGAAGCCCCGTCGCTCTATGCAGGGGCGGCGCAGTTCAAGCAGGGTCATGCTCACCAGCAGCACGCCAACGGCGACGAAGAACAGCGCCGTCGGCAGAGTCCAGGCCATCCACTCCATGCGTTGCCCTCCTCACACCCGGCCCAGGGCAAAGCCCTTGGCCACATGGTTACGCACGAACCAGATCACCAGCATGCCGGGCAAGATGGTCAGTACCCCCGCCGCCGCCAGCACACCCCAGTCGATGCCTGATGCCGACACGGTGCGGGTCATTACCGCAGCAATCGGCTTGGCGTTCACCGAGGTCAGGGTGCGCGCCAGCAGCAGTTCGACCCAGGAGAACATGAAGCAGAAAAACGCCGTGACGCCGATACCGGAGCCAATCAGCGGAATGAAGATTTTCACGAAGAAGCGCGGGAAGCTGTAGCCGTCGATGTAGGCCGTTTCGTCGATTTCCTTGGGCACCCCCGACATGAACCCCTCCAGGATCCACACCGCCAGCGGCACGTTGAACAGGCAGTGGGCCAGGGCCACGGCGATATGGGTATCGAACAGGCCAATCGACGAGTACAGCTGGAAGAACGGCAGCAGGAACACCGCCGGTGGCGCCATGCGGTTGGTCAGCAGCCAGAAGAACAGGTGGCGGTCGCCGAGGAAGCGGTAGCGCGAGAAGGCATACGCCGCCGGCAACGCCACCAGCAGCGAAATCAGCGTGTTCAGGCACACGTAATACAGCGAGTTGAGGTAGCCGCTGTACCAGCTGGCATCGGTGAAGATCACCCGGTAGTTGTCGAGGGTGAACGCCTGCGGCCACAGCGTCAGGCCACCCAGGATCTCGGTATTGCTCTTGAACGACATGTTCAGCAGCCAGTAGATCGGCACCAGCAGGAAGAAGAAGTACAGCAGCAGGGCCAGCGATTTGCGCGTGCTCATGGCCTAGTCCTTGTCGGCATGGGTCATGGCTGTGTAGAACAGCCACGACACCAGCAGGATGATCAGGAAGTACACCAGCGAGAACGCCGCTGCCGGGCCCAGGTCGAACTGCCCCACGGCCATGCGCGTGAGGGTCTGGCTGAGGAACGTCGTGGCGTTGCCCGGCCCGCCACCGGTCAGCACGAATGGCTCGGTGTAGATCATGAAACTGTCCATGAAGCGCAGCATCACCGCGATCAGCAGCACGTTCTTCAGCTTGGGCAGCTGGATATGGCGGAACACCGCCCAGCCCGAGGCACGGTCGATGCGTGCAGCCTGGTAGTACACGTCGGGGATGGCGCGCAGCCCCGAATAGCACAGCAATGCCACCAGCGAGGTCCAGTGCCACACATCCATCACCAGCACGGTGAGCCAGGCGTCGAACGGGTAACCGGCATAGTTGTAGCTGACCCCAAGCTTGGCCAGGGTGGCGCCGAGCAGGCCGATGTCGGCACGGCCGAAAATCTGCCAGATGGTGCCGACCACGTTCCACGGGATCAGCAACGGGATCGCCATGATGATCAGGCACAGCGAGGCCATACGCCCCTTGGTCGGCATGGTCAGGGCAATGCCGATACCCAGCGGGATCTCGATCAGCAGCACACAGGCGGAGTAGATGAACTGGCGCAGCAGCGCATCGTGCAGCGCCGGGTCACGCAGCACCTGGCGGTACCAGTCGGCACCGACGAAGTAGCGGTTGGACTGATCGAAGATGTCCTGCACCGAGTAGTTGACCACCGTCATCATCGGTACCACTGCGCTGAACGCCACCAGCAGAAACACCGGTAGCACCAGCCACCAGGCCTTGTTGTTCTGCACCTTGTTGCTCATGGCCCGGCCTCCAGCAGCACATCGTCGACGTACAACATCAGCCACTGCGCCGGCAGGCTGACCCAGGCCTGCTCCACGGGCAACGGGCGGTCCTCGCCCAGCCGCGCCTTGAGCGCGACACCGCCCAGTTCGAGGGTGACGATGCGGTAGGTGCCCAGGTCTTCGACATCCAGCACGCGTGCCGGGTGGGCATCATCGAACGGGCTGTCCCACAGCTGCACGAACTCTGGGCGAATGCCCACCTGCAGTCGCCCACATGCTGTCGCCGCCAGGCGCTCGCGCAGGCCATCGGGCAGCGCCAGGTGGACATCGCCGAACACCACCCCGTCCGCCTTGGCACGCACGTCGATCAGGTTCATCCCCGGGCTGCCGATGAAGTAGCCAACGAAGGTATGCCGCGGCCGCTCGAACAACTCGCGCGGTGTGCCGAACTGGACAATGCGCCCGCCGTGCATCACCGCGATCTTGTCGGCGAAGGTGGAGGCCTCCAACTGGTCGTGGGTGACGTAGATCATGGTGATATTGAACTGCTCATGGATCTGCTTCAGCTTGCGCCGCAGCTTCCACTTCAGGTGCGGGTCGATCACCGTCAGCGGCTCGTCGAACAGGATCGCCGACACGTCATCGCGCACCAGGCCGCGCCCCATGGAGACCTTCTGTTTTTCGTCGGCACTGAGGTTGCGCGCCTTCTTGCGCAGCACGCCAGCCAGGTCGAGCACCTCGGCAATTTCTTCCACCCGGGCACGCACCCGGGCTTCATCCAGCCCCTGGTTGCGCAAGGGGAAGGCCAGGTTGTCGAACACCGTCATGGTGTCGTACACCACCGGGAACTGAAACACCTGAGCGATATTGCGCGCCTGTGGTGACAGCTGGTTGACCGGTTTGCCGTCGAACAGCACTTCGCCATGGGACGGCGTCAGCAGCCCGGAAATGATATTGAGCAAGGTCGACTTGCCGCAGCCCGATGGCCCGAGCAAGGCATAGGCACCGCCCTGCTCCCACACATGATCCAGTGCGTGCAGGGCATAGTCGGCCTCGCTGGCGGGCTGGCGGCTGTAACTGTGCGCCAGTTGGCGCACGCGGATTTCGGCCATCACCCTCTCCTTGCCTGGCGCAACCCCGGGGCCTGCACCAACGTCCCGGCGCTGTCGAAGACGAACAGCTTGTGCGTGGGGATGAACACGCGAATCGGCGTGTCCACCTGGTACTCGTGCACACCGGGCAGGTGCAGGACCATGCGCCAGTATTCGTTGCGCACATGCAGGAAGGTTTCTGAACCGCTGATCTCTGCCAGTTCCACCAGCACCGCCAGCTCCAGGTCATCGTCATGGGCCGGCACCAGGGTGATATGGCTGGGGCGCACGCCAAAGCGGTAGTCGCCCTCGGCCAGCGGCTGCAAGTCGGCATTGCGGGCAAAGTGTACAGCCTGGGCAAGGCTCACCTCGTTGCCACTGATACGGCCCGCCACCAGGTTTATCGGCGGCTCGGAAAACAGTTCGGCAGCCAGCACACTGCCCGGGCGCTGATACACCTCGGTGGTGGGCCCGCTCTGCACGATCCGGCCTTCGTGCACGAGGGTGGTGGTGCCGCCCAGCGCCAGCGCCTCGTTGGCCTCGGTGGTGGCGTACACGGCAATGCAATGACGCGCCGCAAACAGTTCGCGCAGTTCTTGGCGCAGGCCTTCGCGCAACTTGTAGTCGAGGTTCACCAACGGCTCATCGAAGAGGATCAACGAGGCATCCTTGACCAATGCCCGGGCCATCGCCGTGCGTTGCTGCTGGCCGCCGGAGAGTTCCAGCGGCAGGCGCTGCAGGTAGGTTTCGATGCGCAGCATCTCGGCAGTTTCCTGCACCCGCCGGCGGATCTGGTCCTCGGCCATGCGCGCCTGGCGCAGTGGCGAGGCGATGTTTTCGAACACGCTCAAGGTCGGGTAATTGATGAATTGCTGATACACCATCGACACATTGCGCTGGCGTACCGGCACACCGGTGACGTCCTGGCCATCCATCAGCACCCGGCCCTTGTCCGGGCGGTCGAGCCCCGCCATCAGGCGCATCAGGCTGGTCTTGCCGGCGAGGGTGCGGCCCAGCAGCACGTTGAACGAACCGGGCTCGAAACGCAGCGAAGCCTCGACGATCCAGGGCTGGTTATCGACGCTGCGGCTGACCTGCTCCAGCACCAGGGACATGGCGTGGCCTTCTTGTGATTGTTGTCTGCCATGCACAGCCAGTTCCGTGCCAGTCGCCCCCCGGTGCTCTGGTCCGGGGCCTGGGTGGCAGCGCTGGCAAATCGCGGCTTCACACCTGAACACAATCACTGAACAACTGAACACTTGCCGGTTTGACAATGAACACCCGTGGACAACACTGAACAGCGGTCGGCCCATAACAACAACCCGAAGGACAGGCCCATGGCCGCATCCGCTTCGACCCACTCCCAGCTGATCCAGGCTTCCTGGGCCCGCTGCCGCGATCACGGCCTGCAGCCGCAGCACGCGCCGGATTTCGACTGCCTGACCCGCACCGAGCTAAGCGCCCTGCTGGAACAGCGCCAGGCGCTGCTGCGGCTGACCCGCGAGGAGGTACTGCCGCAATACACACACCTGCTGGGCAACGCCAGCTACCTGGTGATGCTGGCCGATGCCAGCGGCTGCATACTCGATAGCTGGGGCTCGCGGCGTTTCATCGAGCCGAATCAGCAGCAGGGTTTCAGCGCCGGTGCCCATTGGCTTGAGCGTGGCGTCGGCACCAATGCCCTGGGCACCACGCTAATTTGCGCCCAAGCGATCCACGTGGGCCAGGACGAGCACTTCCTGCGCCAGAACCGCTACATGTCCAGCGCAGCCGCCCCCCTGTTCGACGCCGCGCGGCAGCTGGTCGGAGTGCTCGACGTTGCCAGCGACGGCTACCTGCCGGCCAGCCAGACGCTTGGCCTGGTGCGCATGATGGGCCAGAGCCTGGAAAACCGCCTGATCCTCGCCGAGCATGCCGACCGGCATGCGCTGCTGATCTTCAATAGCGCCTCCGACAACCTCGACAGCCCTTGGGCCGGCCTGCTGGTGTTCGATGAGCGTGGGCAGGTGCTGGCCGCCAATCACCGGGCCGACAGCCTGCTCGGTGGTAATCCGCTGCGGCAGAACATCGAGCAGCTGTTCCAGTTGCCCCTGCAACAGCTGCTCAGTCATCCCCGAGAACAGGCATTTGCCCTGCAAGCCACCGGGCGCAACCGCTTTCATTGCCAGTGGCATCCCCCACGCAAAACCGCTCGCCGCCCCGAGGCCGACAGTGGCGAACCTCGCCTGGAAAAAGCGTTGCAACAGGCCGGCCTGTTACTGGAAAAAGACATCCCGGTGTTGGTGCAAGGTGAAACCGGCGTCGGCAAGGAAGTGTTCGTCGACAGCCTGCACCGCGCCAGCAGCCGCGCCAACCGGCCGCTGGTCGCCGTCAACTGTGCGGCGATCCCCGCCGAGCTGGTGGAGTCGGAGCTGTTCGGCTACGACAAAGGCGCCTTCACCGGCGCGCACCACAAGGGCAACCCGGGGCTGATCCGCAAAGCCCACCACGGCATCCTGTTTCTCGATGAAATCGGCGACATGCCACTGCCCACCCAGGCACGCCTGCTGCGTGTGCTGCAGTCACGGAGCATCCAGCCGCTGGGCAGTGGCGAGCCGGTGGCAGTGGATATCCGCGTGGTGTCGGCCAGCAACCGCGACCTGGCCGAAGAAGTGCGCGCAGGGCGCTTTCGCCAGGACCTGTATTACCGCATCGCCGGCCTGGCCGTGGTACTGCCGCCGCTGCGCGAACGCGGTGACCGGCGCCAGTTGATCGAGCAGGTGCATGCGCGTTTTCGCGACCCTGGGCAACCCACTCGGCTGTCCCCGGCCATTATCGACCTGCTGGATCAACACCCTTGGCCAGGCAACCTGCGTGAACTGACAAGCGTGCTACAAGTTGCGCTGGCCTTGGCGGGCAACGGGCCTATCGGCGTCGAGCACCTGCCTGCGGGCTTTCTGGCCGAGTCGCCGATGGCGGTGCTGGTGGCGGCCGAAGAGACGGACCTGCAGATGCTGGTCGAGCAAGCCAACGGCAACCTGTCGGCGGTCGCACGCCGGCTCGGGATCAGCCGCACCACGCTGTACAAGCGTTTGCGGGCGCGATGAAGCCATATTTGCACCAATGCTGCACTTGACCGAGCGGCTGATGGCCGCTCAAGGGTCGCGCCACTGCACCGGCTGGCGGTAGGTCTGTGCCCAAGCTTGCACTTCATTGGCCGGCATCGGCCTGGCGATGCAATAGCCCTGCGCCAGCTCGCAGCCCAGGCCCATCAACACCCTGCCGTGTTCCACACTCTCCAGTCCTTCGGCTACGACCTCGCGGCCGAAGGCTCGCGCCAGGCCGATCACTGCGGCGGTCAGGGCAAGGTCATCCTGGTCGTGCAGGATGTCGCGCACGAACGACTTGTCGATCTTGATCGTCTGGGTCGGCAAGCGTTTCAGGTAACTCAACGACGAGTAACCGGTGCCGAAATCGTCCAGCGAAAAGCGCACGCCCAGCGCACGACAGGCGTCCAGGCAGCGGCTGACGTGCTGCAGGTTGTCGATGGCCACTGACTCGACGATTTCCAGGTCCAGCCGCGACGGGTCCACCTGCGGGTACGCTGCCAATAGCTGCTGCAGGCGCTCGGTAAAGTCACTGCGCTGTAGATGCCGTGCAGCGATGTTCACACTCAATGACCAAGGCTGCCCCTGGCGCCCCCAGGCCTGCAGCTGGCTCAGGGCCTGGCCGATCACCCATTCGCCGATTTCGACGATCAGGTCGGTCTGCTCAACCCAGGGCAGAAAATCGCCGGGCGGCACCACGCCACGGCCTGGCCGCTGCCAGCGCAGCAAGCCCTCGAAACCTAGCACCTGGCCACTGCGCAGGTTCACCTTGGGCTGGTAATACAGGCACAGCTCGTGGTTGTTCAGGGCCCGTCGCACCCGCGCCACGGTCTGGTGGGTGGCCTTGAGCTCCTGCTCCTGCGATACGTCGAACAAGTGATAGCGGTTGCGCCCGCGCTGCTTGGCCACATACATGGCCTGGTCGGCGTGGCGTACCAGCGTATCGGCATCTTCGTCATCCTGGGGGTACAGGGTCACGCCGATACTGGCGCTGAGCGACAGCGTGTGTTCGCGTACCACATAGGGCGCCGCCAATGCCCGCAACACCCGCCTCAGGGCTGCATGCAGCTGGCGCTCATCATCGACATTGCGCAGGATCAGCACGAATTCGTCACCCGACAACCGGGCCACGGCATCAGCACCGCGCAAGATACTCTTCAAGCGCTGCGCCACCTCCACCAGCAGCAGGTCGCCCACGGCATGCCCGTAGCCGTCGTTGACCGCCTTGAAGCCATCCAGGTCGAGCATGCACACCGCCAGCGAGATGTCTTCGCGGCGCGAGTAGGCCAGGGCCTGGTTCAGCAGCTCGGACAGGTAGACGCGGTTGGGCAGACCAGTTAGCACATCGTGGCCCACCCGCCATTGCAAGGTATGCAGCAGCTGGCGCTTCTCCGTGACGTCAAAGCGGATCGATACGTACTTGCGCACCTGGCCAGTCGCCGGGTCGACCAGTGGCACCATGGTGCTGTCGACCCAATACAGCGAACCGTCCCTGGACCGGTTGCAGATTTCGCCCTTCCACACCCGCCCGGCGGTCAGGGCCTGCCACATGCCGACGAAGAACGCCGGCTCGTGCAGGCCGGAGTTGAGGATACGGTGGTTGGCGCCCAGCAGTTCCTCGCGGCTGTAGCCCGAGATGCTGCAGAACTGCTGGTTGACGTACGTGATGTTCCCACGCAGGTCGGTTTCGGAAAAGATCGCGGCCGCGTCCACGGCCGCACGATAGTTATCATCCATGAAGCATCCTGCCTTAGCGGTTGAAGCGCTCCACCAGGGCGCGCAAGCCGACGCACACCTGTTCCAGTTCGGCCCCGCGCGAGGCGGCAGCGTTGGCGCTTTGGGCGCTGTGCTGGGCAATGCCGGCCACGCCATTGATCTGCCGCGAAACGTCTTCAGCCACTGCCGACTGCTGCTGCGAGGCGGTGGCCATCTGTTGGCTCATGTCACTGATACGCTGCACCGCATCACGAATGCCATGCAGTGCCTCGCGGGTTTCCTGTACCTGGGCAACGCCCTGCTCGGCGCCCGTGATGCCCTGGCTGGCAATTGTCACGGCTTCCTCGGCGCCACTTCGCAGGGTGTCGATGATGGCCTGGATGTGCAGGGTCGACTGGCGGGTCTTGTCAGCCAGCGCCCTCACCTCATCGGCGACCACGGCAAAACCACGGCCCTGTTCGCCCGCACGCGCGGCTTCAATGGCTGCGTTCAGGGCCAGCAGGTTGGTCTGCTCGGCAATACCGCGGATCATCCCGGCCGCCTCGGCGATGGCACCGGTCTGACCGGCCAGGTGGCTGACTGCCTGGTTGATCTGGGTCACCGTGCTGGCCAAGGTGCGAATGGCCGCGCCACTGGCATCGGCCACCTGGCTACCCTGTTCGGCCAACTGGTGCGCCGTGTGGGCTTCGGCCGCAGTCAACTGCACGTGGTTGGCCACTTCACCGATGGAGGCCGCCATCTGGTTCATTGCCGTGGCGCTCAGGTCGGTTTCTGCGCGCTGCTCCAGCAACGCTGCCTCGGTGCTGCGTGACAGCTGCCCGGC
Organism: Pseudomonas sp. SIMBA_068; assembly: GCF_046534705.1. Lineage (NCBI taxonomy): Bacteria > Pseudomonadati > Pseudomonadota > Gammaproteobacteria > Pseudomonadales > Pseudomonadaceae > Pseudomonas > Pseudomonas sp. SIMBA_068. Next base: position 335,055 of record NZ_JAWRYI010000007.1, read on the forward strand.
ATCGTGGGCCGCCACTGCCATTTGCCCGGCCAGGTCGCTCAACCGCGTCAACGCAGTTTTCAACCGTGCCTCTTCGCTGATCAGCATCAGTTGCAGCTGCCCGGCAGCGCCAGGCAGGTCGCTGTAAGTCAACGCCGCGACCGGGTCGGCGAAGGTACCTTCGGCACCCTCGACCACCTGCTGCATCTGGCGGCCGAGGGCGTTGCGTTTCCACAGGCCATAGGCCATGAACAGCCCCACGGTCAGCCCCTGCCCCACCAGGCCAGGCCACAGCTGGTTGGCGCCCAGCGCCAACAGCCCACCGGCCAGGGGCAACGCCAGTGCCTGCACCAGCAGGCTCAGCCGGCGCGGCGCCGACAGTACCGCCTGGCCGGTACGCATCCGCGCATACAAGGCCTCGGCGCGGGCCACCTGCTCACGCGTGGGGCACACCCGTACCGACTCATAGCCAACCACCCGCCCGCCTTCGAGGATAGGCGTGACGTAGGCGTTGACCCAGTAATAGTCGCCGTTACGGCAGCGGTTCTTGACGATGCCCATCCAGCTCTTGCCAGCCTTCAGGTAGCGCCACATCAACTCGTATACCGCCGGCGGCATGTCCGGGTGGCGCACCAGGTTATGCGGGCTGCCGATCAGTTCGGCATCGCTGTAGCCGCTGATGGCGGCGAATTCGGGGTTGCAATAGGTGATCAGGCTGGCGGTATCGGTAGCGGAAATCAGCCGCTGGCCAGAGGGAAAACGTTGCTCGACCGGGGTTACCGGCAGGTTGAGGCGCACGATGAGACTCCATTCAAGGGGGTGCCAGGCGCTTGCTGCGAGCCTTTGCGGGATAAAAAATCCGTCAATGCGCTCTCAGTGACTGCCCGGTCAGGCGCGGATTCTACGAGTCCCGCCACATAAAGCAAATCAACCTTACGGATCATGGCGTTATCGATGATTCAACGTTCCCGGCTGCGCTTGGCAAGCTGATTGCAGCGGTATTCCCCGGCAGTGGCCGGGCCCTGCACAAACGCGTGCGGGCTCCCCTCACGGCACGCACCGAAGTAGAGCCTGGCAAGCCAAATTGCACCACAACTGGTCAGACCGGTAAGGCCAAAAACCCTTGCAATGTAGGATTTTTCGCGCTTTTATGGCTTCGCGCTGAACAAACCGGTAAGACCACAATAATTAAGTCCTGCGCTCTTTCGCCCCGTGCGGCTACCGAAGCAAGGACACCGATCAGAGACTCCCCCCATGCTCAAATGGTGCTCGCGTTCGATATTCCTGCAAGTCGTGCTCGGCCTTGCCCTCGGCATCGCCTGCGGTCTCAGTTTTCCCGACCTCTCCCTGCAACTAAAACCCCTCGGCGACGGCTTCATCAAGCTGATCAAGATGCTCATCGGCCTGATCGTGTTCTGCGTGGTGGTCAGCGGTATCTCGGGCGCGGGCGACCTGAAAAAGGTCGGGCGCATCGGCCTGAAGTCGGTGATCTACTTTGAAGTGCTGACCACCCTGGCGCTGGTGATCGGCCTGGTGTTCGCCTTCAGCAGTGGCATCGGCAGCGGTGCCAACATCCACCTGGACCAGTTGTCCAGCGCCGATGCCAACGGCCTGGCCGAGCGCGGCCAGCACATCCATGGCGCCACGGCTTTCTTCATGGACCTGATCCCCACCTCGGTTGTGGGTGCCTTCGCCGACAACAACATTCTCCAGGTGCTGCTGTTCTCGGTGCTTTTCGGTAGCGCACTGAACCTGGTGGGTGACTCGGCCGCCGGCATCTCAAGGCTGATCAACGAACTGAGCCATGTGATCTTCCGCATCATGGGCATGATCGTGCGCCTGGCCCCCATCGGCGTGTTCGGCGCCATCGCCTTCACCACCAGCAAGTACGGCCTGGAGTCGCTGCAGCACCTGGGCGGGTTGGTGGCACTGTTCTACCTGACCTGCGCCGGCTTCGTGCTGATCGTGCTGGGTACGGTGATGCGCCTGTCGGGCCTGAAGCTGCTGCCATTGATCAAGTACCTGCGTGAAGAGCTGACCATCGTCCTTGGCACCGCGTCGTCCGACGCCGTGCTGCCACAGATCATGCGCAAGCTGGAGCACCTGGGCATTGGCAGCTCCACGGTCGGCCTGGTCATCCCCACCGGCTACTCGTTCAACCTCGACGGCTTCTCCATCTACCTGACCCTGGCCATCGTGTTCATCGCCAACGCCACCGGCACGCCGCTGGAAATGACCGACCTGCTGACCATCCTGCTGGTGTCGCTGGTGACTTCCAAGGGGGCTCACGGCATCCCAGGCTCGGCGCTGGTGATCCTCGCCGCCACCCTGACAGCCGTGCCGGCGATTCCGGTGGTGGGCCTGGTGCTGGTGCTGGCGGTGGACTGGTTCATGGGCATCGGCCGGGCATTGACCAACCTGATTGGCAACTGCGTGGCCACCGTGGCCATCGCCCGTTGGGAAAAGGACATTGACCTGGAGCGCGCGCAGAACGTGCTCGACGGCAAGCTCGGCTTTACCCCGACGCCGCGCAAACAGCCCAACACACATCATCAACAGGAATTTTGACCGAAAGTGGCCGGCGATGACGCCGGCCCTTGCAGGAGCGAACCGTGATCAGCTCATCGACCGTCGTCACCTCAGTGGTGGAAAAACTGCGCCAGGCCCTGGCCCGGGGCCAATGGCGCACCGGCGACATGCTGCCGGGCCAGCGTGAGCTGGCCGAACAGCTGGGCATCAGCCGCCCAAGCCTGCGCGAAGCGGTGACCGTACTGGAAACCCTGGGCCTGGTACGCTCCCTGCCGGGCAAGGGCGTACTGGTACTGGACGCCGACGCCGTCATCCAGGAACCAGGCATGGACACCAGCGCCGCGGCCAGCCTGGCCGATGTGCTGGAGCTACGCTACACCCTAGAACCCTTCATCGTCGGGCTGGTGGCGCAGTCGGCCAACAGCCAGGACGTCGGCCAGTTGCGCCTCACCCTGATGGACATGCGTGAAGCGCTGGAGGCCGGTGACAGCGAAGCCGGGGTAAAAGCCTACATCGCGTTCCATGAGGCGTTGTTCACCCTTACCACCAACCCGATCTTCCAGAGCGTGGTGCAGCAGACCGGCAATGCCTTGAAGCAAAGTGCCGACATGCTGCGCAATTCGCCGGAACACCTGGCCGCGCGGCTCAAGGAAAACGAAGCCGTGGTTCGCGCCATTCGCGAACGCAACAGTGCCCAGGCCAGCGCCCAGATGCGCCAGCACATTCTGGCCGAAGGCCAGCGCATGGGCATCCCGTTGAACATCCCGGACGACCACCCGCGCCCATGACCCCAGGAGAGCGACCATGAACGCCGCCCCCCACCTGCCATCCCTGCTGGCTGCTGGCGAAACCCGCCTGTCGGCCGAGCAGATCTACCCTCGGCTGTTCGACGCCATTCTCGAACAGCGCCTGCCACCGGGGGCCCTGTTGCCCGAGCAGGCGCTGGGCCATGCCTTTGGTGTCAGCCGCACCGTGATTCGGCGTGTACTTGGGCGCCTGTCCGACCAGCAGGTGGTGGTGCAGCGCCCCAGCCACACCGCGCACCTGGCCGCGCCCGACCCGGACCAGGCGCGCCAGGTGCTCAGTGCCCGGCGCCTGGCCGAAACCACACTGATCACCCTGGCTGCCCAGCGCGCCCGGCCGGCGCAGGTGCGCCAGCTGCGGCAACTGGTGGACCGCGAACGCCAGCACCATGAAAGCGGCGAACGTTGCGCGGCGATCCGCCTGGGCGGCGAGTTTCACCTCAAGCTGGCCCAGGTTGCAGCCAATGCGCCACTGGCGCGGTTTCTCAATGGCCTGGTTCCCATGACCTCGCTGATCATCGCCCGCTACGAATCGCCGTGCTGCGACCACTGCGCCTGGCAGGAACATGCGGCGATCATCGATGCCGTGGAGCAAGGCAATGCCGAGGCGGCGCTTGGGCTGATGCACAAGCACCTGGACCGCCTGGAAGAAAAGCTCGACCTGAAATAACCGCTCATGCTGACGCGGTTCCTGTAGGAGCAGCCTTGTGCTGCGAAGAAGCCATAGCTGGCGAAGATGATCTTTTGCCTTGCCGGCCTCTTCTCAGCACAAGGCTGCTCCTACAGGGGCCGCGGTGGCCGGGCGATGGGCTGCACAGCAGCTCCAATAACCCCACTCTATACTGCGAGAACCACCCCAGCCTCTACCAGGGAGGCGGTTGCGTGAGTTCTCGAATCCCTCTGCTGCTGTGCCTTCTGCTGGCGCTCGCCGGTTGCGCGGGCAAGCGCCCGCCTGCCCCGCCCCCCCCTGCGGTGCTCACGCCCGCCGCCTGGCAACGCATCGACCAGGAACTGATCGATGCCTCGGTCGGCGCCGCCGGTTCGGCCAACGACTATGCCCGGCGCTCCATGCGGGTGTGGCGGGAGCAGGTACAACAGCGCACTGAAAGTGACTTCATCCCCTGGTTCACCGGCTACTGGACCCAGCAGTGGCTGACCCTCAAGGTGGCCTGGTACAAACTGGACAGTGGCAAAGGCCGGGAACCTGCGGAAAAGCGCCTGGCCCTGTACCTGCAGGAGCAGTACCACGAGCGGGTGATCGAGCCGGTGGCCGAACAGATCAACCCCGAGGGCATCCGCGACCGGGCCTGCGAGCTGTACCTGCAACTGTTCGGCCAGCAGCTGCCAGCCATCATCAGCCGCTACAACGCACCGCCCGAGCAGCTCAGCCAGCGCCTCAACCGGATCCCCGCCATCGCCCTGGGGCCACCGGATGCCCGCAATGCCAGTCTGTATCAACTGCTACGGGCCAAGCCGCTGGACCAGCAGCCGGCCTGGCAAGCCATGCGCCAGCACCTTCACCAACTGGCCACCAAAGGCCCCGGGAAGACCGATATCGGGCTGAATTCGGTGGCCACCCAGGCGAGCGACAAGCTCGGCGCTACCCTGGCCCCACGCGGCATCGCCAGCGCCGTGGCATCGGCAGTCGGCAAAGTGGCAGGGGCCATGATTTCGATCGCCGCGGCCGGCTACGGCATGATGACCCATGACCGCGAACAGCCGCAGATGGTCGAGCAGTTGCGGGTGATCCTCAACGTGGCACTGAACCAGGAATGGCAGGAGTTGATGGAGAACCGCCAGAGCGGGGCAATGGCTGGGGTGTATTATCTGTCGGGGCAGGTTGAGGACAGCTTGCTGGCCAGCATGCCGCGGCCAGCCGAGCAACCGGCGGAGCAGCAGGTGAAGCAGCAGCAAGAACCTTTGATCATCCGCCTGCCGCCTTAGGCGGTAGCCATGGCCGAGCTAGGCAGCCCAAACACCCGGTCAAACGCCCAGTTGTAGGCAAAGGTGTAACAAGGCACCAGAATGATGAATGCCATGTCCACCAGCAGCGCTTCAACCAGCGTCATGTCCAGCCACCAGGCAATCAGCGGGATCAGGTACACCACCAGGGTCAGCTGAAAACCGATGGCATGCGCCACTCGGCGCCACACGCTGCGACCGCGCTTGGCCTGGCGGCTCTCCCAGTGTTCGAACAGGGTGTTGTAGACCAGGTTCCAGAGCATGGCGATGGTGGTGATCATGACCGCCAGTGGCCCGGTATGCGACGCCTGGGTGTCCGACAGGTAGGCCAGCCCGAGGGTCGACATACACAGCCCGATCAATTCATAGAAAGTCACGTAGACCAGTTTGCGTTTCAGTCCCTGCACCCGGGGTTACCTCCAATGACAATAGCGATGGGGCGAGATCATGCTTCATCGTGCTTGACAGCAAAAGTCAGCAGCTGTCAGATCTACTGACAGGAGGCTGCCATGAACTTTTCCAGCGACAACATCCAGCTGTTTCTTGCCGTGCTCGACCGCGGCTCGTTTTCCGCCGCCGCACGCGCCCTGCAGCGGGTGCCGTCGGCCGTGAGCATGGCCATCGGCAACCTTGAGGCCGAACTTGGCTACAGTCTGTTCGAACGTGGCTCGCGTGAAGTTCGCCCAACCGCACAAGCCCTGGCCCTGGAGCCACACGCCAGGCTGATTGCCGAGCAACTGGGGCTGCTGCAGGTTCATGCCCAGGAGCTGTCCCAGGGTTTGGAAAGCAGCTTGAGCGTGGCCGTTGTGCCAGACATCGATCACCGCCCCTTGCTGGCGGCCATCGCCCGCCTGGGCGAGCGCCACCCGTTGCTGGACATCGCCCTGCTCAGCGCCCCGCACGAAGAAGCCCTGCATCTGCTGGACAGTGGGCGGGCCGACCTCTGTGTGGCCTTTGCCGGCCTGCAGGTCGATGCCCGCCGAGGCTTCCAGCACATCGGCATGGAGTCGCTGGTGGCGACCCTGTCGCCCACCCACCCTGCCTTGCGCGAGGGGCGCATTCACTACCTCGAAGACCTGACCCGGGTGCGCCAGATTCTTGTTCGCAGCCGCGACCTGCCGCTGGCCGACCCGCGCCCGCTGATTGGTGCAACGCATTGGTCCACCGACAGCTTCGACCTGGCATTGCAGATGGTCGAAGCCGGCCTGGGCTGGGGCGACCTGCCGCTGTCGCGGGTCGCGCCGCTACTGGCCAGCGGACGCCTGGTACGCCTGGATTTTCGCAATACCCGCAACGAGTTGCAGCTGCCGGTACACATTTTTTGGCGCAAACAACAACCGCTGCAGCAGGCTGCACGGCTGTTGATTGAACAGCTGGCGAATCAGTGACTGCCGCCTGTCGAAACGCCCCTAAGAAATTACTGTAAGTGCTTCAATCTTTTACCCCTTGGGCCGATATCCAGATCGACAGGCCCCGCATCGCGTCATGAGCGTGCTGCGCCCTCCCCTCATTGGCTCAAGGTCTCGAAACATGAACCTGAAATTTCGCCACAAGATCCTGCTCAGCGCCTGCGGCGTCGTGGTCCTGGCATTTGCCCTGTTCACGCTCTACAACGACTACCTGCAACGCAACACCATTCGCCAGAACATCGAAGCCTCGGTGCAGCAGTCCGGTGCACTGACCGCCAGCAGCGTGCAAAACTGGATGAGCGGGCGCATCCTGGTGCTGGAAAACCTGGCCCAGGACATCGGCCAGCAAGGTGCCGGCGAGACCCTGGCCGGGCTGATCGAGCAGCCTTCCTACACGCGCAATTTCCTGTTCACCTACCTGGGCCAGGCCAACGGGGTGTTCACCCAGCGCCCGGACACCCAGATGCCTGCCGGTTACGACCCCCGCCAGCGCCCGTGGTATGGCGCCGCCGCCAACGCCGGGCAAACCGTGCTGACAGCCCCTTACCAGGGCGCCGTCGGTGGCCTGATGGTGACCATCGCCACCCCGGTGAAGAGCAAGAACAATGGCGAACTGCTGGGTGTGGTCGGTGGTGACGTGACCCTCGACACCCTGGTCGAAATCATCAACTCGGTCGATTTCGGTGGCATCGGCCATGCCTTCCTGGCCGACGCCAATGGCCAGGTGATTGTCAGCCCAGAGAAAGACCAGGTGATGAAGAACCTCAAGGACATCTACCCCGGGAGCAATCTGCGGGTTGCCGCCGGCATGCAGGATGTCACCCTGAACGGCCAGGACCGCATCATCTCCTTCGCCCCGGTGGCCGGGCTGCCGTCGGCGCAGTGGTACATCGGTCTGTCGATCGACAAAGACAAGGCTTACGCCGCGCTCAGCCAGTTCCGCACCTCGGCGATCATCGCCATGCTGATTGCCGTGGCGGCCATCGCCGGCCTGCTCGGCCTGCTGATCCCGGTGCTGATGAGCCCGCTGACCACCATGGGCCGCGCCATGCGCGACATCGCCGAGGGTGAAGGTGACCTTACCCGCCGCCTGACCGTGCAGAACAAGGACGAGTTCGGCGAGCTGGCCACCTCGTTCAACCGCTTTGTCGAGCGCATCCATGCCTCGATCAGCGAAGTGTCTTCGGCCACCCGCCTGGTACATGACCTGTCGGAGAAAGTGGTCAGCGCGTCCAACGCCTCGATCAGCGGTTCTGAAGAACAGAGCATGCGCACCAACAGCGTGGCCGCCGCCATCAACGAGCTGGGTGCCGCCACCCAGGAAATCGCCCGCAACGCCGCCGATGCCTCGCAGCATGCCAGCGGCGCCAGCGAGCAGGCCCACGGCGGACGTGAAGTGGTCGAGGAAGCGATCAGCGCCATGACCGCCCTGTCGCAGCGCATCAGCGAATCCTGCGCGCAGATCGAAACGCTTAACGCCAGCACCGACGAAATCGGCAAGATCCTCGACGTGATCAAGGGCATCTCGCAGCAAACCAACCTGCTGGCCCTAAACGCCGCCATCGAGGCGGCCCGTGCCGGTGAAGCTGGCCGTGGTTTTGCCGTGGTGGCCGACGAAGTGCGCAACCTGGCGCACCGCACCCAGGAATCGGCGGAAGAGATTCACCGCATGATCACCAGCCTTCAAGTAGGCTCGCGCGAAGCGGTGCACACCATGAACACCAGCCAGGTGTCCAGCGAGCAGACTGTGCAGGTGGCCAACCAGGCCGGTGTGCGCCTGGCCAGCGTGACCCAGCGCATTGGCGAAATCGATGGCATGAACCAGTCGGTGGCTACCGCTACCGAAGAACAGACTGCCGTGGTCGAGAGCCTTAACCTGGACATTACCCAGATCAACGCCCTGAACCAGCAGGGTGTGGAAAACCTCAACGACACCCTGCGCCATTGCGACCAGCTGGCCCAGCAGGCCGGGCGCTTGAAGCAACTGGTGGGCAGCTTCAGGATTTAAGCCCTGTCATAGACGGCAACGGCCACCGCCTGTTGCCGCCTGTACTGGCCCAATCGCCAGCAAGCCAGCTCCCACAGCCAAAGCGCTGACCATAAGCCCTGAATATCCCTGTGGGAGCTGGCTTGCCGGCGATTGGGCTGCGCAGCAGCCCCTTATGCCACCGCCGCCTTGACGGCCCTGCCCCGCCGCACCCAGGCAAGCAACACCGCCGCCATCAGCACGAACCCCAGGTAGCCAAAGAACGGGTACACCTCGCCCACCAGGCTGATGAACCCCACCAGGCTGCAACCAAACGCCACCACCCCGGTAACCACCGAGCCCCAGCGGAACTTCGCCGTGCCCGCCGGCAGCAGCCGTGAAAGGAACGAGAACAACGTACCCACCGCGGTGTTGACGATCATGCCGAAGATGATCAGGCACATCACCAGCCCCAGCAGCGGCGACACCTCGCTGGCAATCGACAGCATCGGCATGGGCAAGTCGGCCACGCTGTCCAGGCGCGACAACAGCCCGGCACTCATCACCAGCATCAGGCCACCCAGCGCCGCGCCGCCGAGCAGGCCACCCCACATTGCGGTTTTCTCGCCCTTGGCCGAGCCGCCTAGAATGGCCAGGATCGGCGCGCCGGCCACAATGTTGTAAGACACATACAGGAACGCGCCCAGCAGCCAGTGGCGGGTGCCGGCTTGTTGCTGGCTGGCCAGGTGATCGAGCGCGGCGAAGCTCTGCTCGCGGGTGAATACGGCATACAACGCGATTGCCGACGCCACCAGAATCAACAGCGGGGTGATGGCGCCAATGGCCAGGATCACCTTGCGCACGTCCAGGCACACGATGCCCACCACCACCAGCGTTACCAGCACGCTGCCGGTGAGTGCCGGAATGCCGAACTGCTGCTCCAGCAGCGCACCACCGCCGGCCAGCATGACCACGGTGACGGCGAACATGAAAAAGGTGATCAGCCAGTCGACGAACAGGCCCAGGTGGCGGCCGCAGATGGCCTGGATCACATCCTTGTGCGATGTGGCCTGCTGGCGGTTGCCCAACGCCGCCAGGGCCATGCCGAGGAAGGTGAACAGGGCGGCGCTGACCAGTGCGCCGACCAGCCCCCACACGCCGAAGTCGACAAAGAACAACAACAGTTCCCGCCCTGAAGCGAACCCTGCCCCCACGATCACGCCGACAAATGCGCCGGCAATCTTCAGTTGCTCTTGCATGTGAACCTCTGGATTTATTGTTGTTGTCTTACTGCCACCCCATATCTTTTGTAGGAGCAGCCTTGCGCTGCGAAGAGGCCGGTAAGGTCGTTGCAAGCGCTTGGCTTTACTGGCCTCTTCGCAGCGCAAGGCTGCTCCTACAAAAGCTTCGTGCTTGGTTACTCGTCGCCGATAAACGCCTGCACTTCAATCTCCACATCCACCCCCAGCGCCAAGGCCGAGGCCACGGTCGAACGCACCGGCAGCGCCGCGCCGAAGAACTCTTTGTAGACCTCGTTGAAACCGGCGAAATGGCTCATGTCCGACAGCCATACCGTGGCCTTTACCACTTGATCGAAGCGCGCGCCGCAAGCCGCCAGGCTTTCGGCGATGCGCTCGCAGGCTGCGCGGGTCTGGGCCTGGATATCACCGCGCACTACTTCACCACTGGTGCTCATCGGCACCTGGCCGGAGAGGAACAGAAAACCACCCGCCTTCACCGCACGGGAAAACGGAAACGGCAGGCTGCTGGGGAAACGCTGGATGTCATTGCTCATGAGATGCTCCTTTCAAGGTTGCTGGAAACGGGCCGGGGACAGGCGCTCGGGCGCCACCCCCTGGCTGACAAGACCAGGACACAGGGGGTGGCCAAGCAGCAGGTCGGCGGCCAGGCGCGAGGCGCCGGCGGCCGACTGGATGCCATAGCCACCTTGCGCCGCCAGCCAGAAAAACGCGGGGGCGTGTGCATCGAAACCGATCACCAGGTCCCCGTCGGCAACGAATGAGCGCAGCCCGGCCCAGGTGTGGCTGGGGCGGCGGATCGCCAAGGTGGTCATGGCTTCGATGTTGTAGATGCCCAAGGCGACGTCGAGCTCTTCGGGCGCGGCGTCCTGGGGTTCGACCGGGTCGGCATTGGCTGGCGACCCCAGCAACTGGCCGGCGTCGGGCTTGAAGTAGAAGCTTTCGTCGACGCCGATCACTGCTGGCCAGCGGGCGAAGTCCTGGTCTGCCGGGCCGGGGAAGGTGAACGCGCTGCGCCGGCAAGGTTGCAGGCCGATGCGCGCCACGCCGCACTGCTCGGCCACGCGGTCAGCCCAGGCGCCAGCAGCGTTCACCAACTGACGGGCCTGCACCCGGCTGCCGTCACCCAGCTCCACCTGCCACAGGCCGCCCAGGTACGAGGCCTGGACAAGCTCGGCGTTGCAGCGCAGCTCTCCGCCGGCGGCGCGATAACCGCGCAAGAAGCCTTGGTGCAGGGCGTGAACGTCCAGGTCCATGGCACCCGGTTCAAGCACTGCCCCGGCCAGGGTTTCGCCACGCAGGCTGGGCACCAGGGCCAGGGCGGCGTCACGGTCAAGCAGGCGGACTTCGGTGCCATTGGCCAGGTTCTGCGCATGGGTCTGCTCAAGCAGCTCGCGCTGCTCCACGCTGGCCACATACAGGCAGCCGCGAGGTTCCAGCAGCGGATGCTCACAGAAGCCTTGCGGCGGCGTTTCGTAAAAGGCCCGGCTGGCGCGGGTCAGTGCCTGGATCTGCGCGGTGCCGTAGGCCTCCATGAACATGGCCGCCGAGCGCCCGGTGGAGTGGTAACCAGGCTGTGATTCGCGCTCGAGCACCAGTACGCGCTGCTGGCCAGCCAGGCGATAGCCCAGCGACGCACCGGCAATGCCGGCACCGATGATCAGGGTGTCGAAGGTTGGGGTCATGCACGCTCCTGCCAGGCTAATTATCATTTATGAGAATTCTAATATATGAGAATTTAGAAATACGCAAGTGTCCAAGGTAAGATGCCCGACCAACGCCGTATGCCGAGAGCCCTGAATGCCCGCTGCCCTACCCCTGCTTGACCGCACTGTAGTCGGCCAGCGCCTGCGCCAGGTGCGCAAGGCGCGCCAGATGACACTCAAGCAGTTGTCCGAAGCCAGTGGCGTACCGGTGTCCACCCTGTCGAAGATGGAGCTGGCACAAGTCTCGGTCAGCTACGAGAAGCTGGCTGCCGCCGCACGGGCGTTGAATGTCGACATTGCCCAGTTGTTTCGCGCCGGCGGTACGGTCACCACCCCGGTGCCGGTGACCGTGGTGGTCGACTCGCTACCTGCAGCGGCGGGGTACTCCACCGGCACCTACGACTACCACCCCATTGCTGGCGACTTCCCCGAGCGGCGCATGACCCCGGCCTATGCCCGCATCATCGCCCGCGAACGGGGCCAGTTCGACGACTTTATCCGCCACCCCGGGCAAGAGTTCGCCCTGGTGCTGAGCGGGCGCGTGCGCATCGAGTTCGAAACCGGTGAAGCCGTGAGCATCGGGCCGCAGGAAACCGCGTACTTCGACAGCCAAGTGGGGCACATCTACCTGTCGGAAAGTGAGGATGGCGGGGACGCGCATGTGATGGTGGTGATGACCGATCGCTGAAGGCGCCCGGTTATAACCTAATAACGAACAAGTCTATTTGGCTATAAAAAAATCTATATGCTGGCTGCATCCGATAACGGGCAAAGATGGGCAGTCGAGTAGCGTATGGATGTAGGTTCTTTCGGTTTCACCATTGCTGGCCTGGTCGTGGGTTTCATCGTCGGCATGACCGGCGTCGGTGGCGGCTCGCTGATGACCCCGATCCTGTTGTGGTTTGGCATCAGCCCGGCGACGGCCGTCGGTACCGACCTGCTCTATGCGGCAATTACCAAAGCCAGTGGCGTCTGGGTGCATGCGCGCCACAAGAACATCGACTGGAAGATCACCGGCCTGCTCAGCCTGGGCAGCGTGCCCGCCGCAGCGCTGACGCTGTGGTTCCTCAACACCCTGCACACCGACACCTCGGCGCTCAACGCCATCATCAAGCAGGGCCTGGCGGTGGTACTGATCCTGACCGCGCTGGCCATCCTGTTCAAATCACGCCTGCAGGCTTTTGCCAGCCGCCATGCCGGTGACCACTACCACCTCAGCGACCGTAGCCTGAACACCCTTACCGTGCTTACTGGCGTGGTACTGGGGGTAATGGTCACCCTCACCTCCATCGGTGCTGGCGCACTGGGTACGGTGGCGCTGTTCCTGCTGTACCCGTTTCTGGTCACGCGCCGCCTGGTCGGTACCGAAATCGCTCATGCCGTGCCGCTCACCCTCGTAGCAGGCCTGGGCCACGCCGGCATGGGCAACATGGACTGGTCGCTGCTGGGTTACCTGCTGCTGGGCTCGCTGCCGGGCATTTACCTGGGCAGCCACCTCACCGGACGGATCTCCGACCGCGTGCTGCGTCCATGCCTGGCGGCGATGCTGCTGCTGATCGGCTACAAGCTGGCGTTCTGACCTTCAGCCCAGGCGCAGGCGCCACTGCCCGGTAAAGCTCAGCCCAAGGCGCGAAAGCGGCAGCACGTCGATACGCTGGCTGGCCTGCATCGGGCACCCCAACACCTGTACCAGCACGGCGCGCATGACCATCGGGTGAGTCACCGCCAGCCACTCACCCGGCGTGTCGAAAGCCGCCAGCCAGGTGGCCACACGCTGGCATAGCGCAGCAAACGACTCCCCACCATGCACCGCACTGGCAGGGTCCTGCAGCCAGTCTGCCAACGCCTGCGGTTGTTCGGTTTGCAACTGCTTCAACGGCAAACCCTGCCAACGCCCCAGGTCGCAATCGGCCAATGCCGGCTCGATCTGCGCCGGCCCCGACAACCACGCCGCCGTCTCGCAGGCTCGCCGCTCTGGCGCAGTCAGCACCTGCATGCCGGGCACGATGGCGTCGGGGTGTTGGGTCAACGGCAAGATGCCGTCATCTGCACGGTGCAGGTGCCCGGTCTTCTGGGCCTGGGTCAGGGCATGGCAGATCAGAGTAAGGCGGACGGCTTTCACCGGGGGCTCTCTCGCAGCAGGCAGGGGCCCATGGTTTAGCATGCTGCGAGGCTTTTGGCTGCAACGATGTCGCCGCCCGCACTAACGCGTATCCCTTGTAGGCGCGTTCAGTTCATAAATGGGCAACCACCTGCACCAGACCCCACACCGGCAGCGCCCCCACCAATGCCACCGCCAGCCGCGGCCAGTACGGCAGCAACATCACCAGCACCAACCCCGCCAGCGACAGCACGCCGAACCAGGCCACCGGCCCCATGGCCCAGCCCCAGGCCTGGGCACACAGCGTCAGGCTCGCCAGCAACGCCAACCAACCGGCACTGCGCAGGCTGATCCTCCACGCGCGCGGGCAGGTGCGATTCCACACCTGTTTGTAATGCCGCTCCAGCCCCTGGCACAGCCCGAGCATACCGGCATAAGCGAACAGCACTGCGCCTGCAATCCACATCATCATGCCTCGGCCTCCTGTTGCCGCCCTGTGCGGGCCTTCTGCTGCACCGGTTGTGCTTGCCGCACCCGCCAGGCCACCAGCCCAACCAACACGCCCAGTACCAAGGCACAGGCCGCTACGCCCAGGCGCATGGCGTCTTCGAGGCCGCCAAACGCACCCAGGCCGATGCACAGCAACGCCGTCAGCAACAGTTGCTCGGCCCATGCCCGGCGTGCCGGCCTGACACCCGCATGCAACAGCGCCAGCAGCCATACACCAAAGAACGCACGTACTTCCCAGCTCTCCCGCTGTACCAGTTCCACCGGCAACAAGCGGCTGGTCCACAGCAGCCCGACGCACGCCAGCAGCAAACCGCTGATGAAGCCCACGTTGCACACCTCTGCCACCCGGTACCAGCGCCGTGCCGAAGCATCGGCAGTGGCATTGACATACTTGCGCCCGCGTTTCACGCAGAACAGCACCAGGCCGCTGGCGATCATCAGGCAGCTGACCAGCCCGCACACGAAGTACAGCCAACGCATCGGATAGCCGCCGAACTGGGCGAAGTGCAGGCCGACCATGACCCGCTGGGTCAAAGGCACCGCGCGCCATTCAGGCACGTCACTGAGCAGTTGCCCGCTGACGCCATCGAAGACCATGGCCTGCCCCTTGGCCAGCGCGATGCGATTGCCCAGTTCGGGGCGGATTTCGACGCGCGCCGCCGCCGTGTTCGGGTTGCGGATATTCAAGCCGCCAATCGGCCCGAGCCGCGCCTCGGCCTGGGCCAACAGCGGTGCGACATCCACCAGCGCGGCCGGCTGCCTGGCCAGGCCACGGGGCTGTTCCACGCGAGCATTGCCTTGGGCCTGGAAGTAGGCGCGTGTGTCGCCGGCAAAGAGCGCATCGACCCCGGCGGGGATGTAGATGAGCATGAATATCACCAGGCCGGTGTAGGTGATCATCAGGTGGAACGGCAGCAACAGCACCGCACTGGCGTTGTGGAAATCCAGCCACGAGCGCTGGCCCTTGTTCGGCCGGAAGGTGAAGAATTCCTTGAAGATCTTCTTGTGAATGACAATGCCGGTAATCAAGGCCGCAAGCATCACCAGCGCCAACGCGCCGACGACGAAAATGCCCCAGTTGCGTGGCAGGTCGAGGGTGAAGTGAAAGCGGAAGAAGAAGTTGCCGCCGACACTGTCGCGCACCTCGATGGCCTCGCCGGTGCGCGGGTCGAGTTGTACGCCACCGCCGTGGCGGCGCTCGCCGGTAGACACGCGCAACCCGGGCGCGCGTTCGCTCGGCAGGCTGATCCCCCAGTTGCCGGCCTGCGGTTCATGGGCCTGCAGGTAGTTGATAGCGCGCCGGGCAGCGTCGGCCTGGGGCACCTGGGTGGCCGGGATTTCCGGCTGCATCCAGTGGTTGAGCTCCTTGTCGAACACCGCCAGGGTGCCGGTGACGAAGATGGCGAACAACAGCCAGCCGAAGATCAGCCCGGCCCAGGTGTGCAGCCAGGCCATCGATTGGGTGAAAGTGTTCTTCATGCCAGCCGCTCCATTACCTGCGGCCAGAAACCGATCAGGGCAAGGGGCGCAGCCAGTGCCAGCGGCGCCCAGGCGCGCAGGGCATCACGGCAGGCGAAGGCCCAGAGGATGGCGACGGTGTAAAAAATGAACGCCGGCAGGGTCGCGACAATGACCGCATCGGCGGCAGATAGCGGCAGGATGCGGGCCAGGCAGGCACTGGCGGCGTAGCTGAGGGCGTAGCCGCCGAGCAGTGCGGCGGCGCTGCGGGAGAGTAGTTGTAGCCAGGCAGGGGCTTTGATCATCGGAGGGTTCCTTGAGGTCCGGTGATGAGGCCAGGGCTGCTGCGCAGCCCAATCGCCGGCAAGCCAGCTCCCACAGGTGCCGCACAGGGTTCAAGGGCTGTGCGGGACCTGTGGGAGCTGGCTTGCCGGCGATTGGGCTGCATAGCGGCCCCTTGGTTCAGAAGTTGATATTCAGCGCAGCAAACACCGCCCTGCCCGGCTGGTTATACGTGTTGGCCCCCGAACTACTGGCGTTGCCGCCACGCAGGATCTGCTTGTCGAACACGTTGTTCACGCCCACCCGCACGTCGTAGTTGGCGTTGAACTTGTACCCGGCGCTCACGTCCACCAGGCCATAGGCCTCGACGTCCTGCTGCGCGGCCTTGTCGTAGTCTTGCTGGGTGCGGTAGTTGTAGGTCGGCGACTTCTGTTGACCGAAGTAAGTACCCGCCACCTGGAACGACAGCTGCTCCGTGGCGCGCCAGTCAAGGGTGGTGTTGACGGTATATTCCGGGATCACCGACAGCGGTTCGCCAGTCTCGCGATTGTCGTTGTCGAGCATCCAGGTCAGGTTGGTGTTCCAGTCCAGGGTCGGCGTCAGCTCGATGAAGAAGTTGCCTTCGATACCTTCCACCCGCGCCTTGCCGGCGTTTTCCCACTGGGTCACGCGGCGGCCGCTGTTGATGGCATAGAGCACATCGGTACCGCCGATGATCTTGTTCTTGTAGTCATTGCGGAAGTAGGTGGCGCTGGTACGCCAGGTGCCGCGGTCGTACAGCAGGCCAATCTCTTTGTTGACGCTGATTTCCGGCTTGAGGTCGGCGTTACCCTGCAGGTAGCAGCCACCGGAGTTGGTCTGCTCCACACTGCAGCCTTGGCCGCGGCTGTAGAGCAAGTAATTGGGGTTGGACTGATACAGGTTCGGCACCTTGTAGGCGCGAGCAATGCCGCCTTTGACCGACAGCGCCTCGGTGAGCTTGTGCGACAGGTTCAGGCTGGGGCTGAAGTTGTCGCCAAACATCTCGTGATGGTCAAAACGCAAGCCAGGCGTCACCGTCGTGTCGCCGATGACGATATTGTCCTCGACGAACAATGCGTAGCTTCTGGCGGTCATCTTCGATTCGCTGCGGTCGAAACCGCTGATCGCGTCACTGCCCGAGCCACTCGGGTCGAAGCTCTGCGGACGGAACGAGCCCTGGTCGTTGAGCGACTCGTACAGGTACTCGCCCCCCAGGGTCAGCACATGCTCGGTGCTGCCCAGGGCGAACGGCAAGTTGACCTCACTGTTCAAGCGCGTGTTACGCAACCGCGACATCGCCGCGCCGCTGTCGTTGATCGCCCCTTCCGGGCCACCGGCCAAACCCTCGTTGAGGCGCCAGTTGCGCACGTATTCGTAGGCCAGTGTGGTCTTGCTGGTACCCCAGGTGAAGTCGCCCAGGTGGGTCAGGTCATAGGTGCTGCGCTGCATGACGTTGGTTTCGTGGCCATACAGGCTGGAAATCAGTGCGACGTCGCTGCCGCCGTTGCTGTTCATGGTGTCGCCAGCATAGATATTGCCCTGCCGGCTGTAGCCTGCACTGGCTTCGAAGCGGTGCTCGTCGTTCAGCTTCCAGCTGAGCAGGCCGTTGATGTCCTTGTTGCGCACACCCTCACGGCCGGCAACCAGTGCGCTGTTGGCGTGGCTGGCGTTGATATCGAGGTCGTCAGCGTCAGTCTTGGCCAGGCCGCCGAACAGCCGGAAACCAAGGTTATCGGTGAGGCCGCCACCGAGGTTGAAGTTGGCGCGGCGGCTGACACCCTCGGCACTGTCTTCCGGCAACTGGGTGAACAGGCTGACGCTGCCCTTGAGCTCGTCGGTGGGGCGTTTGGTGATGATATTCACCACCCCGCCCATGGCGCCGGAGCCATAGCGAGCGGCGGCCGGGCCACGCAAGATCTCGATACGCTCGACTGCCTCGGCGGGCACCCAGTTGGTTTCACCACGGGTATCACGGTCACCGTTCCAGCCATAACGCACGGCGTTGCGGGCGCTGGAGGGCTTGCCATCGATGAGGATCAGGGTATTTTCCGGACCCATGCCCCGCAGGTCGATCTGCCGGTTGTTGCCGCGTGCGCCGCTGGCGCTGTTGCCGGTCAGGTTGACGCCGGGCTCGCGGCGGATGATATCGGACAGGTCATTGGATGGCGGGTGGCGCTTGATGTCGTCGGCGGTGATGATCGACGAACCCAAGGCCTGACGCGCCTCGCGCTCGGCGGTGATCAGGGTGTCCTGAATCACCAGCGCGTTGTCGGCAACCGGCACTTCCAGCACCTCACCCGTGCGCTGCTCTTCAGCCTGGGCCGCGGTGGCCACCACGGCCGGTGACGCCAGCGCAACGAACGCCAAGGCCAGGCTGTTGGGTGAAGTTCTGCACTGCATGGGTACATCTCCTGCGATTCATGAGCGAAACGGCACATCCCTGTCGGAAACCGGGAGCCCTCGCCCACCGGCCTCGCAAACACAGTCTGGTGGCCAACAGAGGTGGTAAATATAGGGAATCGCAAATGAGAGTAAATCGTATTTACGAAGTTTACATGTTTGTAACCGAACTTTGCTGAAGCGCGCGGTAGAGCGCCGTATTCCCGCTCACACAGAATCCTGGTCATGCTGAAGTAATTGGCTTCTGCACTGGCTACACTTGCCTTCCTCTAACCCGAGCCATCTGTTCATGCTCCCAGCCACGCTGATTTTCCTGTTCACCCTGACCCTGGTCATCTGGCAACCCAAAGGCCTCGGCGTCGGCTGGAGTGCCACCTTCGGTGCGCTGCTGGCCCTGCTGTGCGGTGTGGTGTCACTGCACGATATCCCCACCGTCTGGGCAATCATCTGGAACGCCACCGCCACCTTCATCGCCCTGATCGTCATCAGCCTGTTGCTGGACGAAGCCGGTTTCTTCGCCTGGACGGCGCTGCATGTGGCGCGTTGGGCCCGAGGCGACGGGCGTCGCCTGTTTGCCTTCATGGTGCTGCTGGGGGCAGCGGTATCCGCGCTGTTCGCCAACGATGGCGCAGCACTGATCCTTACCCCCATCGTCATGTCGATGCTGCTGGCGCTGCGCTTTTCCCCCACGGCAACCCTGGCCTTCGTGATGGGCGCCGGTTTTATCGCCGACACCGCAAGCCTGCCGTTGGTGGTATCGAACCTGGTAAACATCGTGTCGGCGGACTACTTCGGGCTCGGCTTCAACGCCTACGCCGCCGTGATGGTGCCGGTGAACCTGGTGGCGGTAGCGGCCACGCTGCTGGTGCTGTGGCTGTATTTTCGCCGTGACATCCCATTGCGGTACGCCACCGACGACCTGCAGTTGCCTGCCCTGGCAGTGCGCGATCGCGCCACGTTCCGTGCGGGCTGGGTGGTACTGGTGGTGTTGCTGGCCGCGCTGTTCGTGCTGGAGCCGCTGGGCATCCCGGTCAGCGCGGTGGCCTCGGCCTGCGCCGCCGTGCTGTTTGCCGTGGCCGCCCGCGGCCACGTGATTTCAACCCGCCGCGTGCTGCGCGAAGCACCGTGGCAGATCGTGGTGTTTTCGCTGGGGATGTACCTGGTGGTGTACGGGCTGCGCAATGCCGGCCTGACCGACGCCCTTGCCGGGGTACTGGACTGGCTCGCCGGGCATGGGCTGTGGGCGGCTACGCTGGGCACCGGGCTGATTGCGGCGCTGCTCTCGTCGCTGATGAACAACCTGCCCAGTGTGCTGATCGGCGCCTTGTCGATCCATGCCAGCGAAGCCCAGGGCGTGGTGCGCGAGGCGATGATCTACGCCAATGTCATCGGCTGCGACCTGGGGCCGAAGATCACCCCGATAGGCAGCCTGGCCACGTTGCTGTGGCTGCATGTGCTGGCGCGCAAAGGGGTGGTGATCGGCTGGGGGTATTACTTCAAGGTCGGCGTACTGCTGACCGTGCCGGTGCTGCTGGTGACCTTGGCGGCCCTGGCACTTTGGTTGAGTGTTTGAGGTTGCCGGACGGTTTGCATCATGCGCCCGGGCTCCTACAGTTTGAATCGTAGGAACACTGCTGAGCCCCCAGATGCGCAGCAATGAAGTCAGCAGCTCCGCCAATGCCACCCGAACCCTGCCTAAGATCCCGCGCAGTGTCTGGGCGCTGGGTTTTGTGTCGATGTTCATGGACATTTCCTCGGAGATGATCCACGCCCTGCTGCCGCTGTACATGGTCACCGTGCTCGGCACTTCGGTGGTGGCGATGGGCGTTATCGAAGGTATCGCCGAGGCAACCGCCTCGATCAGCAAAGTGTTTTCCGGTGCCCTCAGCGACCGGCTGGGCAAGCGCAAGCTGCTGACGGTGCTCGGCTATGGCCTGGGGGCGCTGACCAAGCCGGTATTCCCCATGGCCTCCGGGCTGGAGTGGCTGACCGCAGCACGTTTCGTCGACCGGGTCGGCAAAGGCATTCGTGGGGCGCCGCGCGACGCGCTGGTGGCGGATGTCACGCCCCCCGAGTTGCGTGGCGCCGCCTTCGGCCTGCGTCAGGCGCTGGATACGGTTGGTGCTTTCCTCGGGCCATTGCTGGCGATCTTACTGATGTGGCTGACCGCGAGCCACTTCCAGACGGTGTTCTGGGTGGCGGTGATCCCGGCGTTCGTGGCGGTGTACATCCTCATCGCCTTCGTCCGCGAACCTGAAACGCCGGCCACGACACGGCCCGTGCGCGCACCGCTGGCGGTACACGAACTGGTCCGCCTGAGCCCGGCCTACTGGAGGCTGATCGGCCTGGCCACATTGTTCACCCTTGCCCGCTTCAGCGAGGCCTTCCTGCTGCTGCGCGCCCAGGACATGGGCCTGGCGCCAATGTGGGCGCCGGCGGTGCTGGTGCTGATGGCGCTGGCCTACTCGGTGTCGGCCTACCCTGCCGGAGTGCTGTCGGACCGCCTGGGGCGCCACGGCGTGCTGATGACGGGGCTGGGGATGCTGATCGCCGCCGACCTGTTGCTGGCCCTGCTGCCTGGCTGGACGGCGCTGGCCCTGGGGGTTGCCGCCTGGGGGCTGCACCTGGGCTTCACCCAGGGCATCTTCGCGGCCATGATCGCCGACAGCGCACCCGCCAACCTGCGCGGGACCGCCTTCGGCCTGTTCAACCTGCTGACCGGGGTGGCACTGCTGGCGGCCAGCGTGGTGGCAGGGTTGTTGTGGGATGGTGCGGGGTTCCAGGCAACCTTCCTGGTCGGCGCAGGGCTTGCCAGCACCACCCTGGTGGGGGTGATGCTGTTACGGTGAGCACACCGGATTAGGCCAACGCCGGTTCCTGCTTGAGCAACGACCAGCCCCCGCGCCCATCCACCTCAAGCCGGTGAGTATGGAACCCCGCCAGTGTGCTGCGATGGCCAACACTGACCAGCAGCGCACCCGGCATTTCCGTACGCAGCAGCGAATACAGGGCGTGCTCGAGCCCTTCGTCCATCGCCGAAGTGGACTCGTCGAGGAACACTACCTGAGGCCGGTTGAACAGCACCCGTGCGAACGCCAGGCGCTGCTGCTCACCCACCGAGAGAATATGCGACCAGTCGCAACTGACCTCCAGCCGCTCCGCCAGATGAGCCAGGTTGACCTGGCGCAAGGCCTGTTGCATACGTATTTCGTCCTCGGGCTTGCTGGCTGCCGGGTAGGCGATGGCCGCCCGCAAGTCGCCCAGGGGCAGGTAGGGGCGCTGCGACAGGAACAACGCCTGATGGCCTGGCGGGCGCCTGATCTTACCTTCAGCGTATGGCCAAAGACCCGCCAGGGCTCGTAGCAGCGTGGTTTTACCACTGCCCGACGGGCCCTTGATCAACAATGCCTGACCGGCGTGCAGGCTCAGGTCAAGGTCAGCGACAAGCGCATGCCCGTCTGGCCGCAGTACCTGCAGATCAGTGATTTCCAACGCATGTTGCTGAGCCTCGGTGGTGACACGCGGCAAGGCGCTCGCCTGCTCGTTGGCATCAAGAAAACCGGTCAGACGGTCGAGGGTGGCCCGGTATTGAGCGAATGCATCGTAAGATTCGCGGAAGAACGACAATGAATCCTGCACCTGGCCAAAGGCCTGGGCGGTCTGCATGACGTCACCCAACTTGATCGCACCGCTGAAGAAGCGTGGCGCCTGGAGTATAAACGGGAACACCACGGCAACCTGGCTAACACCCAGGTTGAAACCACTGAATTTCAGGTTCCGGAACACCAGCGCCCAGGCATTGACGATCAAGGCGCCAAAGCGGCCCAGCAACGTGCCACGCTCCACCAAGGCGCCTTGGTAGAAGGCAATGTTCTCGGCATTCTCGCGCAGGCGCATCAGCGCATAGCGAAAGTTGGCGGTGAGTTTTTCATTGAGGAAGTTCAGGCGGATCAACGGGCGCCCAAGGCGGAAGGCAATCCAGGTGGCAACGATGACATACAGGTACACGGCAAACACCATCGCCCGGGGGACTTCCACACCGGCAACCGCCAGCGGTGCCGACAGCGACCAGAGGATCCCGGTGAAGGCCACCAGCGACACCAGTGCACTGACAGCGCCCAAGGCCAGGGTGACCGAGTTGGTGACAAATGCATTGGCATCCAGCTCGATACGCTGGTCAGGGTTGTCCACCGGCTCGGCCAGAAACTGACCACGGTAGTAGGCATCGCCATGCATCCAGTCGTGGGTCAGGCGATCGGTAAGCCAGACCCGCCAACGAATGCTGAATGCCTGGGTTACATAGAAGGTGAACAGCGAGCGCAGCACGTGGATGGTGGCCAGTACGGCAAAGACGCCGAGCATGTACCAGAAGGCGGATTGATCCAGGCCTTGCAAGGCACTGTAGAAGCCGTTGTACCAGAACGAGAACAGTACGTTCAGGCGCACCGAGAACAGCGTCAACATCAGCAACAGCGCAAACACCAATAGTGGCCGCCAACTGCGCCTGAAACTGAAGTAGGGCCCGGCAAGCTGCCAGAACTGGCTGCCCCAGCGTGTGCAACGGACAGCCAGTGTCGCGGCAGCGGTAAAGCAGACAAGGGTGATGAACGAAGCGATTGCCAGCCATCTCAGGCTCTCTTGCAGGGCCTGGTGCCAGTTCATGTCCATGGTGGGTATCCGTGCTGAGTATTTCCGCGAGCGTAGCATTGCTCTACGGATCATCAGGCATTAATGACGTACATTTCATGATCCTGACCTGTTTCCGCGGCCCCTGTAGGAGCAGCCTTGTGCTGCGAAGAGGCCATTGCAACCCAAGATAATCTTTAGCCTTACCGGCCTCTTCGCAGCACAAGGCTGCTCCTACAGGAGTCGGCCAGAACTGGGGATATTTGCGCCGCAAAGACAAAACCCCTACCTGCATGTGCAGATAGGGGTTTTGCGAAATGAATCTTGACGATGACCTACTCTCACATGGGGAAACCCCACACTACCATCGGCGA
>NZ_JAWRYI010000546.1:0-271 GCF_046534705.1 Pseudomonas sp. SIMBA_068
CCCGCCGACATAGGGCGAAATAATCCGCACATCTTCAACGTCAATGCCCATCCACTCGGCGATTTCCACCTGCGCGCCTGCCACCCACTGACTCGGCTCCCAGACGGTCATGCGTCCATCCTGCCACTCAGCGACACAGGCGTGCGGTTCCATCGGCATGTTGTATTCGCGCGGCGTGGTATAGCGCTGGCTCAGACGCACCTCGGCCTGCTGCATCGCCGCCTGTGCATCGCCCATATCGATATCCTGTTTCGATACCGGTTTCGGTTCG
>NZ_JAWRYI010000547.1:0-271 GCF_046534705.1 Pseudomonas sp. SIMBA_068
CTGACGCGCTTTCTGACGCAGATAGCGATCAAAGCACATGCAGATATTGCGGATCAGTAACCGGCCAATTCCCGTCACCTCCAGCCCCGTAGCGGTTTGTTCCACCAGCCCATCGGCTATCAACGGTTTCAGCAGCGCCAGGTCCTCAGCAAAATAGTCGCTGAAGCGAATGCCCCATTGCGCTTCTGTCGCGGCAAAATTCAGCGAGAAGTTACAAATCAGCGTTTTTATCACGTCCCGACGCAGGCAATCATCGTCGGTTAAGGCGATG
>NZ_JAWRYI010000548.1:0-270 GCF_046534705.1 Pseudomonas sp. SIMBA_068
CGGTTCAACATCAGCAATGTTGACCGCGTTTTCACCCGGCGTAATTGCCAGCAGATCGCGCAGCGTGGTTGCCGGACGCTCATTAACCAGCTTCGCGTATTCCTGATAGTCGCTGTACTCGCCGCTTTGTACCGCTTGTTGCAGCGTGCGCACCACGTCCGGGTTGTAGGCGTGGTATTCGCCGCCGTGGACGTATTTCAGCAGGCCGCCCTGGCTGATGGGCTTACGCGCCAGCCAGGCACGTTTCGACAGATTCAGCAGATCCTGCTG
>NZ_JAWRYI010000549.1:0-270 GCF_046534705.1 Pseudomonas sp. SIMBA_068
AGAACACGCACGCGATCGCCTGGCTGTATTTCCACGCGCGCCTGTGGCGTGCCGAGCAGAATGGCATCGCCTGGATTCAGCATGGCAAATTCGCTCAGGGCACTCAGCAACTGTGCGGCGTTACGTTGTAAATCGGCGGTGTTCCAGTGATCGGCAGGACGCCCGTTGATCTCGGTATAGATAGTCAGATTATCGACATTGCTGAGAGCCACGGTTTCGCCAATGGGGCAGAATCCATCACGGCATTTTGCTTTGATTGCCGGGCGGTAA
>NZ_JAWRYI010000550.1:0-270 GCF_046534705.1 Pseudomonas sp. SIMBA_068
CTGATCGTCGTCACCTTCATCCTGCAGAGCCAACGAGATGCCGATGAGCTTTAGCCTGACCCAGATGATCATGATCAGCGCCGGGTACCTCATGGTGCTGTTTGGCGTGGCCTGGATCAGCGAGCGGGGGGTCATCCCGCGCTCGATCATTCGCCACCCGCTTACCTACACCCTGTCGCTGGGCGTATACGCCAGTGCCTGGGCCTTCTATGGCTCAGTCGGCCTGGCCTACCAGTACGGCTACGGCTTCCTCGCCTGTTACCTGGGCGT
>NZ_JAWRYI010000551.1:0-270 GCF_046534705.1 Pseudomonas sp. SIMBA_068
CGTGCTCTTCCGCCAATGGCTGTTTATTTAGTTGAACCTGTAAATTGTATTTTCCGGGCTCAACATATCCCTGACTGGAAAAACGCTTCAGATCAATTTTCGTGTCGCCTTTTAATTCCAGAAAACGGGAATCAAACTGAATGTCGTCTTCAGCCCAGACACTGCTATAACTCCCTGACATTGCCAGCGCAATGCACCACGGAAGTATCCGTAATCGAAAAAGAGAATGGTCAGGCATACACGTTTCTATCCGTTTTTATTCTTGTTCGG
>NZ_JAWRYI010000071.1:0-434 GCF_046534705.1 Pseudomonas sp. SIMBA_068
CGTCGAGGACAACGGCGAGGGCATCGCCTATGGGCAGCAGGGGCGTATCTTCGAGCCCTTTGTGCAGGTGGGGCGCAAGAAGGGGGGTGCAGGGCTGGGCCTGGCGTTGTGCAAGGAGATCGTGCAACTGCACGGCGGCCGAATGGGCGTGTTTTCCCGCCCGGGGCAGGGCACCCAGTTCTACATGGCATTGCCGGTGTAGCCAGCGGGGCGGGCCTCAGGACTCATCGTTGGCCCGCCGCCCAGCCCCCTCGCGCCGGCCGCGGGTGACCAGTTCGGCAAACTGGCGGGCATTCAACGGGCGGGCGAACAACCAGCCCTGCCCATAGTTGACCCCTTCGCTGTAGAGCAGCACCGCCTGGTCTTCGCATTCGATGCCTTCGGCAATCACTCGCAGGTGCAGGTCATGCGCCATGCGGATGATGTGCGGGGCC
>NZ_JAWRYI010000552.1:0-270 GCF_046534705.1 Pseudomonas sp. SIMBA_068
TACCGAGTGGACCAACGTCGCGAAGGCAAAACCTAACTTTGTTGGTCACTATCAACCACATGTTCCGCGCGATCTTGGATTCTACGCTTTGCGAATCGTGGACACCATTCGCCAACAGGCCGAATATGCTGCGCTCTATGGCGTCCATGGCTTTTGCTTCTACTATTACTGGTTCAATGGCCGCCGCATTCTAGAGCTTCCGTTGAATAATTTTCTGGCAAGCGATATTGAGTTTCCGTTCTGTGTGTGTTGGGCGAACGAGAATTGGAC
>NZ_JAWRYI010000553.1:0-270 GCF_046534705.1 Pseudomonas sp. SIMBA_068
CCAGGTCGCCGGTACGGTACATGCGCCCAGGGTTGAATGGGTCTTGCAGGAAACGCTCGGCGGTCAGGTCCGCACGGTTCAGATAGCCCCGCGCCACACCGCAACCGCCCACGTACAACTCGCCGACCACACCGACCGGCACCGGGCGCAACTGCCCATCGAGCAGGTAGGTGTGGGCATTGGCGATCGGCCTGCCGATGTGCAGCACCTGCCCGGCGCGCACGCGGCCGGAAGTGGCGACCACCGTGGCTTCGGTGGGGCCGTAGTTAT
>NZ_JAWRYI010000554.1:0-270 GCF_046534705.1 Pseudomonas sp. SIMBA_068
CCCGTTGCCCCACACGCAGCCTGTATCTAACGCGTGAATGTGATTGAGGTCTGTTTTACCTTCAAGCGATGCCCAGTGGCCAAAAATAAGCTCATCCTTAAGTGTGAGAATATTCTTGTGCATAAACCAAGGTGTTAACGAATTACTATCTGCTATTGCGCCTTTTGCATTAAGGTCAAGCATATTATTGCGGGTTAAAAAACGCATTCGGGTAAAGTAATTGACTATGTATCTAAATTTTTCATAGTCATTAAGTGTTGTTGACCACGT
>NZ_JAWRYI010000555.1:0-270 GCF_046534705.1 Pseudomonas sp. SIMBA_068
GGTGTCATCCCGACGAAAAGCAGGGTTATACTTGTAAACTATATTTTTTTATTTTGGTTTACAACTCCGATGACTATCCCCGTTTTCTCTTCAGACGATGCCCGCTTTGACCGCCAGCATATCTGGCATCCCTACACCTCCATGCAGGATCCGCTGCCCTGCTACCCGGTGGTCGCCGCAAAGGGTTTTCAGCTGCAACTGGCCGATGGCCGTGAGCTGGTGGATGGGATGTCCTCGTGGTGGGCGGCGATTCACGGTTACAACCATCCG
>NZ_JAWRYI010000556.1:0-270 GCF_046534705.1 Pseudomonas sp. SIMBA_068
GTTAAGCGCTTAGCTTCGCTTAACGCACTAAAGTATATACTCGCTTGCTTACTTAATAATGCGTCCTGCGCCTGTGCTATATTTAATTTAATTCGTTGATTAATTAAATTACGCTCTTGATCAGTTAGTAAAGGTTCAATAGCAATCCCTTCATGGCGCCTAATAGTAATAAAACTATCAACAATTTTATTCCAACTATTACTGATATTTTGCTGCCAGTCGTTAATATCTTCGCTGAGTGCATGTTCATCAATTACCAATGTTTCCTCT
>NZ_JAWRYI010000557.1:0-270 GCF_046534705.1 Pseudomonas sp. SIMBA_068
ATGCAACATCACAGCATGTTAAGTGCTTTTTACCTAAGGCTGGTAATTCGTTATTCATACTTTCGTTCGCGTAGCGCCAGTTAGTTTCTGATTGTGGCTCAACACCACCAGAACCACAGAAAACACCAACACCGCCATCAAGTACTTTAAGTGAACGGTAAACCTCAACTGTGAAGTCAACGTGTCCAGGAGTATCGATAACGTTGAAACGGTGATCTTTCCAGAAACAGCTTACAGCCGCAGACTGGATAGTAATACCGCGCTCAGCTT
>NZ_JAWRYI010000558.1:0-270 GCF_046534705.1 Pseudomonas sp. SIMBA_068
CGCGTAGTCTCGGTCGAACGTCGCCATCTCCAGATTGTGCGTATGCACATAATCGCCTGGCTCAATGGATTTAGTAGCAAAGCCAATAATCTGGCCGTAACGCAGAACAGGATCACCTGGGTTTACGTGTGCAAGGGCAATCTTGTGCGCTGCGGGGACATCGGCGAACACCACGATATTACCGAACTCCGTAACCACGGTTCCTTGAGGTATCGAAGCACGTGCGATTGCAACGTTGTCGTCGGGATGTAGTTTAAGTACCAGGGATGT
>NZ_JAWRYI010000559.1:0-270 GCF_046534705.1 Pseudomonas sp. SIMBA_068
GGATCACCTTGCTGAGGTCCACATCCTCCAGCGACGAGCGCTGGCCCTCGAGAGCGTTGGCCCCGACGGCGAGCGCATCCTTCGCCTTGTCGATGCGGGTCTGGCGTCCGCCGACCTCCGCGTGCTCTCCCACGATCGCCTTCATCCTGTCGTCGATCTCCGCCAGCCGCGGGGTGACGTTCACGCCGGTGCGGAGGTCGTTCGCAACGTTGTCGATCAGCGCGAACACCGACGTGGCGCCGGTTCCGAAGACCGAGGCTCCGTCGGCAT
>NZ_JAWRYI010000560.1:0-270 GCF_046534705.1 Pseudomonas sp. SIMBA_068
TGGTTGGTTCAACGCAGTGACGTGCAATGCGTTTCAGGATCTGGTTTTCACTAATGCATTCGCGGGCCGATTCCGCATCGGTTACCGCATAGCGCGCACCGCTGTGCAGCAGGCCGTGGTTACGCCCGGTGGCACCGGTTGCGATGTCGTGGCGCTCAACCAAAATCACGCGCAGCCCGCGCAGGGCACAGTCGCGGGCAATCCCGGCTCCCGTTGCGCCGCCGCCAATGATAATCACGTCACTTGATTGCGAGTCGCGAGTTTTCATTG
>NZ_JAWRYI010000561.1:0-270 GCF_046534705.1 Pseudomonas sp. SIMBA_068
ATTTTCAGGAAGGCTTCCTGAAAATGCCCGGTCCTGGCGATCGGGCATTTCCATTTTTGACTAGTGATAACCACGCGCGGTCATAAAATCCGTAATCGCTTTTTCTGCATCAACCAACACCTGTTCCAGTGGCTGATTGGCATCGATATCAACCAGTTGTGCACCACCAAAGGTTAACTGTGGCGTTATGGCAATCTTCCTCGCCAGCGATTCCCGTTTATGGTCGGGTTTACGTGCACAGGCAACTTCAAGGTCAACATTGAGTTTGAT
>NZ_JAWRYI010000562.1:0-270 GCF_046534705.1 Pseudomonas sp. SIMBA_068
TGACTTTTCAGCCGTTTATAGTCTTCTTCAGACATGGCAGGAACATCGTCAGAGCCGGTTCTGAGCCAGGCATAGCGCTGGTCAAAGGTGGCAGCATTCCACTCCAGCGGAAAATGGCAGACCAGACGGCTGCTCAGGTCGCTGAAATGCCCGCTATCCTGTAATCCGGCGATAAGGGGGGAATTACACTGACTGTTGTTGTCCGTGTCATCGTCCACCATCCGCCACCCCGTCCAGTGCGGGAAGTCGGCATCGCTGAATTTTTTGATG
>NZ_JAWRYI010000563.1:0-270 GCF_046534705.1 Pseudomonas sp. SIMBA_068
GACGGGCTGTCCTTCGAGGCGGGGGCTGCTCTGATGGTGCAGGGGCTGACGGCCCTTCATCTCCTTCGCCGCAGCCCGCCGGCGGGAAAATCGATCCTGGTCAACGCCGCTGCAGGCGGGGTGGGATCGCTGCTGGTCCAGCTCGCCCGCAATGCCGGGGTGCGCCAGGTGATCGCCGCTGCCGGTTCGCCGGAGAAGCTCGATCTCGCGCGATCCCTGGGGGTGGACGCGGCTGTCGACTATCGCGGCGCGGGCTGGGTCGACCAGGTG
>NZ_JAWRYI010000564.1:0-270 GCF_046534705.1 Pseudomonas sp. SIMBA_068
CGGCGAGGACGACGGCGCGAAGCGGATGGCCGGCAACTATGCGGCCGTCGCGCTCGCCTGGCGCTACCTGTGCGAGTTCGCCGGCATGGATCCGAGCGAAGGAGACTTCCCGCGCGACCTGCTCGCCGAAATGAACGGTCACATCGCCGAGACGAGCGCCGATCGCGAGCCGTGGGTCTGGATCATGGAAACCGTGCTGTCGGAGATCGACGGCGGCAATTACAAGCACCCGTACACGTTCGACATGGTCGACGGCGAGTTCTGCCTGCT
>NZ_JAWRYI010000565.1:0-270 GCF_046534705.1 Pseudomonas sp. SIMBA_068
GTGCCGTGCGCGGCTACCTGGGTACTGCGCCCTATGGCGGTCAGGGTTTGCAGGTATACGGCCCGCTGGCTGCCGACCGGCTGCCGAAGGTGCAACTGAAGATGATGGCGGGTTCTGGCGAGGCCTATGATTGCGATGCCGTGCTGGATGAAATATGGGGCGACTGGAGCGAGGGTGGAGGCAGCGCAACCCTGAGCGGGCACGTACGCCTGGCAGGGACGCAGGCGGGGCATTCCGGGGCGCAAGCGAGCTTTGTCGCCGTCCGCCGAC
>NZ_JAWRYI010000566.1:0-270 GCF_046534705.1 Pseudomonas sp. SIMBA_068
GCGGTCGTGCGGAGCGTGAAGCGGCGGCTATCCAGCAGACCATCGATCAGCAGCAGGGCGATTTTACCCTGCAGGCCTGGGACTGGCGTTTTTATGCCGAACAGGTGCGGCGCGCCCGTTACGATCTGGATGAGAGCCAGATTAAGCCCTACTTTGAACTGAATTCGGTGCTGCAGAATGGCGTGTTCTGGGCGGCGACGCAGCTCTATGGCATCCGTTTCACGCCGCGACAGGATCTGCCGGTTTACCATCCCGACGTCCAGGTCTATG
>NZ_JAWRYI010000567.1:0-270 GCF_046534705.1 Pseudomonas sp. SIMBA_068
CCTAGCTGTGCGTGGTATTTCGGGCAACTTAGGCGATGTAGCAGGCGACACCTTTTTTAAAGACCAACACCCCGACCTAAAAGCCGATTACATAATGGCAAACCCACCATTTAACCAAAAACAGTGGCGCGCCGATAACGAATTAGTCGACGATGCTCGTTGGGCCGGTTACCCAACACCGCCTACCGGTAATGCCAACTATGCGTGGATCATGCATATGATCTCAAAGCTCAGCGAGCATGGCACCGCAGGCTTTGTACTGGCTAATGG
>NZ_JAWRYI010000568.1:0-270 GCF_046534705.1 Pseudomonas sp. SIMBA_068
GGTCTCAGGCTGCATTGTTAACTGCCCCTGACTTCACTCAGCGTTTCCAGCGTGCCGGAATGCCACACCTGCACATCGTTACGTCCGGCGCGCTTGACCTGATACAGCGCCTCATCGGCGCATCTCAGCCATTCATGAATTGTCGCCGCATCGCATGCCGGTGCAATCCC
Organism: Pseudomonas sp. SIMBA_068; assembly: GCF_046534705.1. Taxonomy (NCBI): domain Bacteria; kingdom Pseudomonadati; phylum Pseudomonadota; class Gammaproteobacteria; order Pseudomonadales; family Pseudomonadaceae; genus Pseudomonas; species Pseudomonas sp. SIMBA_068. The sequence goes on from NZ_JAWRYI010000568.1 coordinate 171, forward strand.
GATACTCACCGAGCACTGAAAGGTGGATGAAGCCGGCAGCCGCAGCAGGGCAATCCCCTGTCTGATCTGCTCTGCCAGCAACATGATGCTGGTTTCATCC
>NZ_JAWRYI010000569.1:0-270 GCF_046534705.1 Pseudomonas sp. SIMBA_068
GCCGGCTGGCTGCGCACTGGCAGGCGGCGTAACAGGCGGCTTGGCAGCCGTCGGCGCAGCCGCTGTCGCGGCAACTTCCGGCAGGGCTTCGGCCGCGAACGTGCCTTTGCCGTGCAGTTGGTCGAGCAACGCTTCGAATTCGTCGTCGGTAATGTCGGTGCTGGCCGGGGCCGCAGGCGCTTCGGGAGCTGCAGCAGGCGCCACGGCATCGGCGGCGAACTGGCCCTTGCCATGCAACTGGTCGAGCAAGGATTCAAATTCGGCGTCGGT
>NZ_JAWRYI010000072.1:0-423 GCF_046534705.1 Pseudomonas sp. SIMBA_068
TCATTGATATTGGCGCGAACAGTCGCGAAGAGGTGGAAAAGCGCGGCGTGGAAATTGGTAATTTTATTAGCCCGGAAGCCAATTTTGCCTGCTGGGGCGAAGATAAAGTGGTCGGCAAGGCGTTGGATAACCGCATCGGCTGCGCAATGATGGCTGAACTATTGCAGACGGTGAATAATCCCGAAATTACGCTGTATGGCGTTGGCAGTGTGGAAGAAGAAGTTGGGCTACGCGGGGCGCAAACCTCGGCGGAACACATTAAACCGGACGTCGTGATCGTGTTGGATACCGCCGTAGCGGGCGATGTTCCGGGCATTGATAACATTAAATACCCGCTGAAACTGGGCCAGGGGCCGGGGCTGATGCTGTTTGACAAGCGCTACTTCCCCAACCAGAAACTGGTAGCAGCGTTAAAAAGCTGTG
>NZ_JAWRYI010000570.1:0-270 GCF_046534705.1 Pseudomonas sp. SIMBA_068
CTGAAGACTGCCACGCTGGGCGCCTGCACGTCGAAAACCCGCTGGCATTATGAAAAAATAAACGACGAGCAGGGAAAACCAACTTACCTGAAGACCACAACCACGTTCTCGCCCCACGGCGGTACGATCGAGAAAACGTCGGCCTCTGTACACTCGTCGCTGCGTAACCGCGCCATCGAAGAGGAAGATGCCAACGGCGTGGTCACCCGTTACCGCTATGATTCACTCAACCGGCTGCTTGAACAGACCGTGGCGCCAGATGACCCGGAT
>NZ_JAWRYI010000571.1:0-270 GCF_046534705.1 Pseudomonas sp. SIMBA_068
GCATGTCTGATATCTATCCGGCAGAAGATCTGTTCCTGGCGAACAACAGCATGGGAGCGGGCATGCGTGAAACCCTGCTGGCCCTGCCTGACAGCAACTGGAATCCGGAAGAGTATCTGGATCTGATTGGACAGCTTGATGATGAAGGCTTTGATGACTTTACCCGCGTTCGTGAGCTGCTGGGTCTGGCGACCGGTAAAGACAATGGCTGGTACACGCTGCGTGTTGGCGAATTAAAAGCGATGCTGGCGCTGGCGGGCGGCGATCTGG
>NZ_JAWRYI010000572.1:0-270 GCF_046534705.1 Pseudomonas sp. SIMBA_068
GTGCCGTATTGCCTGCGCGTCTCGGAAGAGATCAAGATCTACGAGAAGCTGATCCGCAATTCGTCGCTCGCCGAAGCGGTGTGCGCGCCCGGCACGCTGAAGATGATGTCGCAGTTCGCGGTGCTGTCGCGGCTGCACGAGCCGGAGAATTCGAGCCTCTTTTCGAAGATGCAGGTGTACGACGGCGAGAACCTGAAGGACACCGATCCCAAGGCGAAGTCGTACCAGGAGTATCGCGACTACGCGGGCGTGGACGAAGGGATGACGGGC
>NZ_JAWRYI010000573.1:0-270 GCF_046534705.1 Pseudomonas sp. SIMBA_068
GTGTGGAATATGCGAACTGCCTTGTTCCCTTATCCAAAAATACTAAAGGTCTTGATGGAAAGGGCCCTCATTTTGTTCTTTTAGACGAAGTACACGCCCAGGACACTGCGGACATGTATGACATTCTTAAATCAGGAATGGGATCACGCTTGCAACCACTTATGTTCATTATTTCTACAGCTGGAAAAGGGACAACGTCTGTAGGTTTGCAAATTTATGAGTACGCAAAAGGGTTGTTAAATTCAACAAAAGAGGATGACGAAGACACTT
>NZ_JAWRYI010000574.1:0-270 GCF_046534705.1 Pseudomonas sp. SIMBA_068
GATCTTCCCAGTCCCGCACTTCACTCTCACGCACCGCAATATACCGCACCGAAATACGCTGCGCATGCATCGCTGTTTTCGAACCGGCCCGCAGCGGATGCCATACGGGTAAATCTTTGCCCTCACCCAGCAGCCGGTAGGCGCAGGTGCGCGGCAGCCAGTTGAAGGTCGTCAGATTTTCGCGCGTTAACTTGATGCAATCCTCTTCAAGCTCGAAGCGGCGCTCATAGTTACGGCACTGGCAGGTTTTAATATTGAGCTGATCACAGG
>NZ_JAWRYI010000073.1:0-420 GCF_046534705.1 Pseudomonas sp. SIMBA_068
GGCGTTGGTCAGCGGAGGTGCGGGGAAGGTGGCGATCCTGAGCTATACCATGCCGTTCTGGGTGGTGATTTTCGCCGCGTTGTTTCTCGGTGAACGCCTGCGACGTGGGCAATATTTCGCGATTCTGATTGCCGCTTTCGGCTTATTTTTGGTGTTGCAGCCGTGGCAACTCGATTTCTCTTCGATGAAAAGTGCCATGCTGGCAATCCTCTCCGGCGTCAGTTGGGGGGCGAGCGCGATTGTTGCTAAACGTCTGTATGCCCGTCATCCGCGCGTGGATTTATTGTCGTTAACATCCTGGCAGATCCTGTATGCGGCGCTGGTGATGAGTGTGGTCGCTTTACTGGTGCCGCAACGTGAAATTGACTGGCAGCCCACCGTGTTCTGGGCGCTGGCCTACAGTGCGATTCTGGCGACGGC
>NZ_JAWRYI010000575.1:0-270 GCF_046534705.1 Pseudomonas sp. SIMBA_068
GGAGCTGTCTCCGGAACGGAGGAATCCAAATCCATCCTGAAGGATCTCCAGCACGCCATCACCGAAGATGTCTTCGCCGCTTTTCGCGTGCTGCTTCAGGATTGAAAAGATAATGTCCTGCTTGCGCATACGAGCCTGGTTTTCCAGTCCCATATTTTCGCCGAGAGTAACCAGCTCAGCAACCGGCGTATTCTTTAATTCGGTAAGATTCATAGTGGTGTGAGTTCTTAAACTTGGGGTAAATCTCGAACTTAATGTTGTGAATGGTAT
>NZ_JAWRYI010000576.1:0-269 GCF_046534705.1 Pseudomonas sp. SIMBA_068
TGGCAAGCTTTGTTTTGCTGCCAAAAAAAGTAATTGCGTCAACTTTAAGCATCAAAGCCCCCTCTTGTTAGACTTTTCTAACATTATTGTGCGCGGGATACCTAAGTCAAGAAAAATTAGAATTACCTAACTATGGATACAAGAACCCTAGGCCAGCGAGTTCTGGCGCGACGAAAAGAATTACGCTTAACACAACGAGAAGCTGCGCGCCTCGCTGGAGTTGCTCACGTCACAATTTCACAATGGGAAAGAGACGAAACCCAGCCAGT
>NZ_JAWRYI010000577.1:0-269 GCF_046534705.1 Pseudomonas sp. SIMBA_068
GTACTTTTGCAGAACTTGCTTTGCCATTAAGGCCAGTGACTTTCATGACCTCATCACTAAATGGTGCAATCATTTTCACATCAATCGGATAGCGTTTACCGCTAGCTTCTAAATCACCACTGCTAAAAGAGACGTAGTAAGGGGTTGGATTGGTCACTCGCAATGACGCCTTACCTTCTGAACCTGACCAGAACCACTTCAGGGCTAACGGGGCTTCAGAGGGATTTCCCTTCAATCCATCCGGGCGATAGAAAAGTTTTATACGTGTG
>NZ_JAWRYI010000578.1:0-269 GCF_046534705.1 Pseudomonas sp. SIMBA_068
GCACGGCTGTACCCTGGGCAATCGCATCCTGGTCGGCATGGGCAGCACAATCATGGATGGCGCCATCGTCGAGGACGAGGTGATCATCGGCGCCGGCAGCCTGGTACCGCCCGGCAAGCGCCTGCTCAGCGGCTTCCTGTATGTTGGCAGCCCGGTGAAACAGGCCCGGCCGCTGACCGACAAGGAGCGCGCGTTCTTCCCCTACAGCGCCGGCAACTACGTCAAGCTCAAGGACCAGCACTTGGCCGAAGGCTACGACCAACCCGAAT
>NZ_JAWRYI010000579.1:0-269 GCF_046534705.1 Pseudomonas sp. SIMBA_068
CGTTGATCATCGCCAGCAGGCCGCTACCGAGATTGGCACCAATCACCAGACAGAGCGCCACCTTGAACGAAATCACGCCGGTGGCGGTGAGCGTCGCGGTGATCAGCACCGCGGCCAGGCTGGAGTAACTGATGATGGCGAACACCGCACCCAGCAGCGCATCGAGCATCACGTCGCCGGTCAGGCTGGAGAAAAGCACCTGGACACCGGCGGCCTGGGTAATCGGGCGAGCCGCTTCGACAATCAGCTGCAGCGCCAGCAATATCAGG
>NZ_JAWRYI010000074.1:0-418 GCF_046534705.1 Pseudomonas sp. SIMBA_068
GACATTTCAGGTTGAAGATTAGCATTGCCGTAAAGTGGAAAATATAAATCATTAAAGGTAGGTGCTTTAAAGCCCGTGCTTTGGCTTATTCTAAATGTAGCGTTTTCGGATAAGTGATAGCCAGCTGCCGCTGTGTACGTTGTTTCATGACCAAATTGCTCATCGTCATCTTGACGAACGGTTAAATTAGCAAGCAACTCGTCCGCATCGTAATATGCGCCAACAAATACCGCTAATACATCACGTTCCTCTACTTCAAACATGGTTGAGCTTTGTGATACGTCATCATTGTACCAATTAATACCACCACTAATGTTTAACGTGTCGTTTAAGCGGTATTGACCGTTATAGTCAATTTGTGATCGCTTAGTAACAAAGGTACTTGTTGTTGGCCCTTGAGAAAAATCAACATAACGGT
>NZ_JAWRYI010000580.1:0-269 GCF_046534705.1 Pseudomonas sp. SIMBA_068
GGCAGAGAATTTGGCAAAACGATCGGCATCCTGGGCGAACAGATCGGCAATTTCTACCGACTTCATCTGCTCAAAATGCTGTTGCAGCGCTTTCCAGGCTGCGGTTTGTGTCGGATTGATATTTTTCATGGCAACACTCTTGTTGATATTAAGAACCGTCATTCCATCGGAGGCACATCATGCCCGTTTAGCGTTTCAGTATGACCACAGTTGTAACTGAAAGGAAAAATTTTGTCAGCGCGCGCCGGACAGGCGATCTGAACGCCGCT
>NZ_JAWRYI010000581.1:0-269 GCF_046534705.1 Pseudomonas sp. SIMBA_068
CTGGTGTTGCCCAAGGCGGAAGCGTCACCGCCGCTTGAGACATGGCCGAAGGGCAACAGGAGTTGTGGCGAGACGGTGAGTCGCTCGCTCAACTGGTAGACGTGCAGCAGTCGCAGAATGCCGACGTCGGAAGTCAGGTCGAAATCGGAACTGATTTTGTGGCCTTGGGCGTAGGCACTGTTCGTGGTGGAGTGCTGGTAGTAGAGCAGGCCAAGCGTTGCATCAGCGGGTAACTGCTCGTAGTCGCCAGGGGCTACCTCGACCGCGTG
>NZ_JAWRYI010000582.1:0-269 GCF_046534705.1 Pseudomonas sp. SIMBA_068
CATAAGTTCTGCGGCATTTTTACAGGTGTCGTTAACGCTTGAATATGTCATAAATGGCATGTCAGCAATAACAAATAATTCACGGCTTCCTGCACGCACGCAGCGCGTATGATAAGCAATATCTTGGTTGGTTACGCCAAGCGTATCATCACCGCCTTGTAGCACCATACCTAATGAATCACCGACTAAAATAACGTTAACGCCATTATCATGAAATAACTTTGCAAAGCTTGCATCGTAAGCAGTTAATGCTGTGATTTTGTTATTTT
>NZ_JAWRYI010000583.1:0-269 GCF_046534705.1 Pseudomonas sp. SIMBA_068
CATGCCAGCCTCCCGAGCAGGTAGAAAAAGCCGGCCAGGCCGAAGATCCAGGCCGCCATCTGCCCGGCCGAGCGGGCGGCGAAGGCGGCCAGCAGGGCGAACAGGAAGGGCAGCGGCGCCAGTTGCCCGGTCAGGTACCAGAGGGTGACCTTTTGATAGGGCAGCCAGGCGCACAAGGCCAGGAACAGGGACCAGCACAGGGCGTAGCCGCCGACGGCCGCGACCAGGATGCGCGACGAAATGGCGCGCCACGCGGCGCGACCGGTACT
>NZ_JAWRYI010000584.1:0-269 GCF_046534705.1 Pseudomonas sp. SIMBA_068
CGAACCATGCGTTATTAAGTAAAATTATCATTAATCATCATTTTGAGTATGTTTTGCAATGATAAACCCGACATGGTTAAACACGTTTTGCACGTTGGTTGAGGTAAATCATTTTACCCAAACCGCCGAGCGCTTATTTATGACCCAATCGGGCGTAAGTCAGCATATAAAAAAACTAGAGCAGCAAGTAAACTGCGCGCTATTAGAGCGCCACGGCAAACAATTTACCCTTACCGTACATGGGCAAAACTTGTATCAACAAGGCAGCT
>NZ_JAWRYI010000585.1:0-269 GCF_046534705.1 Pseudomonas sp. SIMBA_068
CTGTCAATACACAATTAATGAGCGAGTACTTTTGGATTGGTTGGGAAGGCGCAGTAATGCGAGCAAAACTTACCAAGTCAAGTACACCCCTTACGTTATACACTGAAATGTTTTTGCGTGCATTACTTACATAATGCACTTTTATTTACAAATTAAAAGACGATCGGTCTAAAAGGATATGATATGAATAACCCAATTAAAGCCATTGTTATTAATAAAGAAGACAATAACTACAGCGCTTCTTTAGCGCAGCTTAACGAAAATGATTT
>NZ_JAWRYI010000586.1:0-269 GCF_046534705.1 Pseudomonas sp. SIMBA_068
CTAACGCCTCCCGTACTCAACTCTACAGCCTGCATCTTAATGACTGGGACGACGAGCTGCTGACGCTGTTTCAACTGCCGCGCGCCGCGCTGCCGCGCATCACCGCCTCAGCCAGTGAACAGGGCGTGGTCGCGGTGAGTGATATTCCCGGCTTAGCGCCAGGCACGCCGATTCTGGCGCGCATCGGCGACTCTCATGCCGCCTTACAGGCGCAGCGGCGCGGCGAGTCTGAAGTGGTGAAAGCCACCTACGGCACCGGATCTTCACTG
>NZ_JAWRYI010000587.1:0-269 GCF_046534705.1 Pseudomonas sp. SIMBA_068
CCATAACTGGAAAAAACGTGGCTGGAAAACCGCAGACAAAAAACCAGTAAAAAATGTCGATCTCTGGCAACGTCTTGATGCTGCCCTAGGGCAACATCAAATCAAATGGGAATGGGTTAAAGGCCATGCCGGACACCCGGAAAACGAACGCTGTGATGAACTGGCTCGTGCCGCGGCGATGAATCCCACACTGGAAGATACGGGCTACCAAGTCGAAGTTTAAGCTTGTGGTTTACGACATTGCCAGGCGGTTGGAGCCACCCGGCAAT
>NZ_JAWRYI010000588.1:0-269 GCF_046534705.1 Pseudomonas sp. SIMBA_068
GTAGTGGAAGAGTACCAGCAATACCGCGAAAGCGAAGCCTGGCAGCGTGATGCGGCATTCTGGGCGGAACAGCGTCGTCAACTGCCACCGCCCGCGTCACTTTCTCCGGCACCTTTACCGGGGCGCAGCGCCTCGGCAGATATTCTGCGCCTGAAACTGGAATTTACCGACGGGGAATTCCGCCAGCTGGCTACGCAACTTTCAGGTGTGCAGCGTACCGATTTAGCCCTTGCGCTGGCGGCTTTGTGGCTGGGGCGATTGTGCAACCG
>NZ_JAWRYI010000589.1:0-269 GCF_046534705.1 Pseudomonas sp. SIMBA_068
GGCGGAATCTCAGCCAGTTTACGGCTGCCGCCCAGCGCATGGCTGAGCAGACGGCGACCCAGATTGACGGAGTCTTCGCGCTTGAGGTTTTTCAGCAGCTGACGAATTTTTGCGCGGGCTTTGGAGCTGACGACAAAGTTGAGCCAGGCGGCGTTAGGACGGGCGCCTGGCGCGGTGATGATTTCAATCGTCTGACCGCTGGTCAGGGTTTGCGACAGCGGATAAGGCTGGCGGTCAACGCGTGCGCCAACGCAGGCATGGCCGATATC
>NZ_JAWRYI010000590.1:0-269 GCF_046534705.1 Pseudomonas sp. SIMBA_068
TGGCTTGAGCGCTGTTTTAAAAAAAGAACCTCTTTTTGTTCACGAGACGGTGTCAAAAGAAAGTGCATTTGAGCTACTTAACAAAGGGGTTGTGGACTCAAGCATAGATATTTGCCAAGTTGATAAAATTAAAGCGTCTAGTTACCCTTATAGTGACACCGATGTAAAAGCACTATTTCCCCCATACGAATTTACGCTTGGTTATTTAGTTTTTTCGCATCAATTTTATGAAAATCATCCGACGCTTAGTCATAAAATGTGGCAGTGGG
>NZ_JAWRYI010000591.1:0-269 GCF_046534705.1 Pseudomonas sp. SIMBA_068
CATGGCCGAAGCATGGATGGAAAGGGAGGGTTCAGATATATTTCTGCACCTGTCGTGTTCGGCTCTGCACCAAAACTGAAACCGGCACCAAAGGAACTGTTTAACACACCGAAAAAAAGTGAGTAAATGAATGAGAAAAGTCGATCAGGTGCTCGTGCCTGTTCGACTTTTTTATCGTCAAAGAGATCTTCCGCACGCTCAATCGTTTTTTCTAAGATAGCAAAAGCGAGTATGCGTCTGCCATCTTTGAAGGGTTAGTAGCTGCGATG
>NZ_JAWRYI010000075.1:0-416 GCF_046534705.1 Pseudomonas sp. SIMBA_068
GACCTGCTCGAATCCCTGCGCAAGTCGAAGATCAAGCTGGTACTGACCCGTCACGAGCAGTCTGCAGGTTTCATGGCTGCCACCTACGGCCGACTGACCGGCAAGACTGGCGTCAGCCTGTCCACCCTCGGCCCTGGCGCCACCAACCTGGTTACCGCCAGCGCCTACGCCTACCTGGGCGGCATGCCGATGATGATGATCACCGGGCAGAAGCCGATCAAGAAGTCCAAGCAGGGCCGCTTCCAGATCATTGACGTGTGCGGCATGATGGACCCCATCACCAAGTACACCCACCAGTTCGCCTCGGCCGACAACATCCCGGCCCGCATGCGCGAAGCCTTCCGCCTGGCTGAAGAAGAAAAGCCGGGTGCGGTACACCTGGAACTGCCGGAAGACATCGCCGCCGAGCAGACCGA
>NZ_JAWRYI010000592.1:0-269 GCF_046534705.1 Pseudomonas sp. SIMBA_068
GGTTTAGAAGGACGTCCACCCACCATGTAACGCACGTGCAGTTTCGCCATCTCATCATCCGAGAGATCGACCACCTGATAACCGCCGCTGGTGAGTTCGCTGATGATCTCGCTGCGCTCTTCTACGCCGCGCGTCAGTCGTACGCCAACAAAGATGCAGGCTTTGTCCGCATCGGCGTAGCGGTAGTTGAACTCGGTAATCGACCGTCCACCCAGCGTCTGGCAGAAACGCAGGAAACTGCCCTGCTGTTCCGGGATCGTTACGGCCAG
>NZ_JAWRYI010000593.1:0-269 GCF_046534705.1 Pseudomonas sp. SIMBA_068
CATTATTCCTTGATGGGATAGCCCACAGCAGCATCGATGTAGCTTTACGTCAAACGTGCAGATACATCCTGTAGGCGCCTAGAAGCGATCCGGAAGTGCTGGGGTTGTGTGTTTCAGGCGGCGGGGTAAGCGGAGAATGGGCTTCTTGCTTGCAGAGTGAGAGCTTCAGGTCAGCAAGTGTCCGCTTATGGCCGATTTCAGCCGGTCACCATAGGCAGAAAGCGGCCATTCCATGGGTGTCACTTACGTTGAGCGCAAGCTTTAACTAT
>NZ_JAWRYI010000594.1:0-269 GCF_046534705.1 Pseudomonas sp. SIMBA_068
TACCGATCCACGCCTGAAGCTGCACTAGGCCCCTGAAAAACCACGCCCCCCGCTACGTAACGTAGCGGGGGCTGCTGGCGTGCGGTTACAGGCATTCATCGAGAAAATTCACGACGGTGCCCATGCAGGCGACCCGCTCCTCGACGTGGGGCATGTGGCTGGAGTGTTCGAACAACGCCAGGCGAATGCCGGGAATCTTCTCCAGGTAGGGTCTGACCACAACTGGCGTGGCTTCATCGTAGCGGCCACAGATCAAAAGCGTCGGCACC
>NZ_JAWRYI010000595.1:0-269 GCF_046534705.1 Pseudomonas sp. SIMBA_068
GTCGTATCTCGCGTTGACGCGTTTCCTGCAGACCCTGCTGGATCGCAACGACCGGATGAGCATGGCGGTCGGGCTGGAAGTGCGCGTGCCGTTCTGCGACCACCGGCTGGTCGAGTACGTGTTCAACGTGCCGTGGCAGATGAAGACGTTCGACGGGCGGGAGAAGAGTCTGCTGCGCGAGGCGGTTCGTCCGCTGCTGCCGGAAAGCGTCCTCAATCGGGTGAAGACGCCCTACCCGGCGACGCAAGACGGTGCGTATGAGCAGGGCC
>NZ_JAWRYI010000596.1:0-269 GCF_046534705.1 Pseudomonas sp. SIMBA_068
TGCTTGTGGTGCTGGTGGCAGTGATTCAATTGGGTGGAGATCGTCTGGCGCGGGTACTCAACAAACGGTGAGGTATAGTCGGCGTATCCCAGCATTCGGTATTGCCTGTCATGATCCTCAAGCCCGACGACCTCGATCAGATTACCTCCACCACACTCGGCCACTACAACAAGGTGGCGGAAGACTTCCGTGAAGGCACCCGCGATCACGATGTGAGCCAGAACATCGATGCCTTGCTGCGGCATCTCCAGGGCACAGCGCCGTTTACC
>NZ_JAWRYI010000597.1:0-269 GCF_046534705.1 Pseudomonas sp. SIMBA_068
GTACGCTTCCCAGATCCAACAGCTAACCCATACCTTGCTTTCTCAGCAATGCTTATGGCTGGCCTTGACGGTATCAAAAACAAGATCCACCCTGGCGATGCAATGGATAAAGATTTATAGGACTTACCAGCAGAAGAAGCAGCAGAAATTCCACAAGTTGCATCTTCACTTGGTGAAGCACTAGATGCATTAAGTGCTGACCGCGAGTTCTTAACTCAAGGTGGTGTTTTCACTGACGACCTAATCGATGCTTACATTGCACTTAAAGG
>NZ_JAWRYI010000598.1:0-269 GCF_046534705.1 Pseudomonas sp. SIMBA_068
GCTGCCGAGCTGCGTCTTGTAGTAGTCCAGCGTGTTGACGGCGTTCATCAGCCCATTGATGGTGGACTGCGCCTGATCCCAGATATACGCGGCCGGGGCCATCGTGTTCTGGAGCTGGTTCTGATACTGCTGGAGCTGGGTGCTGTACTGCTCAATTTGCTTGAGCGTTTGGGCCACCGATTCGATGGCCGTCATGATGTTCTGCGACAGGTTGGTGCCGTCGATGACAGGGATACCCGCCTGCACAGGCGTGATGACGATGCAGCCGG
>NZ_JAWRYI010000599.1:0-269 GCF_046534705.1 Pseudomonas sp. SIMBA_068
GGCCTTCGTTGGCGATAGCCTGTTCCATCAACAGCGCCATGTTCTCTTCCAGAACATGAATATGATTACGTGCGCGGGCCATGTGCCACTCGACCAACGAAACGGTGCCGCGTACCGGATGCGGCACACGTATCGCTTCTACTGCGCACGCATTGCGGATAAAAAACTCAGGATTTTTAATCAGATAATCGACAACCGCCCGGTCATCAAGCTCCGTGAGTGTTTCCTGCAGTTCTTCCCCTGGTTGCTTCATAGATGAATAAATCCGT
>NZ_JAWRYI010000076.1:0-416 GCF_046534705.1 Pseudomonas sp. SIMBA_068
GCGGTGTTGATGTGCACGGTGAAGGTCGGTTTGACGTTCTCGGCCACCGAAGTCTGGTCGGCCGTGATGGTGACTTTGACCAGATCGCCTTCGTTGTTGCCGCCTGGGTTGCCCGGGGTACCTGGCTCATCGGTAACGGTGGTGGTGACCGGAGTTTTGTCGAGAGTCAGTTGCTCGAACTTGCCGACGTCAGCGCCCGCAACGGTCGCAATGGAGTTGACCACTGCAGGGTTGCTGCCAACGTAGACGTTGTCCGGGGCAGTCACGCTGATCGAACCGCTGGTGCCGTTGGCCGGTACGGTGATGACGGTTTTGCCGTCGCTCAGCGTGAAGGTCAGGGCGCCATGGTTGTTGATCGGCAGACCGTCTTTGTTGGTCAGCGTGATGGTGTAGGTGATCTCGCCGCCTTCGGTAAC
>NZ_JAWRYI010000600.1:0-269 GCF_046534705.1 Pseudomonas sp. SIMBA_068
GGCCGCAGGCCGGATCGCCGGGGTGATCACTCAGAATGTCGATGCCCTGCACGACGAGGCCGGCAGCCTGGAGGTCATCGAGCTCCACGGCAGCCTGCAGCGGGTCTTGTGCCTGGACTGCGGCCAGCGCAGCCAGCGGGAGGCCATCCAGCAGCAACTGGAGGCGCACAACCCTTACCTGGCCGGCGTTGACGCGGTGCAGGCGCCGGACGGCGACACCCTGCTGGACCCGGCCTTCGAGGAACGCTTTCAGGTGCCCCACTGCCCCT
>NZ_JAWRYI010000601.1:0-269 GCF_046534705.1 Pseudomonas sp. SIMBA_068
GCCAAAGTGGCGGTAAAGCGCCAGCGCTTTGTCGAGATTCAGGTTGTCAGAAAAGACCAGGTGTTTGCTTTGCGGATCGATACCCAGCTTCTGGTAGTGGGCGAGCGCTTTCTCGCCCCATTCGACCGGATCGCCGGAGTCGTGGCGCAGTCCCTGGTAGCGGCGGGCAAACACCGGACCGAAATCGCGCAGAAAGGCGTCCATGGCAATGCAATCGGTCAGGGCGATGCCCAGGCGGCCACGGTATTCACCCACCCAGTGCTCCAGCG
>NZ_JAWRYI010000602.1:0-268 GCF_046534705.1 Pseudomonas sp. SIMBA_068
GGTGGACAGCACCGGAAAGTGATGAGGCGATCAGTAGTGAGTCGATGCGTATCCTCGACCTGTTGCTCAAGGAAATGCCGCTGAAGCGGGCTGCTGCTTTGGCTGCGGAAATCACTGGCGAGCGCAAGAATGTGCTGTATCAGGTGGCCCTGGATAAACAGAAAGAACAATAAATTGCGTAGCAGGGTGGCCAAAGGCTTTTAGCGCTTGTTCTTCGTTCGCTCTGCCGTTAACCTGCGCGGCGGAGAGTCGATTGGACAGTCGCTGC
>NZ_JAWRYI010000603.1:0-268 GCF_046534705.1 Pseudomonas sp. SIMBA_068
GCCAGCTCCTGCTGGAACGGTAAATCCGCCAGGCTGCGGGCACCGTGAAACAGGTGAATACGTCGGGCCTGGCGCTTGGCCAATTGCTCGCGCAACATGGCGATGAGTGGGGTGATGCCCACGCCCGCGCCGATCAGTACGATCGGCCGTTCGCTTTGCTCATCCAGGGTAAAACTGCCCATGGGCAGCCGCACGTCGAGCAGGTCACCCACAGCGATGCGTTCATGCAGATAGCGCGAGGCCGGGCCCTGGGCCTTGACGCTGATGC
>NZ_JAWRYI010000604.1:0-268 GCF_046534705.1 Pseudomonas sp. SIMBA_068
TCAGCATCGCTCAAAAGCGGTAAGTGGCTTTTCGGGCGGAATGCGCCAGCGTTTTGGTATTGCACAAGCCTTATTAGGTGACCCTGATTTACTCATCGTTGATGAACCAACTGCAGGGCTAGACCCTGAAGAGCGAAATCGCTTTCATAACTTGTTAGTAAGCTTAGGCGAGCAAAAAGTCGTTATATTATCAACCCACATAGTAGAAGATGTGGCTGAACTATGCCCTAATATGGCGGTACTGGCTGGTGGTAAAATTTTATTAGAG
>NZ_JAWRYI010000605.1:0-268 GCF_046534705.1 Pseudomonas sp. SIMBA_068
GCGCCCTTTCAAATCCTTCTTCACCTCGGCATAGGTGCTGCGCCAGAAGTTCGCCAGGTCCTGCGTCACCTGCACCGGGCGCCGCGCAGGCGACAACAAGTGCAGCTTCACCACCTGCCGCCCACCGGCAATGCGCGGCGTATCCGCCAACCCGAACAATTCCTGCAGGCGCACCGCCAGGATCGGCGGCTGTTCGCTGTAGTCCAGTCGCACCGACGAACCCGATGGCACCTTCACATGCTGCGGTGCCAGTTCGTCCAGACGTTGG
>NZ_JAWRYI010000606.1:0-268 GCF_046534705.1 Pseudomonas sp. SIMBA_068
TGACTCCGTCGGCCATCAGTAAATTGATAGCGCGGCTAGAGGATCGGCTTCGGGTTCGACTTTTCCAGAGGGGTTCCCGAGTCCTCACCCTTACGGAGGAGGGGGCTGCTTATCTGCGCAGTGCGAAAGCTGTGGTTGAGGCGATGAGTGAAGCTGACTCTCTGGCAGAAGGGCTTCCGTCAAGGGTCAGTGGCACGCTTCGGATCCACACGATGACCTCTTTTGCGAAGCAGCAGATCGTGCCTTGGTTGCCGGAATTCCTCGACAC
>NZ_JAWRYI010000607.1:0-268 GCF_046534705.1 Pseudomonas sp. SIMBA_068
TCTCGATGTCTCCGTACCCGCGCACGGATCGGCTCGCCGCCAGCGGCGATCCCGATCGCCACAGTCGGGCCGGTATAGTCTGTGTCGATCCGCCGAGAATTCACCAGCTTACAGCTCGACCAGCCGCGTGCCTGCTGCCTGAATTGCTCGTTACAGGCTGGCGCCGCGGCGTGCGGCAATGACTCCGAGGTGACAAAACCGATAGTTTGCTATCGAATGTTATTGCCTCTATCATCTCGCCCATGACCAATCTGCACGACCTTCGCCT
>NZ_JAWRYI010000608.1:0-268 GCF_046534705.1 Pseudomonas sp. SIMBA_068
TCGACCTTCTTGAAGATGACTGCACCGCCAGGCATGGCGGAAACCGCCATGGTGCCCGCCCACGTAGGGCCGGTGAGCAGCATCAGGAGGGTGAGGGTCGCGAGGCGCATGATCGTATGACCTGTTGGACACTGGAATAAAAAAGGGCCTTGTTGCCAAGGCCCCATTGCATCAGAAGCGCACGCCGCTGGCGCAGACACTGCAACCCTGGCCGATCGACAGGCTGTTGCTGCCTTGGTTTCCATTGCCCGATTGCAGGTTCACACCC
>NZ_JAWRYI010000609.1:0-268 GCF_046534705.1 Pseudomonas sp. SIMBA_068
GGCTTTCGGGGCTGATTTTCGAAGGGTACACCACGCTGATTCGTGGCGTGCCGGACTTAGTGTTGATGCTGCTGATTTTCTACGGTTTGCAGATTGCGCTAAACACGGTGACGGAGGCGATGGGCGTCGGGCAGATTGATATCGATCCGATGGTCGCTGGTATTATCACTCTCGGTTTTATCTACGGTGCTTATTTTACCGAAACGTTCCGTGGTGCTTTTATGGCAGTGCCGAAAGGACATATAGAGGCGGCGACGGCGTTCGGTTT
>NZ_JAWRYI010000077.1:0-415 GCF_046534705.1 Pseudomonas sp. SIMBA_068
GGACAATAACTCGCAGGAGTGCCGTAACTGTCACAACTTCGAGTATATGGATACAACCGCCCAGAAATCGGTTGCCGCGAAGATGCATGACCAGGCGGTGAAAGATGGGCAAACCTGTATTGATTGCCATAAAGGGATAGCGCACAAGCTGCCCGATATGCGTGAAGTCGAGCCAGGTTTTTAACAGGGTTATTGCGTGGGTATGCTTGAAGCCAGAGAGTTACTTTGTGAGCGGGATGAACGAACCTTATTTAGTGGCTTGTCATTTACGCTGAACGCAGGAGAGTGGGTACAAATCACCGGTAGCAACGGCGCGGGGAAGACAACGCTTCTCCGTTTGCTGACGGGGTTGTCTCGCCCTGACGCAGGCGAGGTTCTCTGGCAAGGGCAGCCCTTGCATCAGGTACGCGACAGC